>JBAWWJ010000209.1:0-14433 GCA_037146815.1 Planctomycetota bacterium
CGCTTGTATTCGCGAATCTGACCGAGTCGATCGCGGCGTGGGATACATGCCAGGATTGATTCGTAAAACGGGCCGCCGAGCAGTTCGATCTGCCCACGGGCCACGAGTCCCCGGATTCGATCGATGTATTCCGGATGGCGATCTGTCAGCCATTCCAGCAGACTTCCAGAGATGTGCAGAACAACCGGGAGATCCGGGAATTCGTCGAGGATATTCAAGAACGGGGCGTAACTGTCCTGATAAGCCCCTTCAAACACCCCGTCGAAGTTGCCGATCGGTTGATGGTTATGCAGAGTCAAAATCAGTCGAACTCGGGCAGCCATGCCAGGACATCCTTTCCCGAATGGCGGAGCGTCGCGCAATGTCGAGATTACCAGACGGTGGACGAAACAGTGGAGTCACAGCCGTATCAGCTGCTCCAGTCGGCAAAATCGTCATTTTAGTCACCGGCCTGCACCGAAACTGCGACCGGCTGCGCAATTGGTTTTGATTGGGTAAACTGCGTCGACTGTACCGGGGCGAGGTAATCGGATAACCACATTTCGACTGTCTTAAGCATCGTTCTGGCGTTCTGACGCGAGGGCACCGTCTCGCATCCACATTTTCGGTGGTACATGCCATCCGATCGAAAAAGCGTTACAATTTTTCAGGTCACAATCAGGTCGCAAATCAAGTTTAATTCGAGCGTGCGGCCCTTGATTTCCCACAAACCACAATTGCCAGGTGCAGTTCATGTCGAATCCGTTTTCTGTTTGGCATTTGGTATTGCTGGAAATATTGACCTGCGTGTTTTCAGTGACGGATGCTCACGCTCAAGCGACGAAGTCGCCACCATTTGGGCTCGACAATCGGATTCCGTGGACGACCTCGAATGTCCGTGGTCGACCGGAACCTCCGCCGCCGTACCGGCCTGAGCGACTCTATTCCAAACTCCGGTTCAAAGGGACGACTCTCCTGGATGTCCTCCCCGGATCCGGACAGTTATTGGTCGGGGAACAGTCAGGAAAGATCCATCTGCTGCCGCTGGATCGAAATGCGGATCAGGCATCCGTCTTTCTTGATTGCAAACAACTCGTCGATCAGATGAATCAGACGGCCAAACCTCCGTTTGCATTGGAAGCACTTTATGGAATGGCGTTTGATCCGGATTTCGCGAAGAATCGCTACTGCTACGTCTGCTACGTGATTCGCAGTACCGACGGTAGTGCAGGCCAGACGGCCGATGGAACACGCGTGTCGCGATTTCAGGTCACTCAAACGGATCCCCCTGTTTGCGACATCTCCACGGAAAAGCTCATGATGTCATGGCTACAAGGGGGCCATAACGGAGGATGTTTGCGATTTGGCCTGGATGGCTGCCTGTACATCTCTACGGGTGATGGTGGATTCGCGTTTCCACCCGACGGTCGCAAGTCCGGGCAGGATCTTTCGACGCTCTTGTCAAAAATTCTGCGCATTGATGTTCGCAAACCTGAGGGAGATCGTCCCTACACCATTCCAGCAGACAATCCGTTCGTTAACCTGCCAGGGGCACGCGCCGAGACGTGGGCCTATGGATTGCGAAATCCCTGGAAAATGAGCATCGACCGCAAGACGGGTGATCTCTGGGTCGGTGATGTCGGGTGGGAATTGTGGGAACTGGTCTATCGAGTGAACAAAGGTGACAACTTCGGATGGAGTATCGTTGAGGGGAAACAAACCGTACATGCAGAAGGACAGCTTGGTCCCACCCCGATTGTTCCGCCAACCATGGAGATTCCGCATACCGACGGGGCATCGATTACTGGTGGGTTTGTTTATCGGGGAAAGCAATTTCCGGATCTTGTCGGTACCTATGTTTTTGGTGACTGGGAAACTCGTCGCATCTGGGGAGCAAAGGTCACTGAAGAGGGCAAGCTTGGGGAGAAGTTTGAACTCATCGACCCGATTGTTCGAATCGTCGATTTCGCAGAATCACCCGAAGGTGAACTCTATCTACTTGATCATGATGATGGATCAATCTTCACGCTGGCGGCTAATGAAGTCCGACCTGACGGGCACAAGTTTCCTCAGCAGTTGAGTGACTCGGGACTCTTCGCATCGGTTCCCCGTCATCAGGTGGCACCAGGAGTACTCCCTTTTTCGGTGAATGCCGAGCAGTGGTCAGACGGGGCATCAGCAGAGCGATTTGTTGCGGTCCCCGGAAATGATCCGATTCGTGTCGCACCACGCCCACGAGCGATTCCCGGCTCGATGTTCAGTCGTGCCACTGATTTTCCGCTCAATTCAGTCCTGATGAAAACGCTATCCGTCGATTTCGTTCAAGGTGACCCAGGCAGCCGGCGTCGTATCGAAACACAGATTCTGCACTTCGACGGACGGGAATGGCAGGCATACACGTATGAATGGAACGACGAGCAGACCGACGCGGTGCTGGTCGATCGCGCCGGCAAAAATCGGACGCTGAATGTTCGCAACGCCAATGTTGATAATGGACAATCTTCTGTGACATGGCGATTTGCCGCTCGAGCCGAATGTATTCGATGTCACAACCCCTGGTCGGAATACACTCTCGGCTTCAATATTCCTCAGTTAAATCGGCCGCACGATTTTGGCGGCACCGTCGACAATCAAATCCGAACCTACCGTCACATCGGACTGCTCGCTGAATCGCCCGATCAACAGGGGGCGAATGTTCCTCCGTCCGAGATGCGATCCATCGAATCGCTTCCGCGTCTGGAGCCCCCCTTTGACGAGCACGAGAATCTGAACGCCCGTGCCCGTTCGTATCTGCACGCGAATTGCGGTCATTGTCATCGGAACAACGGTGGCGGCTCGTCGTATATCTTTCTTCAGCATGATTTGTCGCTGAAGGATACGAAAGCGATTGGGACTCGGCCGACACAAGGAACGTTTGGAATTCACGAAGCCCAAGTGCTGGTGCCCGGTGATCCGTTTCGCTCGGTCCTTTATTTTCGGCTCGCCAAGGTAGGGCCCGGGCATATGCCGCACCTTGGCGCCAGGCAAGTCGATGAACGTGGATTGAAACTTATTCACGACTGGATTCGCGCAATGCCGCCGAGGTTGGAAGAGTCTTTAATGCTTGATCGCCTGATTGAAATTGGTGAGGCAGTCGCTCGCCGGAAAGAGCAGGCGGAACAACCGATCGCAGAACAAAAGCTCGCCCGAACGCAGGCTCAACGCCAAAAGCGTGATCAACCTTCCGATGCTGATCTGGCCGAGGCCAGAAAGCAAGTTGCCGAGATCCATGCCAAAGCTGTAAAGCAACGAGCCGAAGAACGAGCGAAGTTAACGTCGGAACTGTTATCGTCGTCGCTCAAGGCGGTGATGCTCGCAGAAGCTGTTCGAAGCAATCGTCTCTCTTCGGAAACGCGAGAAATGGTGATCACCATGGCACTTGCCGCGACGACTGATCCGGCAGTCCGCGATCTGTTTGAGAGCTTTATTCCAGAGAATCGCAGGACCAAACGTCTGGGAGAGACAATCGATCGGACCGAGATACTGAAACTGGTCGGAGATACTGAGCGAGGAAGGCAGCTTTTTCACGAATCGACCGTCGTTCAATGTCGAAACTGCCATAGAATCAGCGGGAAAGGGACCGAACTTGGTCCGGATTTGGATGGAATTGGCAAGAAATACGATCGGTCACGATTGCTGGAGAGCATCCTTCAACCCTCGTTGCAGATTGACCCGAAGTACAAAGCATGGTTAATCGAGACAAAGTCCGGTCAAGTCCTGACTGGATTGATAATCCGTCGGGATGCAAAGGAAATTGAATTGCGGGATGCCCAGAACAAATTGCATCGCATATCCGCAGATGCTGTCGAGGAAATTTTTCCGCAAACGAAATCGCTGATGCCAGAATTGCTGGTACGTGACTTCACCGCGCAGCAATTGGTCGATCTTCTCGAATACCTCGGTTCGCTGAAGACGACGCCGTGACGAAGTGAAAAACTCCAATAAACAAGTTGTTTTGCACCGGGGCCGAGGCTGAAGCCCCTGTGATCAACAGGTCGCAATCCGAATTCATCGAGATTCGGCCAGGCAACAGGACAGGAACACGCCGTGTCAAAATTCGCAGTCATTCTTCCGGCGGCTGGAAAGAGCAGCCGGTTTGCAACGCAACAATCCAAGAAGAAGGTTTTCGTAGAATTAAAAGGCCGCCCCGTCTGGGTACGAACGGCAGAAGTCTTTGTGAATCGTGACGATGTCGTGCAAACAATTGTGGTGCTGGCGCCCGAGGACATCGACTGGTTCAAAGAAAAATTCCGTCCGAACCTGGCATTTATGAATGTGGAAATTGTCGCCGGGGGGGCCGAGCGAGCCGATTCGGTGATGAACGCTCTGGCTCGGGTTCGAATGGACGTCGACTTTGTGGCCGTCCACGATGCGGCACGGCCATTGATCGTGAAAGACTGGATCAATAATGTCTTCCGCGCGGCTGAGCAGCACTCCGCGGCCCTGCTGGCAACTCCGGTCACCAGCACTCTGAAACGAGTGGACGGAAACCGTCAGGTTGAACAGACTGTCTCCCGAGAACACCTCTGGGCTGCCCAGACACCCCAGGTCTTTCGCCGCGAATTACTGATGGAAGCGTATGCTCGTCGAGGCGACTTGCAACCGACAGACGAAGCCCAGTTGGTCGAACACATTGGGCATCCTGTCCAGATAGTGGAAGGCTCACCGCTGAATATCAAAATCACGTCACAGGAAGATTTTCGAATGGCCGAGTTCCTGCTGGATGCCTTGCCGAAAGAGAAACTCGCCAACTTCCTGCATCCGTTTGCGGACGAAATCCTTTAAGTGTTTCAGCGTGATTTGTTACGGCAGGACTAACGAAAAGAGGAGAGAAAGGGCATCCCCTTCTCTCCTCGTTGTCATTCACAATGACGATCGTTACGTGTCAATCAGTTGGAAGGAACCAATCGGGCAGGTGGTACTGCGGACGCGATCTTTGCAAACACGTCCTGCATCTGCGAGGACATTGCGGCGACGGTTGTACCGGCAGGAACGTCGAGCCAGTAGCCTTTGCCTAACCACGCTACGGCCTTCATCAGGTTGCGGTCTGCTACGGAGCCGACGCTCACCGAGTGAACCGTATACCCTTTGTCAACAGCGATCTTGACCTTGGCAAGCACATAGGTGATTTGAGGGTCGGTTGACGAAAAGTCGGCAACTCCATCTCCGTTGTAATCAAACATCGTATTCCAGTTCCAGCCAGCGGGAAGAGCGGTACTGTCTCCCGAATCAATTGTATTGGCCTTTCCGTCCGTCATCAGGATGATCGCAGGACGTGATCCATCTCGCTTGTACGCATCAAGCATGGCAATGGCGTCTTTCATTCCACCACCCATGTTGGTTGCGTCGCTGTAATACGCGGCCTGCTTATACTGCATCAACTTGGCGATCGTGGCGTAATCCTTCGTCATCGGATTGGCCGAGATATTGATCTTTGGGAATGCAGGATTTGTATCGTTAATTGTGGTTTCCATGCGGTGATTGGTGTCGTAGCTGACCATCCCCAATCGGTCGTCGAATCCGAGCTGAGTCAGGTAATCACACAGCAACTGCTGTCCGTCCTTGCAGGCCTGGAACGGATAGTGGCGAGTCTTCCACAAATCCTTGTTGACGGAGTGTTCCGGATAATTCTTCATGATGTAACAGACGTAAGTGATTCCACCGTACATTTCGTTGTACCCGTACGTCGGCAGGGCAGTACCAGTCTGGACATAAGTGACATAGTCCGACCAGCTTCCTCCGGCATACGGATAGTTTCCGGTCGTCAAACCAAATGCCGCCATGACGTTTGCAGCCGAGTTGGTATGGTTCGCGAAGGTCACGGTCTGTGTCGTGCTACCGACTTTGTAAGCAGTGATCGTCACTGCCGTAATACGGGCGGTACCGGTGTATGTCCCCGTTTTTGTCGTAGTGCCACTGACGTTGAACGTTTGCGTAGAACCTGTCGAGTACGTCAACTTGACGGTTTTCAGGCCCGTGGTGCTCGTCACAGCAACAGACGTTCCCTTGAACGTGACTGCTGCAGTAATGCTGGTATTTGTCTGCGTGTGAGTGAAGTACTGCGGAGTGTAGGTCATTGTCCCCAGGGTCAAAGGCTGCAAATCGTTCCAGACCATCAGGATCGCATCTTCGATTTGCGTTTTCGTCAGTCCGGTAACGACTTCATCGGTGAAGTAGCTGTCGAAATTCATCGAGCGCGAGAAGTCTTGGACGATCACCATGTCGCGCGGGTCGATAAACGCGACAGCTTCCGTTAGAATTGTTGTTCCGCCGGATCCAATACCGAAGAGCGAAGGAACCTTGGCATCAGGAGCGCTCTTGGTGGTGCCGTCGCGGCGTGCTTTTACTTTGACGACATTTGTCTGGCTGGCACCAGCGTTCCAGTCGATCAGGTACGTTTTCGTCGTGGTGTCGTAATACCGCCGCCCAAACGTGACGTCGATTGCCGAGTTGACATACACATTGTTCATCTGTGCTACCGCGGCAGCCTTGGTCCGAGCCTGATCCTGAGCATACGCGAAAACGTTGCTGACGTTGGCTCCGGCGGTACTGAGGGCATCGGTGATTTCCATCGCTCCTGCCAGTGCAGCAGAGTCGACCGCCGCCTGCATTTGCGATCTGGTGAGCGATGCGACTCCGATATCAACGGCGAGTGCCATGAACGCCATCACGGCCACCAAGGTCACGGCCCCCACGACCAGGAATACGCCACGCCGTGACGTGGACATCTCTGCCCATTGGGCAGGGATTCTATTAAGGTATCGACGCATAGAATTCATCCTTAAAGCGGCATCCGGTCGCCATCGGCCACCTTGCAGGTGGAGACACAAAATGTTGACAAATCTCAGTCGGCATCACTCTTCAAGAGTCGATGCGAATCAGTAGCAGGGACTGACGACTTCCATGTCTGGTATGTGGGTTGATCTCAGCTGCACGGCTGGGAGTTTTGGCCCGTTACAGTACGAGAGTGTTTTTGCCTTTGCGGTAAACGACAAAGGCTGAAATCGTCTGGCCCGTATGTGGATAGAACGTGACGGAAGTGACTGCAGAATACGGCATCACCGCGCGAATTTTGAAAAGTTGCAGTTGATTCGCACTGTTCGAAAGGTCAAATGTTGACCCTGCGTTTGCCCCGTCGGCAGCAGTGATGGTGATCGTGATATTGCTGGTGTTGAACCCTTCGGCAGCCAGAAAATTCTTGATATCCAGGATGACTTTCTGGTTGATCGTTTGACCGGGAAGCAGGCGACTGGTGTAGTCCATCGAAGCAACCCGTCCCGCTTCGCGAAGCGCAGTCGTCAGCGTCTGGGCAGCCGTGATTGCCAACCCGGTCTGGATCGTTCCCATGGTCAGGGCGACAAATAAGGGGGCCATCAGTGCGAATTCAACGGTAACAGCCCCTCGTCGACGCTGTTGCGTCGGAGTTGTCGGCCGCCCCATGGGTTTCGAAAGAAGTCTCATGATCTTAAATCCAGTTCGCCATCGTTATTCGTGACGCAAGACAGATTGCCCGGTGACGGTTCGACCTTTGACCCAGAACGGGGGCAGCAGAGCGACCTGGTCATATGGGACGGTTACTCGAACGACGAACAGGCGACCCTGTTCCGCCGTACTGAGTTCGACTGCCGGAAGGGTTGCGTAGTTGATCGAGGCGGGGGTTACGGTAGAGGTGTCAAAAACACTGGCGTCCTTGATGTTGACGGTTGCCTTGGCGACGTTGATCGACGAACCGACAATCTGCTGGACTTTCGCCTGGCACTGTGCTGTCGTCACGCCAGCGGAACTGCCATACCGTGCCCCTGCCTTCGCAGCAGCTTTCAGCATGTGCGAGACAAAAAAGACATGACCAAACTCCATCAGTGCCGCGAGGAACATGATGAAAACGGGCATGGTGATGGCAACTTCGACAGCGGAACTTCCGCTGCGTTTGTTGCGTCGGTGATTTTGTGATTGTGTTGTTTTCATTCTTCCCGTCCCTGGGTCAGTCACGGCGAGGGGATAAGGACTTTCCGCCTGACCATTTGAACTCTAGTTCGAGAATTCCGTCCTGTCGGGAAAAAATTTAGAAAAACGGGAAATTCGATTTTCCCCATCAAAGTCAGGGGTGCCTGATGCTCGCCTGGACTCGCTGACATCCCACTGAGACCGCGATCAATCCCGTTCGATGGTCATGGCAGATCCAGGGGTCCCTCTTCGGCATGATCTGCTGACGGACGCAGATGGCCATTCGGGATGTCCGCAATGTCAATTTGTAATGAACGTGCCGATTGTAGCTGTTGGTTCACGCGTTCACGTCGTGACGACCCGACTCGGACCAATCCCGACAGGGTTCGTCTGCCGATTCGAATAAGGACGGTGCACGAATTCCACGATCTGTGACGGATACAGTATGACTTCCATGGATGTTCCGGCTGGTTCTGCCAATAGTCCCGCGAAAGTGGTTTCGTCGCGGCGACGGTTGTTGATGCTGTGTGCGGCTTCGCTGGCAGCCGGGATTGGCGTGGCCAAATGGCTGGACTTGCGCGGTTCCGTTTCCTACGGCGGCGCCTTGCAGTCTCGGACGACCAGCATCACTGCCGAACGGACCGCACGCATTCAGGAAATCCTGCTTGTACCCGGCCAGCGAGTTGTTCCCGGAGACAAATTGCTGCAGCTGAGCGATGACCGACTCGCTTCGCAAATTGTCCAGAAACAACGCGAATTGGTGGAACTGGAAGCGGAGCTGAAGCAAGCCAGGGCCACCGCTGATGTCGAACTGGAATGGCGAAAGCGGGAATTGAACGGCGAGATTTTCCAGACTCAACTGAAAGTCTCGAGCGTCACGCAGGAGCAAACGGCGAAGCAAGTGGAGCAACTGGCCTGGCAGGATCATTTGAAGGGGATGCAGCAGAATCGGATCGGTCCTGATCTGGCAGACGCCGAGCTTCCTGTAAAGTCTATCATCCTCGATTCCCCCTTCGCCGACGAGCGAAAGTTACAGGCCATCTTGCGGGAAGATGCGGCTGCTATTGCCGCAGAAGCGCTGACCGCACAAATTGCTCTGTGTGAACAACAGCTGGATCGCTTGCGAAATCTGGAAAAAGATTTGCCAGACAAGGTGCGAGTCTCTGCGGGAGTGGATCTGATTGAAACCCGGATTACGGGAGCACGTGACGAACTCGCTGGACTCGAAAAGCAGCGTGAGGCGCTAACGGTGATCAGCCCGGCGCACGGAATCATTGGCACGATTCATCATCGACCGGGCGATGTCGTCAGTGCGGGAAATGCCATGGTTGAACTTCTTGACGATGAACGACGACATCTTGTGGCATGCATTCCGACTTCCGCCGCCACGAAGTTGCGATCCGGGACGAAAGTCGAACTGATGTTTCCGGGACGCCAGAACCGAATCGGACTGGTGGCTGCGATTCCACCGCATGCGATTCCTGCTGATCACAAATCCTCGTCAGCAGATTCGCAAGTGGAAGTGAAAATCGAACCTGCCGGAAAGCTGTGGCCCAAGCTTCCCGTCGGGTCGCGAGTGCAGGTTCACGTTCAGCAGTGAGGGTATCGCCAGGACCTCACGCCCGCGTCGCTCAAGACGCCAAGACGCAAAGATTTCAAGTATTCCAGATATCGCCTCTCTCCAACCTCTTCCTCACTTTGCGTCTCCGCGTCTTTTCGTGAGTCCCTCTTCCACTCGCGTTTCAGCGTGAGACCACCAACAAGCGGCTCCGTCTGATGCTCAACTTCAGTACTGATCGGATGAACGACCATGCGGCTTCCGGTGCCTTCCGGCCCGACGTGACGGCCGTTCCATCAGATTTTACATGGGGCGAGAATCGTGAGCATGGTCGGCATCCGGCGATGCCCAGATTATGCGCCGCAATTTTGTCATTCTGATTGACTTGATGGCCGTTCCACCGTTTCGCTGATTACGGCGGTGATATTTGCATCCACATGAGTGGGATGGCGGATTCCCAAGACTTGAACGACCGGCCCGTTGGGCCTCAGGAAGCACTTTGTTACGCGACTGATCCCCGGCCCGAAGGGGCCCGAAGGGGCCGGGTTGGGGGAACGGATGGCCCCCTTGGGCCGGAAAACGGAAAAGAACTCGCCCATTTTTCTGTCGACCGAAATATCGGAACGAATACTCTGTCCAACCGCGTCCAACCGAGGATTTGTTGGGCTTCCGGCCCAATGGGCCAGAAATTCACCCCGCCCGGCCCTTTCGGGCTCCTTCGGGCTGGGAACACGCCAAACAACGAATCTGAGGCCCAACGGGCCGACCATTCCATCGGATTTTACAGGAGCCGAGAATCGTGAGCATGGTCGGCATCCGGCGACACGCCAGTTAAAATCGTGTGCGCCCATTTGTCGACCTAGGCCAGCTCTGAAATCGCTTCTCGTCAATCAAGCCCAGACACCGAAAGTTAAAAAAGTTATTTTTTCGCCCTGCCTTAGGGCGTTTCGTGCTTTGCACATCGATTCGCGCAATCAGCGATTGTCACGGACATGTGCTATCCCTTTGGGCAATTCCCCAAGTTTCTGTAACGACTACAATCTTCAACGCAAACTCTGCAAAGATGCGGCAGCCACACGGAGGCTCATCCCTCCTCCTACCTGCAAAAGCTGCCATTGGTACCTGAAATCTGACATGTCAAAGACCAAAATCATCTGTGCACGGTCCATCGAACCTGTGTGGCACGCCGCGTGCTTACAATCTCTGCCATGCAGTTCGCAGTCGTCTTACGGGTCCAAACTGAAAGATGTCAGCGAACTGCGATCATCGCGAACACTGTGCAATTGATTGGAAACCAGCTTGCTCAGTTTCCGGAAGCAGCAAATAATGGCCACCCTGATGATGTTGAAACGATTGGCGACATCAGATTGTTCGGTGAACACGGGGACGAGCCATGCTGGCTGTAGAAGTAAACTGGGATTTGTTCAGCCAATACGGGAAGGTCATGTCGCCCACGACTCTGGTTGTGGGGGCATTCCTTGCCGGAGTCTCCATCTGGTTGGTCTTTTATTTGCGAGCACGGTTTCGCGAAGATTCCGGTCGTACCGATAACGAACTCGAAATGCTGACTCAGTTTCGTGAATTGCGTCAGCAGGGTGAGTTGACAGAGGAAGAGTACCGATTGATTAAGAGCCGACTGGCACACGAAGCGGGGGTTCGAATGAGCGTAACCCCTGCCAATGGCAGACAATCGGCAGATACTGCCAAAGCGGGTGTTCAACAGGATTGTGGCACCGAAAAGACCGGGGAAACCGGACGCGACGGCAGTGATTGCGAAAAATCAAGTACGACGGACGAATCGCCGAACCAGAATTCGGCAAAGTAAGATGAGACAGGAGTTCGGGATCAAAAGTTCGGGACGATCCTGAACAGGAATTCGATATGTTTGCAGGGCCAAGGACGTGCCGCTTGCTTTCATCAATGAGTTACTCACCGACGAAACCCAATCGGCAGCGTTGAAGGAAAGCCAATGGCCTCGGGACGCGATTTCATGTCATCCGCCGGAAAACGTGGGGCGACCGGCAAAAAAAACGCCAACTGTTCGTTCTGCCGCAAGAGCTACCGAGAAGTCGGTCCGCTCGTGGAGGGACCTGATGAGGTCTACATCTGCGGTGAGTGCATCGAGCTGTGCCAGAATATCCTGGACCAGGAACGGAAACGGCGCGGGACTTCCACCAAGCTCTTCAGCCGTGTCCCCAGTCCGCGGGAAATTACGGAACACTTGAACCAGTACGTGATCGGTCAGGATCGTACCAAGAAGATCCTGTCGGTCGCCGTTCACAACCATTACAAGCGGTTGACGGCGGCATCGGACACGGAAAACGAAGTCGAAATTGAAAAGTCGAACATTCTGCTGATCGGCCCGACCGGTTCTGGCAAGACGCTGATGGCTCGCACGCTGGCTCGTCTGCTTCAGGTTCCGTTCGCCATCGGTGACGCCACCACTCTGACAGAAGCTGGCTACGTCGGAGAAGACGTTGAAAACCTGCTGCTGAAGCTGCTGCATGCGGCTGACTTCGATATCGAAGTTGCTCAGCGAGGAATCGTCTTCATCGACGAAATCGACAAGATCGGGAAGACGTCACAAAACGTCTCGATCACACGCGATGTTTCCGGTGAAGGCGTTCAGCAGGCTCTGCTCAAGATGCTGGAAGGGACCGTTGCCAACGTCCCACCACAAGGGGGACGAAAGCATCCTGAACAGCAGTACATCCAGATCGATACCACTAACATCCTGTTCATCTGCGGTGGGACGTTCGTCGGCCTGGAAGACATCATCGCCAAGCGAATGGGCAAGCGAACGATCGGTTTTGGTGCTCAAGCTGTTGAGGATCACAACAAGGTTCGCAGCGGCAAATTGCTGGCCCAGGCATCCACCGATGACATCATCGAATACGGCATGATTCCTGAACTGGTCGGCCGACTGCCAGTGATCAGTGCCTTGGCTCCGCTGGAAGAAGAAGACCTGGTTCGGATCCTGATGGAACCCAAGAATTCTCTGGTCAAGCAGTACCAGAAGTTCTTCCAGATGGAAAATGCCGAACTGGAATTCACACCGGAAGCTCTGCGGGAAATCGCCCGAATCGCCAAGGCCAAGGAAACTGGTGCTCGTGGACTGCGTTCGGTAGTCGAAGAATCGATGTTCGAAGTCATGTATGAACTTCCCGATCAAGCCGCTGGAAAGAAGTACGTGCTGACGCCGGAAGTCGTACGCGGCGAAACCGGTTTGCGACCTCTGGATGATTCCGCAGCCGCCTGATCTGGCAGGCAGATGACGAGAAAAACTGAATGCGACCGCCCGGCTTGAAAAGGCCGGGCGGTTTGCATTTCGGATGAAGCGGTCTCTATCACCAGTCGGCAGACAGTTCGAATCTGCTCCTTTGCAGAGGCAATTCCGTCGCCAGTGAGATCTTCGACGCAAGGTGGTCTGCTGCGGGGTGCGCGAGTGACGTACCCCGTTAAATAAATAGGGGGAATTAACCCACGGACTTTCGATTCTGGCCAAGGGCTTCCTTCAAAGACCATGGCGTCCTCTGGCCAAAATCGAAAAATCGTAGGCCCGAGATCTAATTCGCGCAGGTTCGCGGTTCACAAACGCAACTGCCGTTGTCGATTGACAACGGCAGTCTATGAAATCACGGGGATACAGAAGACTTACTTCGCGTATTCCACAACGCGAGTCTCGCGCAGCACGGTCACCTTCACTTCACCAGGATACGTCAGCGACTGTTCAATCGCGGCGGCAAGGTCGCGACAGAGTCTAGCGGCCTCACGATCACTGACATCCTGAGGATTGACGATCACGCGAACTTCGCGACCCGCCTGGACGGCAAAGGCCTGTTCCACGCCTGGGAACCCGCAGGCGAGTGTTTCCAGTTCTTCGAGACGTCGAACATACTTCTCCAGCGTTTCGCGACGGGCACCGGGACGCGATGCCGAACAGGCATCGGCTGCTGCCACCAGCACGGTGTAAATGTACTCGGGCCGAATGTCGTCATGGTGCCCCAGGGCGGCGTGCACGACTTCACCCTTTTCTCCATAACGTTTCAGGAGTTCCGCACCGACCGCTGGGTGACCACCTTCCATCTCGTGATCAGCAGCCTTCCCGATGTCATGCAGGAACCCGCACCGGCGACCCATGTTCCCGTTCAGGCCGAGTTGCTCGGCCATCAAACCGGTCAAATGCGCCACTTCGATCGAGTGTCTGAGGACGTTCTGGCTGTAACTGGTTCGGAAGTGTAGGCGTCCCATCAGATCAAGTAACTTGTCGTGTAGATTGGGGACACCCGCTTCCTGAGCCGCTTCATTCCCCTGGCGATGGATGAATGCTTCCATCTCTTTCTGAGTTTCAGCCACGATTTCGTCGATACGAGTCGGGTGGATTCGTCCGTCTTGAATCAATTTCACCAATGCCTGCTTGGCAGTCTCGCGGCGAACACTGTCGAATGCCGAGACCACAACGACGCCGGGGGTATCATCGACGATGACATCGACGCCAGTCGCCTTTTCAAACGCCCGAATATTGCGGCCTTCGCGGCCGATGATTCGCCCCTTCATCTCATCACTGGGGATATCGATCGTTGAGACAGTCGATTCTGACGTATGTGCCGAAGCATAACGCTGGATGGACATGCCGATGATTTCTCGAGCCATCCGCTCTGACTGCTGCTTCAGTTCCGCTTCCTGCTTGAGAATCAGCGCCCCAGTTTCATTCTTCAGCTCGCGTTCAAGCTGAGTCATCAACATGTCGGTAGCGGCTTTCTGGTCCAGGCCGCTGATCTTGTACAGTTGCTCCTGCTCTTGCTTCAAGACGCGATCGAGTTCTTTCTCTTTAGCATCGATCGTCTTGTTACGCTCGGCCAGCTTGGTATGTGTCGCTTCGAGCATTCGTTCTTTACGCGCGATGTCTTCGT
>JBAWWJ010000210.1:0-14377 GCA_037146815.1 Planctomycetota bacterium
CTTCCTCCTCGAAGTCCTATGCGGCAAAACAACTTAGTGGGCGCTGGCCCTGCGTGCGCACCATGGACTCGTTCATGCAACATAGTTCGGACATAAAGAACGAAGCCCGCCATTAACAAAAGCTTTTTCGGAGCCACCCAATGATCGAAAACGTCTCGTTTCGTCTTGCTGTCGGAGACAATGTTCGGGATGTTGTCGTAATCATGATTGGTGAAATGCAACGGCGCGGAATTCAGGTTTCCGAGATTTCTGGTACAGGTACATTCTCCATTCCGGTCCCCAATGGCGTGATAGCGGGCTCATTCGCAATTGCAGGAAACTCGCTTGTCGTCTCCATCGCTCAACGTCCAGAGGCTGTATCGGATGGGATGATCGAATCAAAACTGCAGGACTTCATTCTTGACGCCAAGGCAGAACTTAAGAATCGTCGCCAGTTGCCAAAGCCAGGTTGAAGTGAGGCGGCGCGGCCGTCGGCGAGAAAATCCAATTTCGTCCCTTATGTCAGATCAGAAGTCAAATCCTTTCGTTTCGCCCTCGTTTGAGTGTGTCATGCTGCCGGCACGCTGACAAAGTCTGCGTAACCGTTGCAATCGGCGAGGCTGATTCATTCACTGATGCTTTGCCACCACATCTTGGGCAAAATCTGAGTGCTATGTTTCGGATGGACATCATCGATGGAAGGAACCCTCTTCCGTCTTTGATCCGCACGTCGGTCATTTCCGGCGGGCAATCCTGACGGAGACCGAAACATGAATCACTGGCTCTGGTGGCAGTCCTCCGCTGTACACCATTCGTCTGCGACAAGACGATTTCAAGACGGACTGTTCACTCAGCGGGAACAGGCTGATGCGCGGATTTTCTGGGTTCTGATCGCACAGTGGGCCGTCGTGCTGGTTTCCAGCATTGCGATCGCAGCTCAGTGGAAGAATGTCCGAATGGATGCCCTTTCGTCGGCCGTGATCTGGGTTGGTGCATTCAGCATTATTCCACTGGCGATGATCCTACAGTCGCCTGGTGGCTGGCCGTCTCGATGGTCGATGGGTCTTTCACAAGGGATCATGTCCTCGATCCTCTGGGCTGTTTCAGGAGGAACGCCTGAAACTCACTTACATCTGTTTGCGTGGTTTGTCTGCCTGGCGTTGTATCGCGATGCCGTATTGCTGGTGGCGACCGCAGCAATCGCCGCCGTTGGCCATTTCATTGTCTGGGGGAACATGAATCTCCCTAACCTTCCTGATCGTGAAACCCATTTGATCTGGTTCACGTGGCTGGTGGGTGAAGCGGCATTCCTCGGGATTTTTGTGTTACTGGACCGGCAGCAACTCGCGTCTGCGGCGAGTCGTGAGGAGGCTCTCGAATCGTTGCAGGACGAGTTCACAGGAAAAATTGAAGGGATTACCCATACGCTGATCGAAGAGCGTGATTCCCTGAAGACCGAAGTCGCGACATTGTCCGAACGGCGAGCCGTGTTGGAATCGGCTCAGTTTGATGTGTCTCGGGAAATCAATGGACTTCGGCGCGACGTGGCAGCGCAGGCAACCGCGCTGTTGCAACTCGCCAGTCGGCCCGTCGATACGACGCTCACACGCGAATGGCGGGCTCAATGGCAGACGCTTCGTCGGCAGGCTCAGCATTTGATGCGATTGGTCGATTTGCCATCATTGGGAGTCCCACAAGCGGAATCTTTGCATGACTCACCGAACTCCAAGCTGACCGAGGCAGACCACGATGCCGTCTGGAATTTCCCCACTGTCAGGCGATCTCTCCTGTTGATGCGAAATCCGATCCAGCAGGCCAAGGCTGTGGCGGCGCTGGAATCTGAAGGATTCAAAGTCGACGTGGTTCCGAACGGGCCGCGCACCTATTATTCGGTGATGCTCAACGATTATACGGTCATCATTGTCGATATCGACCTGCCAGGCGAGGAAGGTTTTGACACATTGGAAGCTTTGCGATTGCTGCCCGAGGAACGAATCGGTCAGTCCAAGTCGCTGTTCGCTATCACGGCGGAACGGACGCCAGATCGGATTTTGCGATGTACGGAATTGCAGGTCGATGGAATCCTGGACAAGCCGCTCAATTCCGAGACTTTGCAACGTTTGCTGGGAGCAGGTGTCCCAGCGTTCGCCAAAGATTCGGCTGTTCGAGTCAATTCGCATTCGTACAGGTAGTCTGGTGGAAAGGATTCCCGAGAAAAAACTTCGAAGGAATTGTTCCAGTCTTTTGACGCTGCGACGGAACTGTTGCTACACTCTGCACTTGTCAGCACACATCCATACCATCTGATGAAAATGCCCGGAGTTGGCGAGCGATCAGCCGATTGACCGTTCCCGCTCTCACGATGGAACCGTTCCCGAACCAAGGTTGAGGTCTGCGATGGCTGCGGAGGACAAAGCTGCGGTCAAAAATCCCGGCGGCGCGGGGTCTGCGCCAGGCTTGTCGGAATTGAAGCGTCTCGGCAAGTACGAGATCGAAAAGAAGATCGGTGCAGGCGGGATGGGAGCCGTCTTTCTCGGACGTGACACCGAACTGAAACGGACCGTTGCCCTCAAGGTTCTTCCTCGAGACAAGGCCGAAAATCCGACGCTCGTGAAGCGATTCCGGGCGGAAGCACAAGCCGCGGCCCAACTCCGCCACCCCAATATCGTTGCCGTCTATGACAGCGGTGAGGCCGACGGATACCTGTACATCGCGATGGAATACGTCGAAGGACAGGATCTGTTCGAGATGGTCACGCGACGTGGAAATGTTCCAATTCGGCGTTCCATCGATATCATCAAGCAGATCGCCGCAGCGCTACAGCACGCATACGAGCAAAACATCGTTCATCGTGATATCAAGCCGTCAAATTTGCTGATCCGCCGGGACGGCGTGGTCAAATTGACGGATCTGGGGCTGGCTCGATCGATCGACGACACTCTGGAAACCAATATCACCCGTGCCGGAACCACGGTCGGTACGGTTGACTACATGTCGCCCGAACAGGCGCGAAACAGCAAGCTGGCCGATATTCGCAGCGATCTGTATTCACTCGGATGTACCTGGTACCAGATGCTGACAGGATCGCCTCCCTTTCCTGATGGCAGCGTCACGAACAAACTTCAGGCTCATGCCGTGAAGCCGGTGCCTGATCCGCGTGACAAAAACCCGCTGGTTCCCGAAGGTCTTACCGCCGTGATTCGGCGGATGATGGCCAAGAAGCCAGAGGATCGCTATCAGACGCCCGCCGAACTGATTGACGAACTGAACCACGCCAAGCTGACCCAGGCTTCGATTGCACGCGAAATCTTTTCGGACGATGAGAGTTCTGAGATCGAATCGACCGAAGAAGAAGCTCTCAGCGATGATGGCTACTTTGACATGGGGGAATCGAAGCGAAATCAGGAAACTCCTGATCAGGTTCCGTCCAAGCCCAGTGCTTCGGCTCCGCGCAAGAAGACTCGGCAGACCACGGCCGATGACGACGATGAAGAGACTGAGATCGTCTCAGAGAACACAGAGTCTCGCTCGCGTCCTTCCAAACGAAGTCGTCCGGAGCCGGGATCCGAATCGAAACCGCATCGCTCATCGCGCGCAGACGATGTCGATGACGATCACGACGATGACGACAGCGATGATTCAGCCGTCGACACCCATAAGTCCAGGCCAAGGTCTTCAAAGGGAGACGCCAAAGATACGGCATCCGCGACGGGCAAAGGATCGGAATCAAAAGGGGCAGCATCGAAGGCAACCAAGGGAACGGAGCCCAAAGGGACCGAATCGAAAGCGACTGAATCTAAGGGAGCGAAGCCCAAGACCGCCGACAAACCTGGGCAGAAGGCAATGCCCCCCAAACGGCAGCCAATTGAAGCAGAAGGTGCAGAATCGACAGGGTTCAGTAAGGAGCTTCGTAAATATGTGGCTGCAGCAGGGGGATTGGTTCTGGTAATCGCGGCACTCGGGTGGCTGTTCTCGGGTCTGGGGCAAGGTGTCGCTGTTGACAAGAACCCGTTCCAGGTGGCAACGCAGTCAACAGACCCGGTTGCTCCAACTGTTGCTGCCGTCAACGCAGGTACGGGGCCTGAAAACCCGTCTGTGACCGTTGCCAATAATCCGGCCGCTACAAAACCAGAGAATGCCGGGCCAAACGGCTCTCCATCATTTGACGTTGAAAAGATTCCCGACTGGGCTACAAAACAAGGCGATACAGCGAGTCTGGCGATTCTGACGGTGGGTCCAGGGGCAAAGTCTGCGACGCACTTCGATTCGCTGGACGATGCCCTGAACAAGCTCCCGTCTGCAGGGGGGGTGATCAAGCTTTTGGGGGCTGGCCCTTTCCTGCTGTCACAGGTCGAATTATCTCGAGTCAAACGCGTTGTGTTGATGGCGGGTTCGTTACAGGAACGACCGTCGATCGCGCTGAAACCATCCTCCGATCAGACCACCGCTGGCCTGCGGGTACGGGATGGAATTCTCGAACTGCGAGGTTTGCATTTTTCCGTCGATCGACAGGTCATCCCCGGCAGCAACCGTATGGTGGAAGTCGTCGATGGACAACTCATCGTCCAGCAGTGTTCATTCACTTCGACCGGAACGTCGTCGGAACCCCTCGTTGCCTTGTCGGTCCAGAGTACGATCGATTCGACATCTGTTCCTTTGATCGAACCCAATCTGCTGATCGATCGCGTTCTGGTGCGCGGCGACGGATTGACGGGATTGAGCGTCCGGCGAGCCAACATTGACGCCGTGGTCCGGGACTGTCTGCTGGTTTCGGGAAAAGCACCGGTCATCGAGATTGCAGGTCACCTTGCCGCTGGCGTTTCAGACGTTACCACGGCACGACCCCGGCGTATTCTGCGAATCCTTCGCAGCACGTTGTCAGCCCAGAACCGTATCGTCGATGCGTCGGTCACTGATTCGGGAAAGCCCCCGCAGACTGCTGTCCTGTTCCGCGATTCGATCTGCGCTGCACAAGGGGTCGTCGCGAATTCCGCGATCGTGTTTGCAGGTCAATGGCCTCAGGTTCGAACGAGTTCTGAAAGCTGGTTGACCCGGATGAACTGGACTTCGACGAATTCTTTGTATCTTGGGTTTGAACAATTGGTCGATCTCGGATCGTCATTCAAAGTCGTTGATGCAACGACATGGCAACGCGTCTGGAACTCGCGAACGGACCCCCGGCAGTTTCAGAAGCTGACATTTCCGGAAACTCAGGTTGAGGATCTAAGCCTCGTTCAGCCACAGGATTTCGACACGGTCAGCTTCAGCTTTCGTGAAGTCAAGGGAGCCGACGGAAGCCTGCCCGGTTGTCAGATTGCGAAACTTTTTGCTCCTGATGCGACGTCACAACAGCGGGTTGGTGCATTCACCACGCGTCCCACTTTGCCTCCTGCGGCTGTGAAACCGAGTGACGCGACTCAGGTTCGCAAAGTCGACCTCAAGAAGGAAGACCTGGGACTGCTACTCAACAAGCCTGATTGGCCGAGCGGGACGTTGTTTGAAGCGTCTGGAGGCGGGATATGCTTCATGACGCCAGCAAAGATCGACGGAAGATCATTCCGTATCAATTTCCGGCAGACTGACGGTGCGAGTTTGCGGCTGCAACCCTTGCAGCCAAAAGCAGCAGACGCCTCCAAAACTGTTCCGCTCGGGTTGATCGCCGTGACCGGCGGAACAGTGGAACTGACGAATGCGGTTTTTGAAGGGCATCCCGTTGCCAAGGGAATGACACCGGAATGGCTGATTCATGCGACAAACTCAACCGTCATCCTCAATGGTTGTCGTCTGCTGGGATCGGAAGCAGACGGATCTCGGCAACTCGGTTTGCTTCGTTGGGGGACAGCAGCACCAGCCGGCGCCGAACAGGTATCACTCGTAGTACGCGACAGCTTTCTGGCAGGGACCGGGAGCGGGATTCGTGCCGAGTGTGCACATGGCACGGTGATCCTGCGAAACAGCATTGTGGCGATGCGCGGCGATGCGATCGATCTGCGTCCGCTTCGATCAGGCAACGGCTTACTTCCAGTGCTTGATGCCGAAGGGCTGACAATTTCCGCCACCAGTGCCGCTGTGCGATTTGAAGCGGCACCCGGTGGCGATCCGGTCACCACTCCGTGGCGTTTGTTCATGGAACGTTGTGTGGTGGGTCCGCCGCTGGCATTTAGGTCCGGTGAGGCAGCCAATTCCACTTTGCTGCAATGCGTCGGACCGGTTGTCGAACAAAATCAACTGGAATGGTGGGGGGCATCCAACGGTATCGCTCGCCAGGTCGTCCACATGATCCGACGAGACGGGGATACGGGCGCGGGATCGGACGAGCGAACAGGACTGACTGCCTGGAAAAAGTTGTGGGACAAGGCCAGCAGTCTGCGGTTGCTGACAGGCGACAAGGGCGTTTACCTGGCAGGAGAACTCCCCGTTCGATGGAAAGATCTAAAGCCGAGCTCGTTCAATCTTCACAAGAGCGCCCAAGCTTCGAGTTGGGCGGATGGTGGACGCCCCATCGGAGCAAATACGACTGCGGTCGAAGAATCCAGCGTTGCCAGAAAGGCTGGCGAAATCACGAAACCGGGAGTCGTTCCGAACACCAACAAGAAAAACGTTGGATTCTAGTTGAGATCAGTCCGCTACGCAGAGCGCAAAGTGAACAGCGAACGACTCGCCTGATGCCAATTTTCGGCATCGTGTTCATGAAGTCCTGTTGCGACCAGAAATCTGCCCGGCACCTCCGACATCCCTACGGTTTGCGTTAGTCATCAGAGCCAAATAAAAGGTCGTGCGATGAACATCACATCCCTCTTGCGAGTCGCATCGCGGTTGATCGTAAGCCTATGTCTGACTGCGATTCTTTCTGCCGCCGAACCGGCCGACGTTGTCGTCACTGAAGCGGCACGCAAGATCCATTTCGAGGGATTCGTATTCGACGGGCACAACGACCTGCCATGGATGATCCGTACCGAAGCGGGATCTTCATTTGATCGTGCGGATCTTCGAACGTCGCTCGGCCCGAAGTTTCACACCGATATTGCGAGATTGAAGGCTGGCAATGTCGGTGCTCAATTCTGGTCGGTCTACATTCCCCCGTCAGCGTCGAAAGAGGGGAAGGCGTTCCTGCAGACGCTGGAGCAGATCCAGCTCGTTCGCACAATGGTGCAGCGTTATCCCGAAACATTCGAAATGGCACGCACCGCGAGCGACGTTGTTCGAATCCAGAAGTCTGGTAAAGTCGCTTCCCTGATCGGTGTCGAAGGTGGTCACTGCATCGAAGATTCGATCGAAAACCTGCGTCGCCTGCATGAACTTGGCGCTGGATATATGACTCTGACGCACTCCGACACACTTAACTGGGCTGACGCGGCAACTGATGATCCACGGCATGAGGGACTGACGCTCTTCGGTGAAGAAGTTGTCCGAGAGATGAATCGACTCGGCATGCTGGTGGATCTGTCACATGTCTCGGACGAAACGATGAAGGATACGATCCGGGTGACAACCGCCCCCGTGATTTATTCGCATTCGTCCGCACGCGCGATTGCCAGCCATCCCCGGAATGTTCCTGACGATGTGTTGAAACTGGTGAAGCAGAACGGCGGCGTGGTGATGATCAACTTTTATCCTGGCTTTATTCACCCACAGTCTGCCAACCGTCGATCACGGATGTTTCATGTCAGTCGTGAACTGCGATCTCGGTTTCCTGTCGAAGCGGACTTCAAACGTGAGTTGCGTGCCTGGGAACAGGCGAATCCGATCGAACGCGGCAGCATCTATGATGTCTGTGATCACATTGACCACGTGAAAAAAATTGCAGGAATTGCTCACATCGGGCTGGGGTCCGACTTCGACGGTATCCCGCTGACTCCCCGCCAACTGGAGGATGTGTCAACGTACCCTGTCATTACGCAAGAGCTACTGAATCGTGGATATACTGCGGCCGAGATTCACCTCATTATGTGCGGCAACATTCTGCGAGTGATGCGTCAGGCCGAGGAAGCATCCGCCAAACGATAGCTGTAGAAGCTACGAACGAGGAAATACCGATGGTGATGCGAAAATGGATGTGGGTCATCACGACGATTATTGGAGTCGCGCCTCAATTAAAAGCGATTGAACCTGCGCCTGAAAAGGCCACGAATCAGAAAAAGCCTGCCAACAACGTTCAAGATAAAGGTGATCGCGACGCAATTCGGCTCGACGATCAGTTCAAACCCTTGTTCTTGAAATACTGCGTGGAATGCCATACAGGTGAAAAGCCTAAGGGTGACTTTCCGGTGATGACATTGTCTCTCGATTTCGCCGACAACGCGAATCGTGCGAGATGGCTTTCTGTGTTGAAGCAACTGAAAGCCGGAACGATGCCGCCAGATGGAAAACCACATCCCAATGAGCACGAAACACAGGCCCTGATCGACTGGATTGGCGACAGGGTCGCGGCCGCCGAAAAGGAACGACGCGCAACGCAGGGACGCGTTGTCCTGCGCCGCCTGAATCGAGCGGAATATGCCAACACGGTTCGCGACCTGCTGGGTGTAACCGTTGACCTGGAGGATCTGCTCCCGCTCGATACATCGACCAGTGGATTTGACAACAATGCCGAGTCATTGCATGTCTCTTCGTATTTGATGGAGAACTATCTTGAAGCGGCTGAAAGAGTGCTGGAGGCAGCGATCGCCAATGAACCGCGGCCCTGGGTCATCAACAAACGGTTTGATATCAAGGAAGAAAAATCTGTTAAACCGACTGGAAGCGTATATCGCCATGTGGGTGACGGCGTGGCGATCTTCAGCTCATGGGTATCGGCCAACATTCAAGTGACGCTCTGGAACTTTCGCACTCGCTTTCGCGGGAAGTATCGATTCCGAATTTCCGCCCACGCAATGCAAACAGACAAGCCTGTAAACTTCCACGTAACAGCCGGAACCCTGACTGCCGTGACTGAAGAACGCATTCTCGACTATTACTCCGTCCCTCCCGATAAGCCGACCGTCATTGAATTCATCGAACAACTGGAACCGCAAAATTGCATACGAATTGTTGCCGATGGACTTGGGGCACTTCCCCCCGAGATCGAAAAGATCGGTGCAGAGAACTACAAAGGACCGGGACTCGTGGTGCAGTGGGTCGATATCGAAGGCCCGCTGCTCGACTCGTGGCCACCAGCAAGTCACAGGCTGATCTTCGGTGACTTGAAGCCAGTTGATGCTCCGCTCCCCGACAATCCCAATCGAAAGGAAGTCGTGTCGCAGCAACCGTTGATTGATGCCGAGCGAATCCTGCGTCAATTCACACGACGTGCGTTCCGCCGGACGGTCACCGATGATGACATCAAGCCTTTTCTGGCTCGAGTCCAAGCCAAGCTGGACCAGAAGTACTCGTTTGAACAGGCGATGCGAGTCGGCCTCAAATCAATTCTGGTGTCGCCTCAGTTTCTATTTCTTCGTGAGCGAACGAAGGAGTCCTCACAGGCGCTTGACGACTTTGCCCTTGCGAGTCGGCTCTCTTACTTTCTGTGGAGTTCAATGCCAGACGAAGAACTTCTTCAACTGGCTGAAAAAGGAACGCTGCATCAACCGACGGTCCTTCGGCAGCAGGTGGATCGTCTGCTGCTGGATCCCAAAGCGAAGTCGTTTACAGAGAACTTTGCCAGCCAGTGGCTGGGATTACGTGCCATTGATTCCACGATGCCCGAACGAATGCTCTACCCCGAGTATGATGACATCCTCAAAGTCTCGATGGTCAAGGAAGCTTTGATGTTCTTTGATGAGGTTCTGAAGAATGATCTGAGTCTGACAAATTTTGTGGCGAGTGATTTCTCAATACTCAATGGCAGGCTTGCGCGACACTACGGAATATTGGGAGTGGAAGGACTCGACTTTCGAAAAGTACCGCTTCCGCCCGAAAGTCATCGAGGAGGCGTGATGACTATGGCCGCAGTGTTAAAGGTGACTGCGAACGGCACCACAACATCGCCGATTCTGCGAGGCGCCTGGGTACTGGATCGTATTCTGGGCACGCCGCCTCCCAAACCAACGGTTGATGTGGAAGCGGTGGAACCAGACATTCGAGGAGCGACGACGATCCGCAGTCAATTGGCAAAGCACCGCGAGAATGGCGACTGCGCCAGTTGTCATGTCAGAATTGATCCACCAGGCTTTGCATTGGAGAATTTCGATGTGATTGGTGGCTGGCGTGATCATTACCGCAAAATCAACGAGGGTGAACCCGTCACGATCAATGGCCGCCGAGTGCGATATTTGAATGGGCCACCTGTCGATGCGGCTGATGTGCTGGTCGACGGCAGGCGATTTCGGAATATCAATGAATACAAGGAACTGTTGCTCAGCGACAAAGACCAACTCGCACGGGCGCTTTCTGAAAAACTGCTTGCATACGCAACGGGGGCCGCCCCGACCGCGGGGGATCAGCCGAAGTGCGACACGATCGTCGCTCGTGTTCGTGACAAGAATTACGGATTCAAGTCCTTGATCCACGAAATCGTGCAGAGTTCGTTGTTTCAGAACAAATGATACGCAGTTCCTTTCTGATTACATTGACGTGAGTTCAAACGGAAACTGGTTTGGACCTTCGGGGGTCACCTTGGCAGTCAATGTTGTTTCGCTGTTGTAACGTGGAGGAATCAGGTTTTCTTTGACCTCGCCCTTCATCCCATTCAGGTCCTGCATTATGACACGGTAAACAACGATTTCGACGCGACGTTCGCCGGGAATGGCAGAACCGCTGAATTTTCCGTCTTTAATCTCAATGGCATCGATATCGCCGGTCGCGATCGTTTTGAAATAGATCACTCCCGTTTCACTAAGTGGTTTGCTATCGAGGGTCACGGTACCACTGACAGCATGTTTCTTGGGTTGTGCAGGTCCGTTCTGGCAGGCGACTGACAGGCACACAAGAATCGTCAGCAAAAGTTTGAGTGTTCGAATCATGATGATTTCCGGCTTTCATGCAACTACTGAAACATACGCAATAAAATGCTCGTCGGACGGTTGCGATGTCGCTTCACATGGCGAGTGTCATCCAGTTGCGGTCAAAAACTACGGCAGAAGACAGCGTCTGGCAAAACGGCGTGATTCCCAACAGATCTCACGCCGTAAAACGACGGATAAGAGCCCCCCCGGACTAGAATTCTCCCACGGTCTGTCCGTCGTCGCGTGTGGCGAGACGTGCCAGCACGTCGAGTCCCAGCGAATCTGAAAGGAAGCGAACAGACCCATCGCCCATGAGCACGTGGGCACCACCGACATGTGCCGAATTGATCGGAGTATTTGCCCCCTGATAGTTGCCCCCATTTCCGACCCCCGTGTTCGGAACATCGTCAACAAACCCTCGCTTGTTAATTCCATATCGGATCGTGATGGCATTAGGAGAGCGATTGTCACCCCCTGCATTATCGTAGATTGGCGGGATACCGGGGCTCTTTCCACCCAAAATCCAACCCCATGGCTGGCTTGCTCGCCAGTCACGCTTGGCACCCGTGTTATCGACGATGAAATCGCTATTTTCACTGGCTGCGATCACATTTGTGCTGCCATCCGTCATGTCGCGAAAGTTGATCTTGCCATTCGGGATCAACACCCCTCCACCACCGATGATTCCGCCAGCAGGAAGTGCGTTGAATCGCGACTCTGTATATCCGGCAATCAGCCCGTTGACGGCACCCGAAACACCGACATAGTTCGCAGTCGCAACACCAGGATTGCTCGTACAGACTTTTGGCAGTGGCGGCGAAGGACACGTGTATCCGGGAACGAATTTACCGGTGACCAGAGCGTTATTGTTGCCGTTGAATGCCCCGGAGTTATTGGTGAATTGCCAGCCGTTGAAGATCGTCGCCTGATCAATGTACGGAAGAATAGATACCAGCCAGGAGCCCCCCACGATGAGCCCGATGCTGTGTTCGTGTTGGTTCCCATCGGACTTTGGTCCATGGCACACGCTGGAGGGAACCGCAGATAAGTGTCGTGATGGTTATGCAGCGCCAAGCCGAGTTGCTTCAGATTATTTTTGCACTGTGTTCGTCGTGCCGCCTCGCGTGCCTGCTGGACGGCTGGAAGCAACAACGCGATCAGAACCGCGATGATCGAGACAATCTGAAATTGAAGGCATACGATTGCATGCAATAGGAGTTTAGAGCGGCAACGCATCGGTATCAACGTCTGTGATTGGCGATTGAGGTATTTTGTCTGCGCTCGCTCAATCGCTTTCACGGTCGGGCAGAAGAGCAATCAACACCGCCATGATGAGCAGTTTTTTCCGTTACTCGCAGCGGTACTGAATCTTTTCACCGTGATTGATATACTTCTGCGATCACAGTTCGAAAATTGCGGGGGTTTTTGCCGTGCTTGTCCAGATGGAATTGGCTCGAATCATCATCAGTGAGATCAACGATCAGCAGGTCATTTTCCTGCGTGAGGTTGAAGGCAATCGCTCATTTCCGATTTTGATCGGATTGTTTGAAGCCACCAGCATTGATCGCCGCGTGCGCGGAGAGATTCCTCCGCGCCCCCTGACACACGACCTCGTCAAATCGAGTATTGAAGCACTTGGTGGCGAGCTACAGGATGTTGTCATCCATACCTTGGAAGACCATACGTATTTTGCGTCGCTACGTGTCAGCAAGGATGGTGAACTGGTCCAGATTGACGCGCGTCCGAGTGACGCGGTCGCATTAGCCGTCCATTTCTCACCACACTTGCCGATCTACGTTTCCTCGGATGTCCTCGATCAGGCGCTCGGTTAATCCGTTTTAGCTCCTTCGCTCAGCAATAACCCGTTTTTCGGGTACGATAGGATTGATTCGAAGGGAAAAGAGCTTTCGCAACAGCCGGGCCTGTTGAGGTGGCCCCCGTTGTCTAGACCAGAAAGCGATTATTAGAGAGACTGGCGACCGCCAGGCTCCCAAGCCTCCATCATGCCACTTTGATCGCCACTCACGCATTGCATCGGTCGGCTCCTGCGTACGCTAACAACGGGTAGACGTGCACTTATCGAATGAATTGCAGGTGCAGCAGGACCGCCCAGACCAGCAGAATCACGTGAAATGCGATGGACATCGTGACAACGATGCGATTCACTGGCAACGAACTGTTCCAGCAGATCCAGTGTCCAATCCAGCCAATGAATGTCCCAGCAACAAGCGACATCATGGCAAATGGAATCCCGATGCAGGCGAGTCCGCCCAACGCAGCAATCGGATTTCCACTATTACCCATCGGAGAAGTCACGGGAATCGCTAACACCAGATAGCAAACAACCATCGCGATTCCGACGATCCGGTTTGCTGTGGAAATCGCCTTTCGACGCGATTCAATTTCCAGGAAATCTCCGTTATCGTCGACTTCTATCCCGAGGTCATGAAACTGTTGACGTGTTCGTTCATCCACGGTCGAAGGTCCGTTCGCTGAAAAGTGACGCGAGCCAAAAACCTGACGCAAAACAATGCCTATGTGCGCAGACTCCGGCAAATCGACGATTCGCTGAGGTTCAATTCCATCACCATCACGATTGCTTTCTGAATTTCCTGCCAGCCAGTATTGCACCGAATGCGACGATGACCAATAGATTAATTGTGATCAACGGGGACAGCCGTCGAGACGTTACCTTTTGTCTGACCACTGACTTCGCAGCCTCTTCCTGAAGTCGGTCGTGTTCCGGAAGCGATAATCGCTTCCCGTCGAAGTTCGGGACATCTGCGGTATTCGAATCGCCAGTCAGATAGAATGAGTCACCCGTATCCGTATTCAAAATCATGGCCCCTGACGGATAGATCAGAACAAACTTGTCACGAGCGGGTTTTGTATCGACCAGCACTTCGTTGGCGTGATAGGTCATGCGAGAAACTTCTTCCCTTTTGTCGGGGCTGAAGCCCTTCCAGACGCCATGGATCGGAAACCAGAACTTTCCGTGAGTACCTGCGTATTGCTGGTACTCCAAATCGGCATAGACGGACAGAAGTCCCCTCTCGTCGGCAATGACCAGTTTCCGTGGTCGAAAGCCGATCTTCGGATCGAGAAGAAGTTCCAGAGTCACTCCGACGGCCATCGGATCAGCTCCTTTGGCGACAATCAGCTTTCCGTCCTCAGACTCTTCCAGAACGACGTTTGACTCCTTCGACAACAAGAATTCAGCAACACTGACCGGTTGAGACAACTCGTCGCCAGTCACGGCGAGCCCAAACATGCGGGGCAGATTCGAGTTATACAGGAATCGCTCGCGTTGATGACCGAACGCACCGCTGCCGACAGACTGTGAATCTCCCGACATGTAGAACTCACCATCGAAGCTCGCCTCTTCTACCCATGTCCCGCCTGATGCCGTACTGCGCTCACGCCCAGGGCCATCGCGCACTCTGCGGCATCTTGGTAAGATAGGCGACTTGCGCTCT
>JBAWWJ010000211.1:0-14366 GCA_037146815.1 Planctomycetota bacterium
ATGTCCCCGAACACCTGTTACCCATGTCCCCAGTCTATACAGCTTCAAGCCGGGGACCGAAGGTCCAAGAAACTTCAGACCGACGTTTGACAAAGTTGAATGCGATTCGTGATTTGGCGCTCGGCGTGAGGTTTCTTGTGCTGCGCACCCAGTTTGAGGGCTGGGCCACCCTGCGGTTCCAGATCGTTTTCCGACATCGTTCCTATGACTCATCAGACAGTTGTACTTTCAAGTTACGAAGCGTATTTAGCATCCGAGAATGAGTCGCCAGAGGATGAGGAGCGTCACAGACGCCTTTCCCGCTGTCCATATTCTGTCATGTTGGAGGTTGCCTTTCCTGAACTGGATTTTGCAAATCGGTGGTGTTGGCAGCGGTTTGGACCAGCGCATGGCGAATGCATCAGTGTCAATCAGAATATCCTGCATGTGCAATTCCATTGCCGCATTGCCATGCCGGAGTGTGGACTCATCACTGGTACGCCAAAACGGAATACAATTTTGGATTCAACGAATGGTACTTCGCTGATGCATCGCACTATCAGCAATTTCTCGCGAGTGTGCCTGCCATCAACTGGGGCGAAAAGTTTCCAAAATGAAAGCGCCTGACAACAGAAAAAGGCGAACAAAAGATGCAGCCGAGTTGCCGACGAGCTGCGTACACATTGAAAATTAGTCGCGGCAAGCGGCTGATCTTGGTCGTTCAGCGGCATACTTGAGGAGAGCATTCATGCGAAGTGTTCGTGGGATGGATCGCTTTATTGTTCTGGCGGTTGTGATCAGTAGCCTACAACTCGTGGCCGTCAATCACGTCCGAGCCCAAGGGCAGTATTCGCCCGTGAGTGAGGCGAATGTCGTCGACCTGACTTTGAACCACTACTTCACGCCAGACGAGAAGTCGCACGCACCGGATTTCGAGTGGACCTTTACCAAGACCGACTTTGTCGTGAAGAAAGGCAAAGGGGCGATTCCGTCGGACATCATTGAAAAGCTGCTTTCCAAAGGTGCGACCGCAGACGAAATTCGAGGCAAATGGAAGTTGGCTGACAAAGGAGGCCAACAGCTTGTTTTGACTGAGATCAAGGCGGGCGATAAGGCCGGAGGCAAAGAAGTGAAAATCAGAATCTACAAAACCGCCCCAAGCGTCGTTCGGATCGGCGAGCCGCAGTACGTGTTCGGCATTGGAAAGTGAATGGAGCATTGTCGCAGGGTGGCCTCTGGGTGGCCGTCCTCGGCCTATCTGGGTCGGTGCGTCTGCAAGTGGGTGTGGTTAGTGAGGTGCAAGTCCTCACCAGAGTCAACGCTCTCCGACTCTGTAATCGACTGTTACTGCGTCGCCGCGAGGCGAGGTGGGGAGCTACAGGAGGTGAACGATCAGTCCGCAACGAAAGTGAACTCGATTCGGCCTGCCGGCGTGCTCCTCGGTAGCGGCAAGCTCGCGGCCGAGCTGGACCGGATGGATCTGATCGACGAGTACAAGTTCCTCGTCCATCCCAGGATCGCGGGTCACGGCCCGACCTTTTACCAGAGCGGGCTATCCAGTACGCGACGGCTCGAACTGGTCTCGTCGATGCCGCACTACCGGCGCGTGCGCGGCTAACAACAGGTTGCAGCTGACGGTCCGCTGCGCGGTCGCCGCTGAACCTGAACGTTCGGCAGGTGATCCAGTCGGTTTGGTAGCGAAGGAAATGTATGGGGCTTTTTGATCGCTTATTCTCACGAAAGCCAGAAACAACAGTCGGCCAGAACGTATGGAATCCCCGAGATCGCCTACTCGATGAGGACTTGCATTCTGCTTTCGAGGATACGATGCGTGACGGGACAGCCGAGAGTTGGCATCGGCTGTACTCGCTCTTGTCGAAAAGTACGTATTGCGTACTATCGTCGAGTAAAGATGGTGGTTTCAAGATCACGGCCACTCAGAACGAACGTGGCGAACTGGTCATGGTTACTTTTTCCGACCCCACTGCCATCAAACGCTGGAAACCCGATGCGCCCGGATTTGTGGCAATGACGTCGCAAAACGCCTTCCAAATAATGCTTGAAAATGGATTTACTGAACTCTCAATAAACCCCGCAGGCCCAGTTGGTTGCAAACTCTCTCGCGCAGAAGTCGAATGCTTATCTCGGGGTGAAATGCCGGTCCGGCCATGATTATTAGGGCGGAGTACGTTGGCAGTCAGCGCCGAACGAGGTGGCCAACTTGACCCGCAGTCGCTGGTGGTCCAAAGTGTTGGTGTGGAGTGGACGCCCGTTGTCAATCGCGGGCAAGTTACCTTGGTCGTTAGACCACAAAGGACGTACCAGATGGGGCGAGCAGATCGTATCGAAGCCGAGTTCCCCCCAGGCGTTAAAATGCCCAACGAGTTGCGGCGTCTCTGCGACTTCCTGGACCGCACGGATTATCCGATTAGCGGCTGGATGAGACTGCGGCCGGAAGGCGAAGGTCTCAAGGGGTGGTTCGGTGCCGACTCTGAGGCGTGGCGGCAACTCGCCGGATTCGGCGCTGGGCCGGATGGTTCATCGTTGGCATTTTGGCTGTATGCTGGGCAAGATATTTCCGCCGCCCCCGTAATACATCTGGGCTCTGAGGGCGAGCATTTGATGGTCGTTGCGGACAACTTCCGTGACTTCTTGGCCCTTTTTGGTATCGGTTACGCGGAGTTAGGATTCGACGACTTGATCAAGCCGCCAGCGGAGCCTGAGTCTGCGGCGCGATTGCGAGAGTGGCTGGCTTCCGAGTTTAGCATTCAATGTCCAGAGGCGGGAATCGAGTTGGTACAGCGCGCCCAAGCACGGCATCCAGATTTCGCTGCATGGGTTCACGCGGCTCAAGCGTTGAGGGACAGCAAGGCCTAACAAAAAACGCACCCGACCGCCCGGTCTTGGTCGGCTACAATGGAACATCCACTTCGGGCGGCGGGTGATTTTGGTCGTTATCCCAATCGCAATCATGCCTGACTTTAGGCCAACAGAGCAGATTTACCGTGCATGACATCACCATAAAAATTGAGCGTCCCCGTGTTGAAGAGCTGTTCGCGCCGTATCGAACTCTGATTGGCCACGACTTTGATGGCTATCGAAACCACGTGTACCGTTGCGTCACCTACGCGATGCACTTTCTGGGCAACGCAACTGAATACGAGCAGATTGTGGAAACTGCGTTCGTTTACCACGACATCGGACTTTGGACAGATAAGGAATTGGCATATTTGGAGCCCTCAGAAGCTCTCGCTCTCCAAGACAATGATAAATACGGGTGGGGTCTGGACCCAGACGCCTTGCGTGGCGCGATCCATTGGCACCACAAGGTTTTCAAGTACAAAGGAATGCACACGGCCGTCATTGAGGCATGCCGTAAAGCCGACTGGATCGATGCAACACAAGGTTGGTGCCGAAAGGGAATCCGTAGATCGGCGATAGCCAAGGTTGAATCCACATTTCCTAATTGCGGGTTTCACAAAACCCTCCTGCGTCTGGCCAGGGAATATGGAGGTTCAACGCTTGTTGGTGGCTTCAAAGTGATGCGAGGAATTGTCAAGTGGTGACGCGTCTGGGAGTCCACGGGATAACAATCCGGTGCGCGCGGCTGGGTGGCGGGGGTGGCGGGGTCAGGAGCGAAGCGGATGGCCCCGTGAACGGTGTACGCGGTCACAACAAGAATTCCGGGCCTTCCGCAAAGCCTTCAGACCCGGCCACCGGGGCCACCCTGCTACCTACGCTGTTTGGCCCGCTTCGGCTATCCGGCCAGTTTGTCTCACAGAGACACAAAGTCACGGAGATGAACGAGAATGCGGATCGCTGGGTCGCCCAAGTTGGTCGTCTGAGAGAATCTTCGCCAGCAGTCCATCAATGAGGAGTGAAGCCGTCCGCAAATAATTTGGTGTACGACGGACTGGAAGTCCGTCGTACATTTTGCTTCGAAGGCAATCCCTTTGCCGGAACTCACACCGTTGCGGCAGAATCTTGCGACCGGTAGCCTACACGGAATTCTGATTCAGGTTCGGCGGAGGTTTGCGATGACGGTGTGGTCGTTGGGGAAGTCATTGGCGGGACTGGCACTCGTTGTCGCCATTTTTTGCGTCGTGCCCCCACGTGTCGATGCTGCTGATCCACTGTCGGCGGGACAGCTACGATTCGAGAAGGAGGTTGCGCCGCTTCTCATCGCAAAGTGTCTCGGCTGTCATTCGGGGAGTGAAATCAAGGGGGGCCTCGATCTCTCCCTGCGCGACAGGATTCTGAAAGGTGGCGAAAGCGGTGCCCCGGCCCTCGTGCCTGGACAGCCGGACAAAAGTCCTCTCTGGCAGCGGATTGAAGCGGATGAGATGCCCCCCAAGCATCCTCTTTCAGCCGCCGAAAAAGCGTTGATCAAAACGTGGGTTGCCAGCGGTGCTGACTGGGTCGGCGCGGCACTTGATCCGCTGAAAATCTCCACTGACCAACGCGCGGGGTATGACTGGTGGGCCCTGCAACCTCCTGCCAGACCGCCGATTCCTTCCACACGTCACTCAGCCCGACTGCGTCAGCCGATCGACGCATTTGTGCAAAGCCGACTGGAAGTCGCTGGCCTGACTGTTCCTTCGGCCGCCGACCGGCGGGTACTCATTCGCAGAGTGACCTTCGATCTGATCGGGTTGCCTCCTTCGCCCGATGAAGTCACCGAATTCATTAACGACCCGCATCCCGATGCTGTGGAACGGCTGCTCGATCGATTACTCGCGTCACCTCAATATGGCGAGCGATGGGCGCGACATTGGCTGGATGTTGTTCGGTTCGGCGAAAGTAACGGGTTTGAACGTGATCTCCCTCGCCCCAACGCCTGGCCCTATCGCGACTGGGTGATTCAAGCTCTGAACAGCGATATGCCCTACGACGAATTTGTCCGCTGGCAAGTGGCTGGCGACTTGATCGCTCCCAGCGACCCTCAGGCACTGCGTGCAGTCGGGTTTCTGGTGGCGGGGGCTCATGACACCGTCGTACCGGTCGTTGATCGGATGCGAGCCACGATGCGGCAGGATGAACTGGAAGACACGATCGGTGTCGTCGGCCAGACATTTCTCGGCCTGACGTTAAACTGTGCCCGTTGCCACGACCACAAGTTCGATCCGATCACCGCCCGTGAATACTATCAGGTCGCGTCAGCACTGGCGGGTGTCGACCATGGTGAACGCGATGTCGCGATTCCCGAAGCCGCTGTACAGCTTGTCGCGATGCAGGAACGAATCGATTTGCTCACCCGGCTGCTCCGTGAGCAGGAAACTCCGATTCGTACTCAGATCCTGTCAGAACGTGAACGTTCCAAGGACGCCCCAGGGAAAAAAGCTCGATCACCTGACGCTCCTGTTCCCATCGCCGCCTGGGATTTTGCACGTGATGCCAAGGACCAGGTCGGCCGGATGCATGTCCAACTGATAGGAACAGCGGCGATCGAAAAAGAGGGACTCGTCGTCGATGGCAAGTCGTATGCAAAGACCGCTCCGCTGGAAAAGGATCTGTTTGAAAAGACGCTGGAAGTCCGGTTGCGACTCAGTTCCCTGCAACAATCCGGCGGAGGTGCCATCAGCCTGCAGACGATTGACGGTCACACGTTTGACGCCATTGTTTTCGCCGAGCAGGAACAGAAGCGATGGATGGCAGGAAGCAACGGGTTCCAGCGAACAGCCCCCTACGGTGGTGATGCCGAAGAGCAGGGGGACAAGCAGTTTGTCACGATGACTCAAGTCCATCGTTCAGACGGCACGATTGTCGGTTACCGGAACGGGCAGCCCTATGGTAAGCCGATCCGTAAAGATGCCACAATCAAATTCGAAGCGGGGAAGAGCCATGTCGTATTTGGCCTGCGTCATGGAACAGACGCGGGAGGGAACCGAATGCTGAGTGGCACGATTGCCGCCGCCCGCTTATACGATCGCGCCCTGTCACCCGAAGAGGTTGCCATTGCAGCCGACGCCACCAACACGTTTATCACTGAGACCGAGATCGCCAGCCGGCTTAGCCCGGAAGACCGGGCCGCTCGGATCGCGCGGCAAAACGAGTTGACTGAACTGCGACTCAAGCATGCTCAGGCCGGGAAAGCAGCAGCGGTCAAAATCTACACCGCCATTGCAACTCAGCCTCCCCCGATGAAAATCCACAAGCGGGGAAGCGTCAGTACACTGGGTGAAGAGGTCGCCCCCGCTGGCCTGACCGCTGTCCGTGGCTTGGAACCCAGCTTCGGATTGAAGCCGGATGCAATTGAATCCCATCGGCGGATGAATCTGGCTAACTGGATCACCGATACTCGCAACCCGCTCTTTACGCGAGTCATGGCGAACCGTGTCTGGCATTATCATTTTGGAGCCGGACTGGTCGAGACGCCGAGTGATCTGGGGTTCAATGGAGGGAAACCGAGTCACCCAGAACTGCTCGACTGGCTCGCCACGGAATTCCTGGGCCACGGTCCCTCTGCCACTCAGGCAAACCGATTTTCACTGAATCGACTGCATCGACTGATGCTGTCATCGGCCACCTATGGCCAGTCTTCGCTTTTTAATCCTCCTGCAGCGAAGATCGATGCCGGGAATCGTCTGCTCTGGCGGATGACGCCTCATCGGCTGGAAGCCGAATCGGTACGTGACGCAATGTTGCAGGTTGCCGGTCAATTGAATACTGAGATTGGCGGAAAGGGATATACCGACGTCAATTCGTACTTCTTCAAGGGGACTCAGTTCTACGACCCGATTGATCCGATCGGATTTGCGAACAATCGGCGGACAGTCTATCGCATGTGGGCTCGTGGCGGCCGCAGTCCGTTTCTGGACACCTTCGATTGTCCCGACCCATCATCGACGACACCTCGGCGTTCCTCGACCGTCACACCGCTGCAGGCCCTGTCGCTTTTGAATCATTCTTTCAGCCTGCGCATGGCCGATCAATTCGCTCAACGCTTGCAGAGGGAAGCTGGCCCCGCGGTTGCTGCTCAAGTGCAGCAGGCGTACCGATTGCTGTACTCGCGTGAAGCTACAAACAACGAGATCACGAAGAGCAGTGAATTCATCAAACGTCGCGGGCTGTCGGCGTTTTGTCGAGCCATGTGGAATTCCTCGGAATTCCTGTTTGTCGATTAAAAGTTCTTTCGATGAAATCTCCCAGATTGGCTTAGTGATAAGCGGGCTTTTGCATTTCGCTCGGTTCACTTACAACCATCGCACTTCGAATTATTCCCGTTTCTGCTTAAGGAAATCCATGATGCGAATCAGTCCGTTCAGCGTTTTTGGAGTTATCGTCGCCGTCAGTTTTATCACGACGGTTCACGCTGCGGAACACACAAAAGAGTCACTTGCAGTGATTAAAAAGAATATCGACGGCGGAACGGCGGTGTTGGTTGATGTGCGAGAAAGGTCAGAATGGGACGATGGCCATATCGCCGATGCCTATTTTCTACCGCTCAGTACGCTGCAGGATGGTATTACAAAAGAGAAGTTGAAAGTGCTCCCCAAGGACAAGGTTCTCTACATTCATTGTGCTGTCGGCAAGCGAGCCCTCGCTGCAGCAAACATGCTCGAACGACAAGGCTATAGTGTCAAGCCGATCAAGCCAGGGTTCAAGGAAATGATCGCAGCAGGGTACCCTAAGGCGAAAGACTGATTCCGTCATGCCGTCCGAATCAACTCACTTGTTGGTCGCTGCAAAGCCCTGGTTGACAGTCGTTTGTTTTGCCAGTTTCTGGATCTGGGAGACGATCCAGCCCTTCGATGCAGACCGTAAGAATCGCTGGAGACACGCCGGCAGAAATGTCTTCGTTGCCATCTTGAATACCGTGATTCTCGGTGCGCTCTTCGGGGCCGCAACGCTTGGAGTAGCCTCGTGGTCTGCCGAACGGGAATTCGGATTACTCTATAGCGTCGACGTGGCCTGGCCAGGGCGATTGCTGATGGCGATTCTTTTACTCGACGCATGGCTTTACGTCTGGCATCGCCTCAATCACATGATCCCTGTGCTATGGCGATTCCACCGAATGCATCACTCGGACCATGAGATGGATGTTTCGACGGCGACTCGATTCCATCTTGGTGAGCATCTTTCATCAGCAACATTGCGACTGATCATTATCCTTGTGATTGGGGCTTCCATCTCCGAACTCGTTGCTTACGAAATCCTCGTTGTTTCAGCCACGATGTTCCATCATTCAAATATCTCATTGGGAAAAATGGACGGGTTACTTTGCTGGTTCATCGTCACGCCAGGCATGCACCAGATTCACCATTCGCGGCAGAGATCCGAGGCAGACTCGAACTACTCTGTGCTGTTCCCCCTCTGGGACAGAATCGCATTCACGTACCACGTCAAAGAGAGCAACGTGAGAATCGAATTGGGAGTTGACGGCATTGATGAAGATCGCTGGCAAACGGTCGTTGGCATGCTGAAAACGCCGTTCGTCAAGATCGATAGCTGACCATGTCGCAGATTTGATCAGGGCTGCTGCGGTCGGTCGCGGTCGTGATCAACGATGCAGAAGAAGCCGAATGGTTCGGTTGAGGTGTTCGTCAATTGATGCACTCTCAGCGGTGGAACGTAGGCAACATCGAAAGGCTGAACCTGAATCTGCTTCTCACCGCTCACCAGTGTTCCTGTTCCCCGGACACCGATCACCACGTGGGTGTGCACATGCTTTTCCAGACTGGAATGACCTCCAGGTCCGATTTCGAAGTATCTCAGGTCAAAAGCCGTCTGTTCACCCGTGGAACCAATCAGTTCTGTTCGGCTGACGTTACGGAACGGAAGTTCTTCCGTCGTCTTATAGGCAATCGGTTCCCGGCCATCCCAGCGAAAGCCAGCGACGAACCGCAGATGTTCCAGTAATCGATGAACACTTCGGGCCGCTGGCAGTTCACAGGCAGAGACAACCTCGCTGGTAACGGGTGCAGATGACGTTGAGGCCGGGAAGAGATCCACGATCCGATCAAGAAACCTGGCGGTACTCGACCTGAGATCCGCGGAGTCCCCCAGTAGGGCACCACCGATCAGGAAGATCGAATCCTGGCCGCAGTCGGTCGCCATCTGACCGAGGTTTTCGTACGACATGCCGCCCGCCGGGGCGGGCCAGGCGGGCCGCAGGTTTCCGAGCGGCTGCAGGGCATGACGGTCGATCTGACGGCATTCGTCTGCGGTAAACGCGAAACGCCCACCCAGATTCGGATAGATCGTCGCATCACATCCCGCCAGGCGGAACAGCGTTCCCAGCATCAGGCCGGGTTCGATTCCATGCGTTTCGTCGTGGAAGAAGGCACCGGCAAAAGTGGGGTGAGCCATCATCGCCAGAGGATATTTGTCTGCCAGATGTTTGACGTGATCCAGTCCCACAATCATCGGGGCGATCAAAACACCTCGGACACCGAGCTTCACCAGGAATTCGGCGCGGCGTTCGAGTTCTCCGGCAGGGCCTGCAAGATTCGGAAAGTAGAGGCAGGTTCGCCCTGTGATCTCGCTTCCTTCCAGAACCCCGCGCTGGCAGAGTTCGATCCGATGACAGAATTCATCGAACGACTGATCCACCAGATTATGATCGTCCTTAACCAGATCTCCGCCACCTGCAGAGAATTCGCGGGCACGTGAAGCGAGCTGTTCCGCGGTTGAACCGCGTGGTTTCAGTGCGGTGGCGAGAAGCGGCCGACCATGCACGCCGAGAGACTGGCGCAGACCGGCCACTCCCAGATTTGGTCCGCGATAGGCCCCCAGCAGAGAATCCGGAAGTTGAAAATCTGTCAGGCGGATTCGTTGTTTCAGCGAGATATTGCCGTACAGCAGATTCAGCAATGAAGCCAATCCACTGACCGCCAGATCTGCGGGATAGTCGATCCGGACATCAAATTGCTCGCCGGGCGTGGAACGATCAGGCGAATTCGTCACTGGTGAAAAGGAGATGACGCGACCAACAACCGCCTCGCGCAGGGCAGGGGAGTGGATGAGGGCGTCGGGAACTTCTACAGTCTGTTCGAGTGCAATATCGTGACTCAAACGTTCGACTTCGGGACCGGGGCAGGTCAGCCGATACGTCGCAGCAATAAAATCCATGATCTTCCGTCGGGGTGGGCACAGGCAAAACAAGCGAAAAGACGTACCACAGCCTCACGCGACCGTCAACCAACGCGCGACGGATAAGCGATGGCAGGGCTGTTATTCGCCCCAGATTCGCTGAAGCCCGCAGCCAGGTTTCGCGACCGGGTGCAGGGGCCGGAGCGATCAGACGTTGATTTCGATGCACACATCAGCCGGAACGCGCTAGCGTCCGGTTTCTGCCCATTATGTGCGTAACCCGTCGGCTACCCGGAACCGGACGCTAGCGCGTTCCGGCTGATGGTCGTATATTCATCATTGGGTTCACCCCATCTACGGGTACGACGACAATCGCTGTGGGACAGCGTGATTCACTTTTTCGCAGGCTTGCGAAGCAATTCTTCATGCAGGCGTCCCACGTGCCACATGTAATTCGGGCCGTAACCTGCTGCTGGCCCCCATTTGTTCAACGTTGCCAGTCGCAGATGACGCTGAGCGGCCGCTGCGTCACCCTCCACGGCATAATTCAGCCCGATATACAAATGAGCATAAAACAGCCGTTTTTCGCGTTCATCCTTCGAAATCTCGGCCGCATCGATCCGTTCCAGAATTTCACCCGGTTTCATCGTTCCAGCAAACAGTTTGTAGACCGACGGAAACGGTTCGCGATCATCCTTTTCGTACTTCAGCAACCCTTCTCGCGCCTTCTCGCGCCCGTGAGCTTTGTACTGAGACAGGTACCTCCAGATCCCGTTTTCACGGTCGACCTGATCGAATGAGTGATAGGTCTCAAACTGTGCGGCAGCATCCTTGAATTTCCCGGTGTAAAACAGGGCAATACCGCGCCGCCAGTGTGAGCTGGCCTGACTTTCGTCGAGTTTGTTCATCTCGTCGTAGTCGGCCACGGCCTCTTCGAACCGACCCAGGAAGAAACAGGCATCTCCGCGACGGGAAAATGCATTCAGACTCTTGGGATTTGCTTCGATCGCCTTGGTCATCTCCAGGCGGACTTTTTCCCATGTCCGCGTCAATTCCGCCGACTGATCCGCAGTGAGAGGAGGGGCGACCGCCGGAGTATCCTCCGCAAATCCCCGACTCATCCCAAGCATCACGATTGCCGTCCAAATCCCCAGTCGAACAAGCCCTGTCATGAAAATCCTTTCGCCTGCCCAATCAACATCTTCACGAGACTGTCCTAACCAAACAGGTCGTACAACGGCTCACCGGTCGAAAGCGGGCGTGTGAATCCGTCTTTGCCCAATCGCGTGTTGAGGGGCACTCGCAGCGAATGGAAGATTGTTGCCCCCAGATCCTGCGGGCGGACCGGGCGATCCTTGACGTAGGCTCCATGCTTATCGGTTTCACCATAGACGGCACCGCCGCGGATTCCTCCACCCGCCAGGATCGACGAAAAGCAGGCTGGCCAGTGCTGTCGGCCGGGATTTGTTCCGCGAGCGTTGATGATCGGCGTTCGACCGAATTCGCCCATGCAGACGACGAGCGTGTTTTCCAGCATCCCGCGTTCTTTGAGGTCGGTGAGCAGCGCGGAGAGGGCTTCGTCGAGTTTTGGCAGGCACCAGCCCATCCCATACGAACCGTTTCCGAACGCATTCCCCATTCCCATTTCACCGCCGTGCATGTCCCAGCTGGAACTGGGAGCCCCACCGCCACCTTCCGGGGCTGTTCCCGTCCAGCCATTCACGGTGACGAAGCCCACACCCGCTTCGACCAGTCGTCGAGCCAGCAAAAGATTTTGTCCGAGCGGGTGCATTCCATAGCGTTCCCGCACCGCTGTCGGTTCACGATCAAGCTGGAATGGCAATCGTGCTTCGGAACCACTCGTCAATTCGAAAGCTCGCTTGTGCAGATCCTGCCAATCGCGCGTGGCCCGATGAACCTGCCCCGTACTTTGCTCGGGACTGAGCCCTTCCAGCAACCGGCGTCGATTAGACATCCGATCTGTTTCCACCGCAGCCTGTAATTCATCAGGCGCCTTGAAGTTCGGCATGGCAGGATGATTTGCGGCAGAGCCAACAAACAACGGACTGTAGGCCGCTCCCAAATGTCCGCCGATTCCGATGTTGGGGGCACAGAACACCGGATCACCGACGCACTTGATCAGCCAGACATACGGCGCGATCGTCCGTTCATTCGGCCGAACCTTGGCCAGGATCGAACCAATGTAAGGTGAATCGGCTGGTGCATCCGCCTGACCGCTCAGACAATGATGCATGGCGTCGAAGTGATTGCTGATATTTCCGACATGCGTCATCGAGCGAATCAGCGTGAAATCCTGAGTCATCTGAGACATGCGGGTATGCAGTTCACTCATCTGCATCCCAGGGACTTTGGACGAAATCGGGCTGTAAGGGCCGCGAATCGTGTCAGGAGCTTCCGGCTTCAGGTCCCAGGTATCGATATGGCTGGGCCCGCCGCACAGCAGAATAAAAATACACGACTTTTCAGCCGCGCCGTGCCCCAGCCCACGCTTTGGATCAACCCCGGCAGCCACCATCCCCGGCAAACCTAGCGGAAGTGCTCCAATTCCCGCCGCCTGAAGGAGGTGACGACGCGAGAATCCATCAAACGAAGGGTTTGAAGGCATAGAAATAGACCTTTCGCAGCGAAGAGGTGACTTCGGAAATCACATCAGAGTCTACCACGCTATCTGAGGTGTGAATAGTCGCCCGTTTTGCGGAACATCAAAACGGGACCTGACGTACTTGTCCCTGGTGCAAAAACCTCGCGTTCGGCGCGGGTCTCCAGACCCCGCCGAAACAACCGACCGAAGGTCTCCACTCTTTAAATGAAAGCAAGGATTTGGGCAGAACGATGTGGGGCAGAATGATGAAGAAATATGATTCAGATCTCTTCCTGCCCAACAAATTGAATTGCGGAGTGGTCGGCTGCTTCGGAACTATTTCCCCACTTCATCCCGCAGCGGTTTCTTGGCCTTGTACAACTTCACGTGAGCGGCGAAATCCTCGTTTTCCGGGTCGATCTCGGCAGCCTTTGTCGCCCAGTTCAAGGCCGCTTTGAAGTCGCCTGTTTCGGCACAGGCTGCAGCCAGAGTGTCCAGGAACTCTTCGTTCTTGTACTTGTTGGCTTCGCAGACTCGAGTCGCTTCGGCCAGCGCCTGCTTTCCATCTCGGAATTTGGCTTGTGGACATGTGGCCCGAAACCAGGCGAGATCGTTTGCGGCAATCAGATCGGCGGGGGCTGCTTTTACTGCCGCTTCGAAATCCGCGGCCGCCTTTTCAAAATCACCCTTTTCGGCATAAACATTTCCGCGTCCATACAGGGCAGGAGCAAACTTGGGATCGATCTTGTTGGCGGAATTGAGTTCCGCCAGCGCTTTGTCCGTCTTCCCTTCGATCAGGTGCAGCACCGATCGGACATATAAGGCATAAGGGTCTTTCTTGTGATCCTCAAAGTACTTATCAGCTTCCTTCGGGGTCATCATCTGCTTGCGTTCCACCAGCCCCCAGCCTTTGGTGGTATTCACTTCCAGCTTGGTCCCCTGGACTTTTCGAGCAAAACAGGGAGGAAGGATCTCCAACGCAGATGCCGTCGTCTTATCGTCGATTTTGACGACGGCATCCGGACGGGCAAACAGCGGATGCTCGAGAATGGAATCGTCCGCAGCAGCGACCGTGGCGAACCACAATGAAAGTCCGAGCCAGCCTGCAATCATTGATCGAATCATGACAAATCCTTTGTCGGATCTAGAGTTACGCATTCCATTCGAGAGCGTGACCGATGTTTTCCCGAAAATGACCCTTCGAGTCAACATCCGTGGTCCTTCCTTTAGTTTTCTACCGAGCCTTCTACAATAACGCCACGCAAAATTTCCGTCCCAAGGGACGATTTCATCACGAGGTCAGGAGCCAGGCAGCGTCCATGAGCGAACAGTACATCTTCACGATGGAGGATTTGAGGAAGTTTCACGACAAAAAAGAGGTCCTGAAAGGGATCTGGTTGTCATTCTATCCTGGAGCCAAGATCGGGGTCCTTGGACCCAACGGTGCCGGTAAGTCGACTCTTCTGAAAATCATGGCAGGGCAGGACAAGGATTTTATGGGAACCGCCCGATTAACGGCCGGTTTCAGTTGCCTGTACGTCCCACAAGAACCACAACTCGATCCGTCGCACACGGTGATGGACGAACTGAACGAGGCGGTTGCCCCCAAGCGAGCACTGCTGGCTCGTTACGAAGAAATCAACAACAAGTTCGGCGAAGAAATGTCGCCGGAAGAGATGGAAAAACTGATCGAAGAGCAGGGGAAGGTTCAGGAGCAGATCGACCACCAGAATCTGTGGGACCTGGACCGCGA
>JBAWWJ010000212.1:0-14305 GCA_037146815.1 Planctomycetota bacterium
AAGGTTAAGCATAGTTCGCTTTTCCTCGCGCCCACTTTTCTTGGGCAAGTCCATTGAACTCAGCCGTTGCAGATCCAGGACTCCAGTGCGACAGCGATCCTTCGATACGTTGTACTTCCGCTTCGATTCGCTCACGCAAGTGGGTGAAATCAAGATCACGCGTTCGAAATCTGACTCGCCAGGTTGTTCCGAATGCCCGCCCCGACATCTCTGGCAGCGCCGATGCTGTCGACATGCTTCGATGAACCATCGTCTGCAATTCTGTTGCGGCAAGTCCCACTCCAACCGCAACCAGCAACAGTCCTGCAACTGTATCTCGCAGACTAAACCGGTCGTGGCGGCCACCGCTTCCAATAAACTTCAGGAGGGCGCCGGTTGGACATCCGAACCGACAATACGCCTGGGAAACAACGATCGACGCCGCCAGGCCCGCGACCGCGATGACGGCGGAAACAATTGCAGCACCTTTCAAGACCCACGCGTCAAACGGTTCGAGCATCGTGAGATCAAAGCTGGGGATTGCAACGGCAATCAGAAAACCGAAAACAAGCAGAACCGCGGGGACTCGACCAAGCCAGGTGCGCCATCGTTCAGGAACTGCCACGTGACAATTTCGAAACCGACCAAGCCAGCCCTGTACGATCCCGTGAGGGCATATGTGCTGGCAGTAGACGTTACGTCGACTACCCCACGGCATGACAAGGGCCACCACGGCCAGCAGGACAATTCCAGGAGACGCCCGGAACGGTATTCCGTGCCGTCCCCACCCGGCAAACGTTGCCAGTGACAGCAGATCCCCGAACCAGATTCCCAGCACAGCCACGGCAATGATGTGCCAGAGTGTCAGGAATCGGCGGGAACTTCGAAGTCGAGAAACAGAGACTATTAGACCACCGATCGCGATGATCGCCACACAGAGATTCCGAGTTGAGAAGAGCGAACCTGGAACGGTTGAAGGCATCGATTCGTCTGCACGAAATCGACGACGGAGGCCTTCCGCGACGGCAAAACTTGTTTGTGTCGCTCCCGACACCCCTTCAATTCCGGCGTCGCGAAAGTTGATCGCAGGCCAGTCATCAACACGATGGTTTGCCAGCAGCGCCAAGAATTCAACGTCATCGCGAACTCGGTCGACGTAGTCAGGTGTATCGAAACTCGTGCGAAGCCGAACTCCGAGAATTGTCTGGCGGTCGATTGCGACAGCAACCATCGATTCTGTCGGTCCTTTATATCCCCGGACATTGTCGGAAGCAGGTGCCGTTCGAACGACGTACCCCAGCGGCAGACCCGCGTTGTCGAGGACCAAGAACCAGGCGGAGCGGACGGGATCTTCTTTGAATTCAGCCGCACGAGGAAAAAACGTTCGCACTTCATCAAGCGCCATGGGCTGCGGAAAGCGTCGTGACGAGTTATGTCCGCGCAATCGACGTTCCACCGCTTCTGTCATCGCCAGACTGGTGAGGGTCGATCCGCTGACACCGTCAATTTTTGGTAATGGTTCCGCGTCCGGCGCCCAGCCCACGAATTGTCGCCAGAATGAATTGTGGCGTTCGACATCACGGACATGAGCGGGCGTATCTCCACTCCAAAGAATCTTAACCCCAACCACCCGCCCCTGGGGATCGATGGCCGCCAGCAAATTGCTGGCGCCGGAGTAACCGATAATGTTGTCTGAATTCGGTGACGTTGCCAGAACATTTCCCAATCGCTCGCCCTGCGAATTCCAGACCGCACAAAAAGCACGTTCATCGAGGGGCGACAGTCGGTGGGCATCGGGGAAAAATGTGCGTACATCGTTCAGTGAAATCGAATCGTTTGGAAGCACCGAACGGCGTTCTGCGAGATGCAATAGCCAGGCGGCAAGCAAAATTGCCACCAGTCGATACATCCGCAAGGCAGTCACCCGAATCATTTGACTTCCAGGATCTGCAGTGCGTCAGCATGAACGAGTCCGTCTGCGCCCTCCGAAGTCAGCGTGAAAGAGGCTTCCCCTTCAGGAAACTCAAATCGACCCAGCGAATGAAATCCGTGAGGGTCTGTGGTCTCTTCCCGTTGATTAATGCGGAGCTTCAGTGCCTTCTGACCCATTCGTTCCAGAATACACGTTGCTTTCGTCGCGCGGTTTTCGTGTGGTGCCCAAGCGAATCGCAACTCATATTTCCCGGCTGTTTTAATCGAAAACGTGAATCGGGCCTCGGACTTATCACCGGGTGAGGCATATCTGTATCCATCGCCTACGAATGGAGACAGACTCCCCGTTTCACCCCATTTTCCGGTAAGTTTCGCCTGAGTTTCATCAATCACGATTCCCGGCAGCGAAGTCACGACAACTCGCTTGACTGCCGAGGCGGTCGGTTTGACCCCTTCGACCGTGTCGGTCGCCTTGGACAGATAACCAACCACGCTCTGAACGTCTTTGTCGCGATAGAGTGATCCGTCGAGAGCATCGCGCCGCATCGCCCCCGGTTGTTTCATCAGGTCGATCAGTTCACCCAGGTGGTAATGATAAACCCCGCGCGGTGTGACCTTGTGCTTAACACCCAGATACGCCGCCTTGCCGACAACTTCCCCCATCATTCCGCACGTCCGCATCACGCGAACGGTTCCGAGTGCTTCGTGATTCACGCTGATACAACGGCCAGCCATCAGCAGATTCGGAACATTTTTCGAATAGAAGCAGCGATACGGAATTGGGTAACCATTCTTTCGGTCGACCCCGGCCCCAAATTCTGCTCGCGAAATGAACGGATTGTCGGAAAACTTTTTTGCAAATTGTTCTTTGGGGTAGTGCAGATCGATATCCCACGTCGTCGGAACACATCCGTCCGGAAACTCCTTTTGCGATACGATGTCTTCGCGACTCAGGACCAAGTCTCCGTCAAGCAATCGCGATTCGCGCGGTCCCCCGACGTAGGCAACCCATTTCAGTGCCGCAGTGGCGTTCTTTTCGTTTTCGCTTCCCTTTTTAATGGCCGTGAAGGCACCAAATACCGCTCGCAAATTCCAGTCACGGATCAGTTCCAGATCGCGAATCGGGTCCTTGTCGAATCCCGACTCCCAGAACCATTCCCCTTTCATGAACGGCTTGCCTTCGATTTCGGATTTGCTTTTGACCGTCTTGGGGAAATCGCTTTCATCGAGTTGGAGCGCCCATGGTGTTTCAGGCCAGGTCTGTGGGGCCGCTTCGTGCTGCCAGAACCACATGTTGGACATCCCCATGCGCCCTTGAGGCTCAACACGATAAGCCGCCCCAGCAAGTGCCCCGATCGCGCCGTGACCTGTGCAATCCGCAAAGAATTTGCCTCGAAACCTGCGGTGTCGACTGGTGCGAACTTCCAGGGCCGTTACGGACCGGATCGGTGCAGCATCGTATCCGGCTTCCTTGCGGGCCTTTTCGTCGGCGTTCGTGTCGAGTTCCACATCCGTCACAAAGTACCCAAGGAACAGTGAAATTGTTTTTTCACGACGGACCAACTTTTCTTTGCGAGCATCCCCAAAATGAGCACCATCGCCGGGGGAGTCTGGTGCATGGTCCGCAAATTCTTCGACGATTTCACCCAGGTGAGGATACTTGCCTCGCAATGTTCCCCCTTGAGCCCAGACTCGCACTTCGCTGCTGCCGTTACCGCCGAGAACAAATCGATCTTGAATCAGTGCGACCTTGAGTGATTGCCGAGCCGCAGAGATTGCGGCCGCAATTCCCGCATATCCGCCCCCGACAACAACAACATCGAATTCTCCCTGATCTTCGACATCCGCGGGCAGATTCAAAAGCTGCTTCCGAACGGCGGCGAGGTCCGCAGCAGCGGGTGGTTCGAAGCGGGATTCATTGCTAAGCAGAATCGCATCGCAGCGTCCATCAAATCCGGTCAGATCATGGAGTGCGATTTGTACGTCTCCTGCGGCGAGTGAGACCTTGCCACCTGATTGCCAATGCCAGTCCGCCCCCGTCGTTCCGAATTCGGTTGAAAGCGGCTGATTGTTCAGCATCAACTGAAATCGCCCTGGGGTTCCCTGGGCTTTCCAGGGTGCGACCCAATCCTTTGTTCGAACCCAGATCCGATAATCACCGCCAGCGACCTTTACCTTAGTCACAGCGTCAGCCACCGGTCGCCCCAGACCATGTGCCAGCAAATACGGTGACCCGACAATCGGGATAAATGCCGTATCCAGTGACCAGCCACCGTGGTCAGCAAACGATTCTGCTTCCACCTGCAACGTCTCCGCACGTGCCGTAACGGACAGGAGTGCGAACGCAATAATCACTGAAACGAATTTGACCATGATGCAAATCATCCTCTGCCGACAGCAATGGAAGTCGATGCGTTCCAGATCTCTGGGACGGCATCTGAGCGGTGACATCTTCCGGTGCATTACACCTTCAATCCGCAAAGATCTCCAGAGTCACCGCAGTTCGAACCAGTTCGAACCAGGCCAATCGGCGTTTTCAATGTAGGGTGGAGTCAAGGTTTCCCAGGTCTTTTTCTCTCGGACGATGCAGGCGATCGGCGGAATCTGAAATCCGGAAGAATGGAAACGCAGAGGCGCCAAGGCGCAGGGGAAAAACATCAAAAGTTGCGTTCCTTTGCGTCTCTGCGCCCTTGCGCCTCTGCGTTAACTTCTTATTGCTGACGCTCGCTCAATATGCGACCAGGAAGCCCCTGAATCGCACAGATCGCTGAGAAAAGAAGGTGATCCCACATGCCTTTACCACAGCGACTTCTTCGCTCTTCGCGTTTCAAAAGCAACTCTAAAAACGCAAAGAAGCGGGGCAGAACGATGCAGGCGATTGGCGGAATCTAAAACCCGGAAGAATGGAAACGCAGAGGCGCAAAGGCGCAGGGACGCAGGGGAAAAACATCAAAATTGCATTCCTTTGCGTCTCTGCGCCCTTGCGCCTCTGCGTTAACTTCTTATTGCTGACGCTCGCTAAATATGCGACCAGGAAGCCCTTGAAACGCTGAGATCGCTGAAACGCTGAGATCGCTGAGAAAAAAAGGTGATCGCACAGGCCTTTACCTCAGCGACCTCTTCGCTCTTTGCGTTTCAAAAGCAACTCTAAAAACGCAAAGAAGCGGGTGCGCCCCCCGCCACCCTGTTGTGCTGGACACCCGGCCGAAGCGAGCACGTCACAAAAGTAGGGTGGGACCAGCTCGCTTCGAGCGCCGGCCCACTATCAGGAAACGTCGAGAATGGATGGTGGGCCGGCGCGGCGAAGCGCCACTTGTCCCTCCCTACGAAACAGCCTGAAATCCCCTGTGTAAATTCGCGAAACCGATACGCATACGTTAACATTCCCAAAGCAGTCATTGAAAACTTCTTCAACGGACATCTGACGGATCATGTTGTTTGCAAAACGCGTTTATTTGATCGCGGGCATTTATGGACTGATTGTGCTGGTCCCTCAGTATTTTCTGGAAGTCAAGAACGGGCTGGATTATCCTCCTGCCATCACTCACCCGGAGTACTACTATGGGTTTGTCGGGGTCGGAATTGCCTGGCAGATTGCGTTCCTGGTGATGTCCACGGATCCCGTCCGGTATCGCCCACTGATGATTCCATCGGTCCTCGAGAAAGCCGGATTTGGAATCGCGGCAGCAGTCCTGTTCGCGATGGGACGATTGAATTCGAACATGTTGCTGGCAGGGACGATTGACCTGGTACTTGGTGCCATGTTTATCGCATCCTATGTGGCGACAAGCCCCCGATCGGAATCATAATTCCGCAGATTCGCTGCGGGAGTTGTGACAGAAATCGACTTTGCCCCGCTGATCGTCCGCCAAGGGCTTTCGTTTCTTTTTATCGTGCTGTCGAATCCAGAGAAATTTCGCTCGCTTCCAGATTTCATTGTAACAATGTTCTGTTTCGCGCATTGATAATCACACAATGAGTCTACAGGGTGCCAGCAACGACCGCTCCGAAGCCGACGAGCTAGTGATTCGGGCTCGTACGGATCGTGAGGCATTTAGTGCACTGTACGAACACTACTATCCGGAAGTGGCCCGTTACTGCCTGCGTCGCTTGTTCGTTCGTGCTGTCGCAGAGGACATTCTCTCGATCGTTTTTCTGAAGGTCGTTGCTCATTTACCCGCGTTTACCGGCACGACGGATTCGGAATTCCGTCGATGGCTGTTTCGAATCGCGACCAACGAAATCAACTCAACCTTGCGTCAGGAGCGGCGGCGTAAGGAAATCTGGAACCAGGCCGTCAAAAGCGGTGTGTGGAAGCATTCGACGGAAGTCCCTGCTGCCGATTTGACGCCAGACTGGCCCCTCGTATTCCAGGCTGTTATGGAATTGGACGAGCGGGAACGCTCGATCGTCATGCTGCGATATTTCTCGAATTGTAGTTTTGATGAAATCGCAGACGTTGTGGAAACAACACCTGGGGCTGTTCGAGCATCGCTCAGCCGGATACTCGCTCGGTTGCGTGATAAGTTCAGCTTTTCGATTGCTGCTGACAATCGCCTCGATCGTCGTCGCAAAGGATGAATGATGTCTGGATCCCCTGAACATGACGATGAATTCGTCCGGCTGATGAAAGAACTGCCGTTCGACGATGCACCTTCGCGCGTCCACCGCGAAAGTCTTCATCGTGACGTGATGTCACGCTTTGATCGCGCACAGGCACTGAAAACCGACTCGCTGGGGGAACTTCGCATTCCTCGCAAAAATATATTACTTCGAGCAGATCTCCGCTGGATTGGACTCGCGGCAATCTGCCTGCTTATGTCGATTGCCTGGCTGATGATTCCCAGACATCAGTCGCCTGAACTTGTATTTCGCAGTCTGACAACTGCACTTGTCGACGCAAAAACAGCGAGATTCCAAATCGAGGTGAAACAGGGTTTACTCCCGGAACAAGTTGTGAAGGCTTTCTACCAGGCACCCGGTCGCTTTCGTCAGGAAGTCTCTCAAAATGGCGAGGTCGCCATCAGCATTCTGGATGAACCGCAGGGAAAGCGAGTCACGCTGTTCCCGACAACGAAAACAGCCGTCGTGATGAATTCGACTGGTCCTATGGATCAACCGCTCGCAGACGCGTTCTTTGAATTGCGTGAATTTTTGTCGCGAAACCGCGATTTGAATAGCAGTTCATTCCGTAGGGTTGGCACCCGACAAATCGATGGCAAGCTCGCAGTCGGGTTTGTCTCAGACACGACATTCGGAGAATGCACGCTGTGGGGCGCCCCGCGAACGGGGCATCCGCTTCGCATTGACGTCGTTTGGAAAGTGTCTCGACAGCAGACGATCATGCGGGAATTCGAATTCAATATTGCTCTAGAGGAGTCCCTGTTTGATCTGGCCCCTCCCCAAGGTTACAAGATCGAAGTTGACCTCGGGACCGAGTAATGACGTTTTACTCAACCTGTTGAACACGAATGAGTAATTGACGTCACAGACCGAAAAACGTGGCGAGTTACCCCAATGACCGGTAGGTGGGGCAGCCAGGCGAGCCAAATTCACCATCCCGTTCAAGACCTTTAGGTATCGGCAGAATCTTGGGCAGATTCTCCTGAGTCGGAATGAAGCGAGTACTGCGGAATGATTGTTGTCGCGATTGCCAGGGTTGTAAATTACTTCCGGTGAATTCAAACTTTAATCTTGACCCAGCGGCCTGAATTGTAGCGCCATGAGGCCATGATCGCTCGCAGGATGTTGTCGGCACCCATTCCGATCCAGGCACCGAACAGGCCTCCATTCAAAACCACGCCGCAGACGTAACCGACAGAGACACGGACGACCAGATTTCCGAGAAGTGAACAGAGCATCGGAAACCGCGTGTCGCCTGCGCCGCGCAAGGCGTTGATGTAAACAATCAGCACGGCGTTTGGAATCTGGTAGAGCGCCATCAACCGAAAGGCCGGGATCCCGATCAGCGAAACTTCGGGACTCGACTGCATCGTCGCGTAGATGACAGGAGCGAACATGAAGAATACAAGCGTCATCAGGCCTGCGTAGCCCACGCACTGACGCAAGGCTTCATGAGCAACCTTCCGGGCACGATCCAGTTGCCCTGCCCCCAGCGACTGTCCAACCAGTGTCGCCGCTGCGATGCCGAACGCTTCCACTGGAAGATACGACAGCGATTCAATCCGGACACCGACGACGTGGGCTGCAAATGTCGCCCCATCAAACCCACCAGACGACAGCCGCGCAATGACCATCAGGAACAGAAAGTGTCCCGAAAAAGTAGCGATTCCCCCCAACGCTGCGGGGCCACCAATCTTCAAGATGCGACGAAATGTTTCACGGTGAAACTGGAACTCAGAGAGTCGCACTTGAATCCGCGAACTCCCCGAAAACAACATCCCGGCCATCACGACAGCGCCGCAGATGTGTGCTGTGACAGTCCCGGTCACAATTCCGGTGACACCCATTTCTGGCAACGGGCCCCAACCCCACAGGCAAGCGGTTGAAACAATGACATTCACCACATTGGTGACGGTTAAGACCAGCAGCGGAGTGCGCATATCACCCGCTCCACGCAGAGCAGCGGAACCGATCAGCGTCCAACCTGCAAAAAACTGACCGAATGCATCCAGTCTGAGGTATTCAACAGCAATATCGCGTTGCAACCCTTCCATGTTGAGCAGGATCGGGAACAAGTTTGCCAGCAGTTGCAGAAACAAAAAGATTCCGAATCCGAAAACCAATGTGAGTGTCAGTGAACGTGCCGCGATGCGACGAGCGTCGTCGAATTCTCCTGCTCCCCAGGCACGTGCGACAATGGCTGCGGTGCCCGTTCCCACCAGGCTGAAGATCAGATAGGCCAACCACGACACGTACGCAGAGAGCCCGATCGCGGATGTCTCTGCTTTGCCAAGTAAACCGGCCAGATAGACGTCGTACAGTCCGACGCAGAAGGCCAGCATTTGTTCCCCCAGGACGGGTACCGCCAGACGGAACAAATCACGACGCAGATGCTCCGTCGCAGATTTTGATTCAAGTGGCGTTGAAGTGTCCATGGAGTGTTAGGCTGCGTTCGAGTTGGCAGTGCTGAGGTTTGAGGAGTTCACGGATCGAGGGACTCCAGCAGATATGTCATCACGGGGTGATTTTCGGTTCAACCGATCAGCCGGAACGCGCTAGCGTCCGGTTCTATTAGTGGGCTAACGCCCCATTGCCGCTCGCTTTGCAGATCGATACCTCTGTGTTCCGAATTCATTTGAAACGCAGAGTTCGCGGAGGACGCGGAGAGAAGGGACTTGGCATCGCCTTGCCTTCTCCAGGCTTTTCTCTGCGCTCTCTGCGTCCTCTGCGTTTCTAAATTCGAGTCTCATGTTTGCTGGTTTCGGCGGATGAGTCCAACTGAGATTCTCAACCGTGACGAGAGGCTTTCGATTCAACTATTTCTTTTCTGACACCATCTCAACACACCGCTGAACAACTTGAACGACGCGGTCTTCGACGTCATCCGCCCAGCGTTCTGTGGGAAGTCCGTAGACCATCATCGAACTCTGACCTTCGTAGCCCCCTTCCATCAGGACTCGCCGAGACGGAATGTAGGCCATGACATCGTTGGAATAAGCAGTGATCCAGGTTCGCTCGCCATACTCACCTTTCAGACGGAGCGAAAAGTCGACGACGACTTCTCCCCCCAGCGTGATCCACAACTGGTCTTTACCAAGTCTCCAGGCCGTGATCGGGTACGGATATTCATTGGGGACAGCCCCCTTGGCAGACAGGTCCAGCATGCGAGTGGCCCAGCGCTGCCGATAATCTGGCTGGCCCGCGGCCATGGTGCGAAGTTCTTCTGCTTTTGGAAGGCCATGCATTTTTAGAGGCACAAACTCATGATGAGTCTTCAATAGCGGTTCGACATTCTCCATAGGGCTCGCCAGTACTGTATCGACTGCCGCGGACAGGCGTTTGCCATACGATTGAGCGAGTTCGACGGTTCGACGCGGCAAAGGATTCTGATCGGCCCCGCAGCCCATGCAGAACAGCGCCATGGCACCCGGATGGCGTTGTTCCAGATCGAATTGGGCAAACCCCGCATAGTCGCCGCAGAACTTCATATAGCTCAGGGTCGTGTTGTGGCAGGCATAAGCAAACACCGCAGCCCGCAGCGTCCCATCCATCGCGCGAATTGCCAAGACGGGGACGGTATGATCCACCGGGCCAAACAGCAGGTTCTGTTCTCGCAACTTGGGAACATCCGGTTCCCGATTCGTGCGTCGATTGACGGCAAAGTCGGCGTATCCCTGGCCTCGCGACAGCGTCGCCGGCTTGAGATCCTGCAAGGCCATGCCGATCGTCGTCACAATTTCATCGGTCAGCCAGTCAGAGTATGCATTGATCCGTTCGATCTGCACTACGTCCAGGGGATAGGCGTCATACAAGGCTCCTCGCAAGACGGGGCCACAATGTGTGTGAGACGCATGCAGGACCAGTTGGGATCGTTCGAGTCCAAACTTGTCCTTCAATCGTCTCGCCAAGTCGTCGGCGATCGACTGAGGGATCCCCAGCGTGTCGCTGGACAGGACGATGCCACGGTGACCGTGATCATCTTCAAGTGCGAGAACTCGCACGTAAAGATCATGTTCGGCTCCTTCCGATGGACCTGTGCGACCCCCGTATCCGGCCAACCACATTGGCTGCTTCGGAGTAATCACGGCTTTGGCGAGGCCCGCTTTCCAGCCAGCCTGAATGTTGTTCGATTGCCCGAGAAGTACGCACAGAACAATGCCCCAGCTGATTGATTGCAGGAATCGCATGCTTGCTTCCTTCAGAATGTTTGCGAAGCCGGTCGAACGTCCTCGTTGTTTTACGTCGAAAGCAAGGAAAAAGACACCGTCCTCGACGTTCGGCCGCGCCGTCGACATAATCAGGGCCCCGACACCAAGGAACAACCGATGCTTGCCTACTTGCAACTACTGCGTCTTCCCACTGTTTTCACGGCGATGGCTGACATTATTCTCGGCTACGTGCTGAATCATTTTTTTGTTCTGGGACCCGATGGATTTGACAATCCACGAAAGTTTTTTGGGCTGCTGGCCTCATCATGCTGTCTGTACATGGCGGGAATGGTCTTCAATGACGTTTTTGACCGGAAGCAGGATGCATCCGAACGGCCTAACCGACCGATTCCATCGGGCCGGGTACCGCTCAAAAACGCGGTGATTCTGGGCGTCGTACTGATGGTCGCTGGGGTTGCTGCCGCCTCGCTGGTGACAGTTGTCAGCCTGCAGGTGGCCGGACTGCTGGTTGTGGCGATCCTGGCTTACGACAGTGTTCTGAAGCGGACACTTCTCGGTCCAGTTGCGATGGGGAGTTGCCGGTTTCTCAACGTCCTGCTCGGGGCCAGTGATCAGAATGCATGGGTCCCGCCTGGATTACTGGTCCGACCGCAACTCTGGGTTGCGGCGGCGCTGGGGCTATACATCGTCGGGGTGACGGTGTTTGCCCGAACGGAAGCGAAAACGAGCAGCCGCTGGCAACTGGGGTTAGCCCAAGTCCTGTTCAACGCTGGAATTGCCGGTCTGGCGGTCTTGTTTGTGTCTTGGCCGGGTTGGAGCTGGCCACCCCGACTCAATGGCCCCGTTGCTTTGGCGATGCTGGCGGTCATCGCATTCACATTGAACCGACGGGCGGTCACCGCCATCGTGACACCTTCAGCAGCCAACGTTCAAGTGACTGTCAAGTTGCTGCTGTTATCGTATGTGATGCTTGTTGCGACGGTCGTGTTCTGGAAAATGGCCGAGCAAGGAACATACGGAACCGGGCACGCCTTGCTGACTGCGGCGCTGGTCATTCCGGCACTGATCCTGTCGCGCTTTATTCCAATGACATAAGCTGATGCTCAATCTCTTTTCCTCTTTTCGTTGGGAACGATCACGTGTCAACCAAACGAACTCACTGGGTCATCGCATATGTAACCCTGGTTCTTCCGCTGGTCTGTGGGACGCTTGTCGCTCAGGACCGTGGGATCGCTGACTTTCCGAAGTTGTCGATCGAGACCGACTGGCCGTGGTGGCGAGGTCCCAGCCGCAATGGAATTGCGACAGAAACCCCAGTCCCGGTCAAACTGAGCGACAATGACAATCTCGCCTGGAAGGTCCCTGTTCCAGGGCGAGGCCACTGCTCGCCGATTGTGGTGGGTCAACGCGTCTTTCTGGCGACCGCAGACGAAATCAAAAAGATTCATTACGTCGTCGCATTTGACAGATCCAGCGGAGAGCAACTCTGGTTGAAAGAGGTCAGCAAAGGGGGATTTCCCATCCGCAATCATAAGAATAATACCGAAGCGAGCCCGACGATTGCTTCAGACGGTGAACGCCTGATTGCAACGTTTTACCATCATGACAAGATTGAAGCGATTGCTTTGAATCTCGAGGGTGAAATCGAATGGAAGCAGGCGGTCTGTCACTTCCGTCCGAAAATGTTCGAGTATGGATATGGACCATCACCGCTGTTGTACGGCGAGAATGTGATCATTTCGGCCGAGTACGATGGCAACAGCTTTATCACGGCACTTCAGCGGAAGTCAGGTGATCGCGTCTGGAAAACTCCGCGACTTCCAATCATTTCATTCTCGTCGCCCGTCGTTGCTCATGTTGCTGGAAAAGACCAGATGTTCATCAGCGGAACGGACCGAGTTGTCTCGTACAATCCCGAGGATGGAAAGATGCTATGGGCGACACCTGGAACGTCGTTGGCGACATGTGGAACAATGGTCTGGGATGGTGACATTGTGTTCGCCAGTGGAGGTTTCCCCAAACCGGAAACGTTGGCGGTCAAGGCGGATGGCAGCGGCAAAGTGCTCTGGCGTAACAACCAGAAGTGTTACGAACAGTCGATGCTGGCTCATAACGGATACCTGTACGGCCTGACCGATGGTGGCATCATGTTTTGCTGGCGAGGGACCGATGGGCAGGAAATGTGGAAGCACCGTTTGACGGGTCCTGTCAGTGCTTCACCCGTTCTCGCCGGTGGCAACATATACTGGGCGAATGAACTCGGCACGATGTATGTCTTCAAACCGACCCCGGACAAATTTGAGCTGGTTGCACAGAACCAGATCGGAACCGATTCGTTTCCCAGCCCTGCGATCTGCGGCGGGCAGATTTTTCTGCGGGTTGGAATCACGAGCCCTGAAGGCCGACGTGAAATGCTCTATTGTTTCGGTCAGCAAAAATAGAAATAGAATCGTCTGCTCTTCTGACAGCAGATACTCAGCAACATCACTTGTCCTTGGCTGAATCCCGGAATGGCATCGACTGATTGAAGTGCTTCAGGAGATTTTCCCGTGTCGCAGCGTCGCGTTTCGGGTCGATTTCATTGGCCTGCGTCAATCGTTTGATGGCTTCATCATATTCGCTGTTTTCAGCGTGAGCAGCGGCCAGCGTGACGATGAAGTCATCCTTCTTCCATTTTGTCGCTTCACAGGCTTTTCGGGCCAGTTCTATGGCCGATTTGCCGTCTCGATACTTGGCGTCCGGACATGTCGCTTGAATCCACGCCAGATCATTCTGGGCTTGTGTCGAGGCGGGATCCATCCGCAGAGTTTCCTTCAAATCAACAATCGCCTTTTCCCATTCCCCCTTCATTCGCCAGATACCAGCACGATCCAATTGTGGAAGGAAATCGTAATAGTAGATGCGTTCGCGCGGGCCTCGCTTGGGGTCCAGTTCGCGGCCACTCACAGTCGGTTTCACATAATTCGGCGTAAAACGAACTGCCTGGTTCAAATCTTCGAGTGCCCTATCAATCTGTCCCAATGCCACATGAGCGCAGCCGCGATGACGGTAAGCCGGTGCATACAGGGGGAAGATATTGATCGCTTCTGAGCAATCTAAAATTGCCTTTTCGTATTCGTGCAGATTTAAATTGGCATATGCGCGGCTTGCATAGAGAATCGGATGCTTCGGATTGAGCCGAATCGATTTGTCGAAATCAGCGATCGCAATTGCGAAATCGGCACGCATAATGTGAAGCCGACCTCTTTCTGAGAAAGCCGTAGCGTTCTCAGGGTCAAACTCAAGGGCGTAGGCAAAATCGGCTTCTGCTTTATCCAGGTCACCAAGTCGTCGCCATGCCATCCCGCGCATCGTTAGCAGTACCGAGCGAAAGGAAGGGTTCTCTGCCGCTTTTGCGATAGCCTCGTCTAAATCCGTAATTGCGTTTTCGACCAGTCCTTTCGTGTAACGCGCGAACGCACGATCACGTAGATTGAATGCTTCTAATTTTGGTTCTTCCCGGAGAGCCACATCGATCAGCCGAAGCGCCTCATCGAAGTCGGATTCTGCAAGTTGGGGCTCCCCAATTTCTCGCCAAAGCTCACCACGTTGCAGGTAAAACC
>JBAWWJ010000213.1:0-14297 GCA_037146815.1 Planctomycetota bacterium
TTTGGAACCAGTTCTCGTCCCCTTCAACCTGTCACCCATGTCCCCGAACACCTGTTACCCATGTCCCCAGTCTATACAGCTTCAAGCTGGGTGCGCAGCACAAGAAACCTCAAGCCGAGCGTTGATGCACGAATCGCGTCTTTGTTCGGCGCGGGTCTCCCGACCGTCTCCTACCGTCTCCTGACCCCGCCGAAACTCACGACCGCAGGTCACTTCTGCATTCCTTGCCAGAAATCAGGCAGGACGATCAGGGCGAGAACATCAAGCATCAGGATCATGATCTACCGTGATCTGCGGACAAGGGGCTTGCTTTGAGATCTATGAACGCGATAGCCTGATTGTGCTGATAAGACAGGTTTACGAAGATGAGATCGGTGATCCCCGACAGGAGAACGTGATGTCAGATTCTAATTGCAAATCTCTCGCAGACAACGTGGTCTACTGGCACCAAAATGTCGTCATGCGCCGATTTACGATTGTGACCAGTCTCGTCCTGTCGTGGGTTGCCTGTGATCTGTTCCTGCATACTCTTTCGTGGGAGGCGAGAGGAGTTCTCCTCAATGTCACCGAAATTGATTTCGGGCGATTGCATCTGCTGACAGCATATTCACTGCCGATCCTGGGAGTCGTTACGTTGGCGCTGCTTTGCGGTTTCATTCGTCAGGGGAATACTCGACTTCCTTCAGTGATCACGTTCTGCGGTGGGCTGTTTATCATTGGTGGTGCGCTGACGGACATCGCCGTCACTGTCATTTACAGTCCTGATCTGGCGATGGAGGGCAACCTGTATTTGCGGATTCTTCTGGATTCCGAACATTCATTGCCGTTCGTCTATGCTTATGCGTTTATCACTCAGTCCCTTTACATCGCCTTGTTCTGCGGACTCTGGATCGGATTCCTGAAACATCGCTGGATGATCGCTCAGTCCGTGTCGTCTGCAGCACCGCGATCAATCCTGGAATTTGTCAAAGCCGCGACGGGTGGATCGCATCTGACGATTCGGCAATGGCTGCTCCCCTTGCGGATGTCCGAGATTCCACTGCTTTACCACTACGTCTGGGTGATTGCGATTCCCATCGTTTTTGGAATCAGCCAGTTTCGTTGGTACGTGGCGATGGAATGGCTGGGAATTGTTGAGCCTGACTTCGCCAACCGTGTCGCAGTGGCTTTGCATGGAGTCTGCAGCAGTCTGGTTGTCTATCTGCTGGCTGTGCGGCGCATGGCGCTGCTTGTGCCGTAAGTCATCTTTTACAATCAGCCGCCAACTGATTCTGTCAGTAATGAATCTGACGAATCACACTGAACTGGTAACCAGCACCAGCCGTTTCAACGGCAAAATACGTGCGGCGAATTTGCGTGACGGGGCGATTTCGATAATTCAATTCCAGTTGAGCCAGCATGGTTTCGGTTGGCTTCGGATAGAAATGGAAGATCGCAGTGTCACCTCGAACATCGATCGAGGCTCGTTTGAACAATTCGACGTCCGCACTGCGCCGGTCCCCTCCCTGCCAGGTCATGTACAATCGCTGCTCATTCTTTCCGCTGGCAACAAACCGCGACACAGGCGTCGGTTGATTGAGTTTTGAGATGTAGACCAGTCGTCCATCCGGCAACAGTGCACCGAGTTCGATCCCGAAGAATTCGAGTTGCTTGGCGTACTCATCAACCCCCGCCCGATCTCCGAAGCGGACGTACCACCGCTGTTCGCGCGGCATCCCGCCGGTTCCGGGACCAATCCCTAGTCCTTTTTTTCCGGTCCCTTTAGCGCTGCCGGTCTTGCCTGTGCTCTGGATACCGGTGTCAAACTGTTGTTGAACCTGCTGTGTTGCGGATTCCGAAAGTTCTACGACGGTTTCCAGTGCTTCGGCGATCTCTGTCGTATCCGACTGGACTTCGGCAGGCGATGCATCATGCACTTCCGGTTCGGGTGAGTCGACACGCAGTGTTTCGTCGGGAGATCCATCTTCAAAACCGCCGGGAGCTTCGATCAGTTCGACGGGAACAGCTTGCGGAGGGGCTGGCAGTCGGTTTGTCAGCCAAATCGCCACGACGCACAGGCAAAGTCCTGCGACACCGACGAACAGCGCAATTGTCCACGAGCTGATGCGGTCATACAGCGTATCTCGCAGAACTGGTGCTGGACGAGGGATAGTTTTGAGTGACATCGCAGGGATCGCTATTGGGGTTTACGTTTCAACGCGTTTCGATCATCCCGTTCGTCATACGGACGAACCTTGAGATACCAGTCGGTCCAGACCTTTCGAGATGCCTCACCCCATTTCCTCAGATGCGCCAATCGTTGTTCGTCGCTGCCATCCTCGGCAACTCCCTCGGTGGGATCAATCGGGACTCCGCAGCCGTTTGGACGACGACTGAGAATACAAAGCGCGGCACTCGCTTCACGAACCACAGATTCATCCCCATCCGTCAGACCTCGAATCAAAAAGGGGGCAGCAGAAATGTCCCCCGTTCGTCCCAGCGCCCAGATTGCAGTCCGACGAACTTCCACTCGCTTATCATTCGACAATCGCTTCAGGAGAGTAATTTGCCCGATCAATTCCTCGGGGCGATCTAACTGAACCTTTTCGACAATGGCTTCCTGCGCCGCGAGAATCTGGGCATCAGACGACTTTTCGAGATCTGCCAGTAACGTATCGACCGGTCCCTGAATCTTGCGTACTTCCCCCTGGTTGACCTGAACCGTATCCAGGTTATCTGGCAGGCCGCGACCTCCCACGAGCAATCCACCACCGACTTGTGGCGCACGTCGAGGCTTTCGAATCGTCCCGGCGGTCGCTTTTGAAAGAAACAAGAGCGTGAGAGCGGTTGAGGGCACGGTGCTACTGGAATCAGTCCAGCTTCCGTCGGCCGCCTGTCGTTTGAGGAGTTCGTCAGCACCTTCATTGTACCAGTCGTGCGTCCCGATCTTGTCGGAATCCAGCAATGCCCCGACACGTTCAATCCCGTAGAAGTAATAATTCAGGTACATTCCCTGCGAAGCATTACCGGGTTCAAAAAAATGATCTGAGATCACTCGCAATGCCGATTTCAACGCTTTGTCGATGGGGGCGGGCGACATCGTGGTGATTGTTTTCACTTTCGGAGCTTTTTCTTTTTCTCGTTCCTCGATTGTTCGTTCCAGCACCCCGAATCTGCGAGGTGCATTCGTCGGAGTCGACGGACGAAGGCCATCATCGAATTCAATATCGCGAAACAGAACGTGCCGGATCACGAGCAGTGTCCCAGCTCCCGCGACGGTCATTGTGGATGTCGAATTCGTTGCACCAGCGACCTGATTTGGATTTTCGACGGGGTGGTAACAGAATCCACCATCGCGACTTTGCGAGACCAGCAACCATTTTGCGGCGCGTTCCCACGTCTCGATCGGGATTTCAACCCCTGCCCGCGATGCCGCCCACAGGCCCAGGATCGCATATTGCGTGATACTGGTGTCACCGAAGTCGAGCGTCCCGGCTCCTTCGCCCGACGGGTAGTACCAGGCACCGTAGGATCGCTGCTTCTGAATCAGAAACTTCGCGATGCTTTCCAGTTGGGGACGGTACAATTCACGATCGACCGCTTCCAGAAACATGGCATCGACACCAGCTTCATAGTTGTGGTGCGATGTTGGCGAATAGGCACCGTCGCGAAATCGGCTGAGAACTTCCTGAAGCCCCTTCTGGATATCGGGATGCGACTTGTCCACCCCCGACTTGACCAGGCTGTAACAGGCCAGGCTTCCCTGCGCGGAAGACTTTGACTGTTTCAGCAAGAATGCCTGACCTCGTTCAATCGCCCTGGCAATCTGAGCCTTATCAGCCGCGATGCCTGGTCGGACGGATCCCATGATGGTCAATACGCCGACCAGAGCGGACACTGCTCGAGCGAAGGTAAACATGGAGAATCCAATACCGTAAAGCGAGCAACCAAACTCTGGTCAATCGGGTTGAGCCATCATCGCCTCAAGCGTTTTCGAACTCAAGTACAACCGATACGGATTGAACCGAATGATTCCGACCTGTTGCGTCACCAGATGACAGACGTTCTTTACTTGTGCGAGTCCTGATTTCGCTCGTTCTGTGCATCCTTCATGTCAGCCACCCGTGACATTCGGCTTGGGAGGATTCGTAGTCGGCGTCACCATTGGAGTCGCGGTCGGTGGAGTGACGGATGGTGACGGGAACGAATTCAGCGGAGTCAACGCGTCGACAGGGCGATTGTCATCGAGTGGAACGGGTTCTACAGCTTCTTCAATCTGGTTGGGGAACAGCAACCGTCGCGATTCCTTCAAGACGAAGTTTGCATCCATAAAGGGTTCCGCACCAATGTCATGCCAGCGAATTCTGCCCTCGGCATCGATCAGGAACGTTCCGTGGAGTGGTGCTTTTTCAAAATCATCGAACGCGTGGTACTGCTTGAATGCCACCAAACCATCATCGGAAACCAGCGGGAATGGAAAGACTCCATCCTTTTTGTAACGTTCGTGTGATTTCTTCAGGTCTTCGATGTTATCTGTACTGACTGCGATCAGCGAGATACCTGCCTTTTCAAATTCGGCCACTTTCGGTGCGAACGCCTGCAATTGCTGGATGCAGTGCAGGCATCCGTAGCCCAGATAGAAAATCACGACGACCGGTCGCCCTCGGTAAGAAGCCAAGGTGTGCATTTTTCCTTCGGCATCGGGCAACGACCACTCTTTCGCGGGAGACGGACTCCAGTGAATTGGGCCGAGTGATGCCAGTTCCGGCAATTCAGCGGCGTTGGCTGCGACTGGTTTCGGTTTTCGCCAGTTCGCTCCGAATCCCAGTTCCATCGCGATCGGCGTCAAACGTGAGAATGGAGCGACATCCAGATCGATTGAACCAGAGATTTCGCGAAGCCTTTCAAATGTTTGTTTGGCTTCCTCTTTCTTCTCTTGCTTCCACTGCATCTGAATCAAGGCCGCCAGGGGCACTGCCTCGCTCTTCGCGTTATTGACCAGATTCTGAACGGTCTTGAGAGCTTCATCCTTTTTGCCCGCAAGAAACTCGATTTCGGCGAGGTAGTCGTCAGGTAATCCCGTCGCCTTCTTAAAGCGGTCCAGGGCTTCTGCGGGCTTATTCTCGGTCAGCAGGACATAGCCTTGCAGTTCGTCGATCGCCCGCTCCAGCACGCGGATCTTTTCATTTGTCGGCTGCTTGGCCTGGTTCTCGGCCGCTTCGACTCCCTTGGCATCTTTTCCTTCGAAACGAGCCTTGGCAACGGCGATATCGACGGCAGAAGTCGTTTCCTGTTTAACACACTTTAACCGGTTTTCGAGTGACGCCAGTTGTGATTTTCCGGCTTCGACGTCTCCCTTGCGGAAGAAGGCTCTTCCCAGCATTCGCTTTCGTTTGACCAGTTCTGAGTGCTCTTCGATGGGGCCCAGATATTGCGTGCTGGCATCGGCAATCAGGGCATCCCACATTTCAAACCGAGAATAGCTCTCGTACAGTCGCAACCGTCCGAAGTGGGCACTTTTACCACCGGGAAAATTGTTAAGACGCGGATGTCGCGGCAGTTCGATCGTATTGCGCGACAGTGCGATCGCATCATGGGCTCGCCCCAGATGCTGCATGTTGCGGACCAGCCATTCGTTGTTATGGGCGAAGTTGTGAATGGCATCCGGGAAAATGGCATCTCGCATCATATAGGCATGATCCGTTCGAGCCGATGCTTCCTGATGCCAGGCGGCGTCGAAGTACTGCTTCAGATCGGAATAGGTGTGTCCTGACATGTGCCACATGTGCGCAATGCCTGGAGCTGACAGTCCACACTTCTCTGCCGAATTCACAGCCTGCTTCGCCTTGTCGTTATCCCACAGGTGAACCCGATAATGATGAACCGGGTGCAGTGGATTGGCGGCAAGAACGCTGTTCATCAAGGCATCGATGGCAAAGTAGCTTGGGATCGATAATTCAGAGCGGCCCTGCCAGAGAGTTAGACTCAGTAATGCTCGACCTTCCACATCTTCCGGGAACTTGTGAACCAGATTTTCCAAGGCTGTGACGTAGTTCTGAATACGGGCTTTTCGTTTCTTTTCGTCTCCAATGTCGGCCTTGTACCAAGCTTCCAGGGCATCAATGTAGATCTTTTCCCGCTCGCTGGCGGGACCTTTTCGTTTCACTGCCTCTGCGATAAACGACTTTGCTCGTTTGTCGTTATTGACGTTGGCGAGCGTCATCCCCCAGTAAGCCATCGCGCAATCGCGATCGAGCAGTGCGGCCTGGCGGAACGAGCGTTCCGCTTCAAAGTACCAGAACCCATGAAGCTGGCCGACACCCTGATTGAAGAACGCCTGAGCCTGCGGATCCTTCGTCGTGATGGTGAGCGACACTTTGCCGGTCGTTCCCATCAGGTAGGCGGCACGACGTGGTCCTTCATCGAAAGCCTCACCGTGGAGCGAATGTCCGGGTTTGACGGCATTTTCCGGACTGACAGCGCTGGGGGGCGATTCGTCAGCCGACCATGCGAATGACGTTGCTGAACAGAGGATAATCAAGGCGATCCAGCGAACCATCACAATCTCCCGTCGTCACAGCCAAGTGCCATTGGTCATTTGTCATCATCGCCACATTAATTCGCTTTGCCGAGCAGTTTTTCCAATAATGCGGACAATTCCCCACCCCGAGCGGACATCGACACGACATTGCCGTCCTTGTCGACGAGGATCGCGGTCGGTACAGAACTGATCCCATAATACTTGGCCATCGGATGTGCCCAGCCCATGTCTCTGGAATCATCAAACATCTGAGTCCAAGGGATCTTTTGCTGATCCACGAACTCTTGCAGCTTTGATCGCGATTCATCAAGGCTGATCCCAATCACGTCAAATCCTTTGTCGTGATACTTTTCGTAGTTCTTCTTGACGTTCGGAAGTTCCTGCAGACAGGGGCCGCACCACGTCGCCCAGTAGTCAATCAGAACGACCTTGCCTCGATACGAGTCCCAGTTAATTTCTTCACCTGTCAACATTTTTCCGTTGAGGACGAACTTGTTTCCGGGAAGCTGGATTCGTCGGGCGGTCGCCTGGAAGATCTCGGCATTGGAGCGGAAGTTCGCGTCCTTGGATTCGCCAGCGATTTTTGCCAGCCGCTCATAAATTGCTCCCCCATCTTCCGGTTTGCCCGCAGATCCCAGAGTGTTCGCAAGTTGGACAAGTGCACCAACAGATTCTTGTGAATACTTTGCCTTGGGGAGATCCGCGAAAAGTTCCTCAGTGAGCTGTTCACGTTCTGTGGATGTCATCGCAGGTGCACTCATGACCTGGGCCGGGCGCCATAACATTTCACCGAGTTGAGCAACCGATGGCCGTTTGTCCTGTTTCAGCTTCGTGACTTCCCCGATGAGCTGCTTAGAAAAGTCCTCGATCTGTCCTTCGGCCAGCATGAACATGGCTGCCATTTTCATTTTTGCAGCGTTGGCTGCAATTTCAGGACTGGTTTCCTGCTGGAGAATCTTATCACCCGCAGAAATGAAAGCCTTCTGAGCATTCACGGCAAACGCCATGGCTTCGTCATTGTTCTTGAACTTCGGCTTTCGTTTTTTGATATTCTCGACAAATGCGATGATTTCGTTGGGCGTTCCATCCGGAACGTTGAATTCGGAGTCCACGGTAACGGGGCTCGCCTGAGGCGACGTCGCCTTCGATGAGCACGAGATCGATGAAAGAAAGAAAAGACTGCAGATTGCAGCGGCAAACGGCCACGGCACAAACCGACAGATCGCACGTGGCAGGGCCATTACAAACTCCACGGACACAGAGGAATACCATCGCTCCGTCGAAACAACCCGCGGAGCCTCCATCAACATACCTTGTTGCAATGCCGATTTGCCAGCGGTACTTCAACTTCTTCGCGTGCCGAACGGGTGCGGTACGATTTTTCTGGTTTTTCCGATCGTCACACTAAACCGATCGCCGCACGACTTCCGCCTGCCAGTCACGAGCGCGAGGCTCGGGCAAGGTTTGATTGACCTCCCCACACGAGTTCGTGTGACAACCTGTTACCGACGGCACACGTTTCGGGGACACTTTACGCTGAATGTCGACACTGGATTGGCATCAGACTAAACTTTCCGGACTGCTCACCATGACACTCGCATGCTCGTTTGGATAGTTCGGCGCTGTTGTAACTGCATGGACAAATCGAGATCCTTCGACGTCCCATGAAAGATTTCGATAATGAATTCGAATCCCACGAAGCCTGGATGGCGAAGCCTGGCCTGGTTGCTGATTGGCGCTCTCCAGGCGGCAGCATTTTCCCGTGGGATATTCCCTCCGCTGGAAGTGACCGTTGTCATCCTGGCAGCGCTCAGTGCCATTGGCATCATTTCCGTGCGTGTGGTGAAGTTGTCGCTGATGTCCCGCTTTTTTGTATTGCTGTATTCGTTGCCGTTTACTGCAACATTGGGCTACTTGTTTGACTCCGAGTTCATTTGGACCAGGTCAGCCAATGTCCAACCGCTGTGCCAGATACATGACTTGATCAACTGCATGCTGGTGATGGCGATCGTTGGCCTGTGTGGCCTGTTGGCCGGAATTGAAGCGACGACTTGGTTCTATTGCAGATTCCCCCCCACGGTTTCAGAGACGGGAACCGGAACAGGGGTGTCCGATCTTTCTCGAACCTTTTCACTGCCTGTGACAGTGATATTGCTTGGTGTTTCGATCTATTTTTCGGCGCTGCATTCCCCGGCAAAAACGATTTTTGAGGAGCCGTACGCCATCAGAACAGCAGTAAAGCTCAATGGAAGCTGGCTGATTTCGTATATGATCCTGATCCTGCTGTATCTTGACTTCGAGCGAGAAAAGTCAAGTCCCCGTCGTCGCTGGAAGGTGTTGGGATTTTCCGCAACTGTGGCGTACATTATCGTCGTGTTACAGTTTTTGCGCGGCGACCGCGAATGTGCGGGACTTGTCGTGGGACTGGCGATGCTTTATGTCACCAATCCTGCGGCAGAAGTGGGTACGCCTGAAGGCAGGCGACCCCGAAGTCGCTCGATGCGAGCAATGATCCTTGTGATGCCGTTGGCCATCTGTATCGTGGTGTTCGCAGGACTTGGCACCTTGCGGAATATCGCGAACGTATCGGAGTACGAAGATCCTGACACGCGAAGCGTTGCCGTCAAGTATCTGACTCGGAATACGTGGACTGCCGTTTGTCTCAACAATCTGGGTTTGGCCACCGATTACTACTATGGCAACGTCGAATACCTCTACGGAAGAACCTATCAGGATTATTTCCTGTCGCTGCCGCCGAGCCAAATCGCAAACCGTCTCAATTACGTCAGGCCGCTCGATGGTCCGGCGAATCCCGCCCAATGGTATCGATGTCTGATATCGTTTGGAGGGATGCATCCGGTCGTCGTACCTTATCGCAACTTCGGAATCTGGGGTGTGATTCCAGTACTGTTTTTTTGCGGTTCGTTCATCGCCTTTTGCGAAGTTCAAAATGAGCGGCGATTGTTTTCGACGAGGCTGCTTTACGGCTGTGTCGCAACATCGTCGATGTCATGGTTCTGGTACAGTGACATGAACATGATCCGCACGCTGATGATTTGTGCTGGATTGCTTTTATTCTATCGTCCCTGGTGGAATTGCCATCGATCAAAGGACGCGATTCGCAGTTCCTGATGTCCCAATTTGACGGGATTCCACGCAGGCGGTATCGTCCCTGCTGGATGTACGACTTTCCAGTGGCAGAGGGTTCGATGGCTGCGCACAATTTCTACATACTCGGTGCGCCCAAGTGCGGGACATCGGCGCTGTACGAATACCTCCGCAACCATCCCGCGATCTTTATGCCGCGGCTCAAAGAGCCAGAATTTTTCGCGACTGATTTTCAGGGATTGAGTTCAATCCAATCAGCGGTGGAATACCATCAATTATTTACCGACTGCGGACCACAATTTCGCGCCTCTGGTGAAGCATCCGTTTTCTATTTGTATTCCTCTGTCGCAGTGAAGAAGATCCTGGACTTCGATCCTTCCGCGAAGTTTCTGGCCATGGTCCGCAATCCCCTGCAAATGTATCCGTCGCTGCATTCTCAATTTCTGTACACGTTTTTTGAGGACGAGGCCGATTGCACGGTTGCGTGGCGACTCCAGGAACAGCGGCGTCATGGGGAACGAATACCCGAACTCTGTAAAGAGCCCAAGCTCTTGCAATACGCTGCCGTCTGTTCCCTGGGTGAGCAAATTGCACGACTTGCCGCACAGGTGCCCGCCGAGCAGCGAAAGGTCGTCGTTTTTGATGACTTTGAGCGATCGCCGCAGAAAGTTTACGAAGAGGTGCTCGCGTTTCTCGGTCTCGCTTCAGATGGAAGGACGAACTTTCCACGTGTCAACGAACGAAAGTCTCACAAGAACGGATTGATAGGGCGGTTCCTTCAGTCGCCACCGCGATTTCTAGACGGCACGCGAAATCGTCTCAAACGCGGCTACTACCTGCATGGTTCGCTCATGGGGCGGATGGCCTACAGGTTTCTGGAGTGGAGTCGTCGATTCAATTCGAAAAAGAACAGGCGCTCCGAACTTTCAAACGAATTCGCATCCGAGCTTGCTGACGTGTTTCGGGAGGATGTGCAGTTGCTGGGGAGTATTCTTCAACGCGACCTGAGCCACTGGCTTTCTGTCCCTGCGAGACCTCTAAAATAGTTGGGGCGCAGTCAGACGCCGCTCGTGATGGGACCTCGCCGGAAGCCCGTTGCGTTACGAATGCACCGCATCGTGCGCTGCTGGATTCATCGCCGGGAGTGAGAGACTCATACGCGTTGCTTGCAACTGATATCCGTACTGACGCATCAGCCAGCCGCACATGCGTAAAACGGTCTGCTTCTCATTTGGCGACAGCATCTGCGTCCAGTCGGTATCGAGGCGAAGGCGAACTTCACCTTTCATTCGCATCCGGTTTCCCGCGAAACTGCAACCAACTTTGAGTGCGCCACCCGACTTGATTCGCCGGATGATGTCCTCAAAATCGCATTGCAGGAATTCGCCAAACTGTCTCAAAACAGGCTCACTGTTCGTTGAAAGATCCTCGTAGCGACAAAATTGGACCCGGCTGGCCGGCATCTGTCGACATACCCAGCTTGCCAATAAATTGTAGGCGATCCAGGTCAGGGACGATCTCCAGACAGGCCGCGGAGATTCTGAAGCTCCGATACCCGCTTTGGGGTCCGCTTGCAGTCCTTTTTTGAGCGACCAGGCAACTCCCCGAGCATCTCTGACGATATGAATCACTCGCAGATCGATGTCAGGCATCATCGAGAGTGAAAGTGCGCGCATCGGGATGGCGCTGGAATCAACGATCATCGTACGTCCGGTGACTTCCCGAATTGCTCGATAAAGTTCTGTTGTCTGCCGCGTATACTCAGAAAAGTCCTTTGTTCGGACCAGCTTTTCTCGCATGAGTCGGGTAAACCCACGCATCTGCGGTCCTTCAAACTGGCAGCGAAACTCGTTGTGCCCTTTCAGATTTTTCAGTCCAGTTCGCTGGAACCAGTTTTCGACGACCTTGAGCCAGAACGGACATTCATCAACGCGATTCTGACAAGGGCAATAAATTTGATGAAAGAACTCATTCACCGAAAGCAGGGCCAACTCGCCAGCCCCGTACAATTGCGGGTGACTGCCGAGGATCGTATCCATTAACGTCGTCCCGCTTCGGCCTGAGCCAACGATGTAGACGACCGAGACAGGATCAGAGTGGGCACCACGCGTCACGAATCACCTCGATTTCCGCAATTGCCCGTCGTGTGGTTGGTCTTTCCGTTCGTAAGCAACGTCAGCTTCGGTAGCGTCGCGGCACTTTGCCTTCTCGCAAACGAATGTTGCATCTACTTCCGAGGCATGGAGTTATACAAAGTCTCCAAGCTCGGTAGCGGTATTTTCGTCGCGTGTATCGGGAGGAAAGAAAGATGGAGCATTTCTTTTGGATTGTATCAAGACCAATAAATGGGGTTTGCGGATACAATCTTAGTCGGACCGTGGTCGATTGAGGCTGAAAAGTTTGTCAGGCCGTAAAACCTGAAAAGGAGTGGCTAGAATGGTACCGACCTCAGTTTCGGCGAACACTGCCACACTTGGCTCAACGGCAACAGTATTATGGCGTTAAATTCCACCGTCATCGTGATGCGAGTGTCACCGCCGAGATTTCAGAGTGAAGTTTTACAGTGAACTGACCGACGTGGAAACAAGTTGTTCGAGCAGGTCCGAATACTGTCCGACGGTGCGTCCGTTGCCGCTGATTTCTGCGGCCCCAGACTGAAGGGCATCCCTCCACGTCGTTTGCCCCTTAGCGAGCGCCGCAAACGTATCCACGTCGAGTTTGCAGGTCGCTTTTCGTTCGTCGTGGTTGCCAATCTCTAATCCGACAATGCGATTGCCACGGACAATCAATTGCCACTGCCCACCACCATGTCCGCAGACTTCCAGCCCAAGCAACCGTTCGTCAGAGGCTTGAGTGTCGTCGGCCAAAACTTGATCCGTAAAGCTCTGGAGATGTGACTCGACATCGAATTCCGGTTCCAACGGGCGCTTCGAAGGCCCTGGAAATTCGCTGTCTATCACGATTCGCGACAGTTTGTACAACAGGTCGCGATCGATATGCGGACACGGAAGATGGGGTGCAGCCGCATTTGTGTTTGTCGTGTCAAAAATCGGGTCCATCTTCCAGTAGGAGTTGTAGACTCGAATATGTTCGTAAAAGAGAGCTTCGGCCTCAGAGGCATTACCGGGACGATCACCCGCCCCGACCAGCGTCGCAGCGTAGAATCCAGCAGCCTGTTCCAACACGTCGCGAATCATTCGAGTAGTCACAGGATGACGTGGAGTCAGGTGATAGGTTTTCGAATGGAGTTCCGGATGTGTCATCACGTGAACCATGACGGCCGAAACCCAGTCGACGGGGACCAGATGCTTGGTCTCGGTTCCGTTCAGCGTGAGCCGCACGCGCTGGCCACCAACAAGCCCGGTTTCATCAAACGGGATTGCTCGCACGATGGTATGCGTAAGTTGCAAGGCGGCGTAGTAACCGTGGTAGGTGGTCGTTAACCCGGTTTTCGAATCGCCAATGATAATACCGGGCCGGAAGAATGTCGGGGGATCGAGAAAGTCTGCCTGGCGAACTAGAATTTCGGCTTCCAGCTTGCTGCGTTCGTAATCATTCGAAAATTCCTGTCCGACATCCAGTTCCGTTTCGAGAACCTGACCCTGACGAAGGCCCGCAACATATGCTGTCGAAACATGATGAAGTTTACGAATCCCCGTGTTACGACAGAACTCCAGAACGTTTTTGACGCCACCAACATTCGATCGCCAAGGCTCACCATCTTCGCTCGTCGAATGGAACGTCAGGCTGGCAGCGTTGTGAATCAGGGTCGAGCAGTATTCCGCGACCCAGCGAACCGCAAGCGGTTCCAGTCCCAAGTCTGGTTGAGCGATGTCGCCTTCCAGAACTACGGGACGTGGCATCGGGCGGCCGATTTCGGCATCCCACGCGCACATCACTGCTTCGACGCGTTGGCGAGCGGTTTGCCGACGGTTCGAACGGACCAAGACCGCCACCGGAATATCTGCCAGCAGCAAGTCTCGCAGCAAGTAGTTCCCGAGCAAACCGGTAGCACCGGTCAGCAGGTGATAACTCATAAAGCAACGTTCCGGTACAAATGTCATGGCGGGGATTCGCGTCCATGGATCTCCCGTACCGCTGTCTGTCCCCGCCGTCCCGGCAAGTAGAAAATCACGTTTTTTGGCCCGATGGTTGATGAATCGACACTTTACCGCGGCAGGATGCGAAACTTTCACGGTGAACCCATGACCCCGCTGTTCGGTATCAGGCGTCAAAGTGAGCAAAGGTTTGCATTCCCTGCCCTCAGCAGAAGGCAATGCTGGACCATCATATCCAATTCGGCCTGCACTGTGCAGGCCTTAGAGGAAAGGAATTTCGTCGAATGAAATGGATGTTTTGACGCAAGTCTCATTGCAGTAAAGGCGTTGTGCTACGTCTAGGACTAAGTTTTCCAATAACTTTTCCGACGAATTTCGCGACGATACTGTTTGGGTAAACTCTTTCATCCCGTCAATTGAATTGCAGACGGATCTCCATTCCGCAGCGTGACTTTCGGCACGACGCAGTCGAGTCGCTGGTAGAGGTCAGCAGGTACCGCGAGTGAGTCAGAGCACCTTTCAGGGGGATTTCAGAACCGTCGTTCTTGACCCGAACTCGGTTTTGACGCGAGAATCACATGGGGCGACACAAAGGAGATTGATGGAATGTC
>JBAWWJ010000214.1:0-14227 GCA_037146815.1 Planctomycetota bacterium
GACATCACAGAACACCTGCAGTCACTCGTTCGCGACGATCAGTTGAACTGTTCGATGGGGGATGCCACAAAGACTATTCAACAATCGATTTCCCCGAAGTGGTTTCTGATTCGCTACGCCTTCAACGGAGAGATTCATCAGTTCTTAGCGAACGAAATTCGCCCTACTGCGATCGTTCTCCCTTAGAATCGTCCCAATTCCCAGCCGGTTGGTTGCGATGACAGTGCGCCTTGTAATATAAGGGATTCACGTGGCGTGTACTCATTCTGGGATCACTAACCTTCGATGTGAGCGGAGGCGACCAATTGGATCTTGGCGAACTGGTCAGTGCGATTCGTATCGTGGAAATGACGGCCAAATCACGGCCGGCAGCGATACGCTCGTTGGTCCAGGCTGCCAATTGGGAAGACGAAGGGATCGCCTCTGACGTCGTTCTGACCGCCATCGAAGAACGCGAAGCTGCTGCTCAGACCTTGGTTTCCAGCGATTTTGCGCTGCCGCACGCCTTCATTGACTGGGATGGCGATTTTCGAGTCGTCATGGGGCGCAGTCGACAAGGGGTCGACTATGGTGTCCCGACCGGACAAAAGGTCCAGTTGATCGTCCTGCTGGTGATTGGACGCAAACTTCAGCAGACCCATGTCGAAGTTCTGGCCGCACTGGCAGAACTGCTGAAGCAGCCCGAGTTTCGCGAACAGTTGATCGATGCCAAAGACACGCGAGCGATCGACGTGTTGCTGCTGGCGAAGGCCGGTCTGCAACCTGATCAACGTCGCCAGCGAGCTCCCAGCATACCCCGCCTGACGCAGATGCTCGTCAAACAGGCGATGCAACTGGTCGAAGCAGTCGGAGCCCAGGCATTGCTGCTGGCAGTCGATCGCCTGGAAGGGGTTCCGTGGGAACTGCTGGCAAACTGGAAAGGGCGCCTGCTGCTGGTCACGACCGAACACAGCGAAGACTTCGAAATCGAACGCGAAGACACTCACGTATTTGACGGATTGCACGCCACGCTGTCACGACTGGATCGCTCGAACCTGGGATTGCTCCTGGCGGCATCGCAGGGCCTGCTGAATGAAAAACATAGCGTTGTTTGCGTGACAGGTGCCGACGGTCGCCGTCTGGACAGCATTTCGATCACGAAGCCCGAATCCCATTTCCGCGCGATGCTTTCCGAAAAGAATCGTCGCGGCGTTGATGTGGTGCGCCCCGCTGTAATGCTGCGAATCCTGTCGCTGGCGGTCGAAATTGCAGCCGAGGGGCGTGAAGCCCATCCGGTCGGAACGATGTTCGTCGTCGGCGATGCACGAAACGTACTGCGACACGCTCAGCAACTGGTCCTGAACCCGTTTCACGGCTATTCGAAGAATCTCCGTAACGCACTCGACCCCAGCCTGGCCGAGACGATGAAAGAATACGCACTGATTGACGGGGCGTTTGTCATCCAGGGTGACGGGACCGTATTGAGTGCCGGAACGTACCTGATGCCAAAGTCGGCCCCTCCGGGATTACCACACGGACTGGGTGCCCGCCATCAGACAGCCGCTGCAATCACCGCCCATACGCTGGCCATGGCGATCACGGTCAGTCAATCCACAGGCACAGTGACGGTGTTCCGTAACGGCACAACAGTGTTCACACTGGAACGTGCTGCCGCGACAAAGTGGTAGTCCATCACCTTCTGCGTGCCGTGGAAGGATCGTACTCAACTGAGTGACAATTCCATGGAATCGACACCTATACCCCGCACTTCATCGCGCCGCCGATTGATCCTACTGGTTTCGCTCGGTGCCGTGTTTCTGCTGCTGGTTGCGTTATGGACTCATTTTCGATTTGCCCGTCCTGTTGGTTCTGGACCGGCCGGGCCGTCTGTCTCGCGAGAACCATTCGCCAAGACATGGAGTGATCGGAAAGTCGTGTTGCTCGGATTGGGTGACAGTGTGACTCAGGGACTCGGAGCAACGACCGGTGGCCTTTCGTATTTTCAGCGACTGGCCCGAAACCCGGCGAATGAGTTCCCTGAGATGCAGGACTTGTCGCTTTCCAGTGTCCTGCCGAATCTTGAACTCCAGAATCTGGCCATCTCGGGAACGACGTCAATTGAATGTATTGATTACCAGCTTCCCAAGCTGGTCCCTAGGGACGATCAGACGTTTGGAATTGTGGTGATGACGACCGGCGGAAACGATGTGATTCACAACTATGGCCGCACACCCGCTCGAGAAGGTGCGATGTACGGCGCCCGGCTGGATCAGATTGACGAATGGGTCAAAAACTTTGACAGCCGCCTGGAACAGATTGCCAACCGGGTGCGCGAGACATTTCCCGGTGGTTGCCAGATCTTCATTGCCAATATCTATGACCCGACAGACGGCGACGGCGACATTATCTACGCAGGTCTTCCCGCGTGGGCAGATGGCGTGCAGGTCTTGCAGGCTTACAACAAGGTCCTGTCCAACTTCGCTGACCGACACGACGACGTGACACTGATTGACATGCGAGGCGAATTCCTCGGACATGGCATCCACTGCACTCATTTCTGGCATCACGCCTACAGGAAGTCTGACCCGACGTATTGGTATTGGGACAATCTCGAAGACCCCAATGACCGGGGATACGATGCACTCCGACGACTCTTCTTGAATGAGATCGCCCGCGTCGTGCCGAGCAAATTGTGATTTGCGCACGGACAGGAAGACGATGTCTTCCAAAGTGGCCTTCATCGCTCCGCGTGAAGTCAGCCGATCGCGCAAACCGCGTGAATTGAAGAGACACTGCGATCCAAGTGACCCGCCGAAGAACCGCCCGCCGGAATTTCATTCCGGCGGTCGTACGGTTAACAACAGTCGGAACTCAAACGGCAAACGGCTGGCTTCACGCGGAGTGCTGACGGCGGACTATGGCTTGCTCACAACCGCGTCCTGAGCAATCCAGTCTTGAAGTGCTCGAACTTCTGGGATCGGATGCTTCCTCAAACCCTGCAGGGCCTGCACGACCGCGATGCAGCCGGGCAGGGTTGTCACACAAGAGACACCGTTCATGACAGCAGCCGCACGAATGCGACCTTCGTCTGTTCGGGCTCCCTTGCCATTGGGCGTATTGAAGATGAACGCGATCTGCTTGTTGGCCATGTAGTCGAGCAGGTTCGGACGACCTTCCTGCAGCTTCTTGACGGTTTCCACTTCCAACCCGCATTCCCGGAAGACGCGTGCCGTTCCGCTGGTGCACAGGATGTGGAAGCCCATCTCCTGTAACTGGCGGATCTGTGGAACAATCGCCTGCTTGTGTCGTCCAGCCAGGCTGACGAAGACCGTTCCTGTCTGTGGCAGCTTGGTCCCGGCAGCAATCTGGCTCTTGGCAAAGGCAATCGGGAAGTTGTCGGAAATCCCCATCACTTCGCCGGTCGATTTCATTTCGGGGCCGAGAATGATGTCGACGCCAACAAACCGGTTGAACGGGAAGACGCTTTCCTTCACGGAAGTGTAGGACGGAACGACTTCGTGGGTAATCCCCTGTTCTGTCAGTGTGACCCCGGCCATGATCTTCGCAGCGATTTTTGGCAACGGAACATTTGTCGCCTTCGAAACGAACGGCGATGTTCGACTGGCTCGCGGGTTGACTTCCAGGATGTAGACCAGGTGATCGCCGTCGGTCTGCTTCACCGCAAACTGAATATTCATCAGCCCACGTACCTGCAGAGCCTTGGCTAGTGCATAGGTCGCCTGCTTGATCTCTTGAACGACCGAATCCGGCAGGTTGTAAGGAGGAAGAACGCAAGCCGAGTCACCCGAGTGAACACCCGCTTCTTCGATATGCTCCATGACTCCGCCGACCAGCGTGATTTCGCCATCGGATACGGCATCGACATCGACTTCAACAGCGTCTTCCAGGAACTTGTCGACCAGGATCGGTCGATCAGGTGACGCGTTGACAGCTTCGGTCATGTAGCGAGTGATCATCGCATCGTCGTAGCAGATTTCCATCGCTCGCCCGCCGAGCACATAGCTGGGGCGAACAAGCACTGGATAACCAATGTCGTTGGCGATCAGTCGAGCACCATGGGCGTCGGTTGCCGTGCCGTTCGGTGGCTGTCGCAGTCCCAGCCGTTCCAGGATTTCCTGGAATCGCTTGCGGTCTTCAGCCGCATCGATCATGTCGGGACTGGTCCCGATGATGTTGACTCCAGCAGCCTCCAGCCCCCGCGCCAGGTTCAGTGGCGTTTGCCCACCGAACTGCACGATGACTCCATCCGGTTGCATCCGGTCACAGATATTCAGCACATCTTCGGTGGTGAGTGGTTCGAAGAACAGAAGATCAGACGTGTCGTAGTCGGTCGAAACCGTTTCCGGATTCGAATTGACCATGATGCTTTCGATCCCCAGTTCCCGCAGGGCGAACGATGCCTGGCAGCAGCAGTAATCGAATTCAATCCCCTGGCCGATGCGGTTTGGACCGCCGCCGAGGATGATAATCCGCTTCTTGCTTCCCTTGGCAGGGGTTTCGTCTTCGGATTCGTAGGTCGAATAGTAGTACGGCGTGTGGGCTTCGAATTCCGCAGCACACGTATCGACTTGTTTGAACGTCGCGACGATTCCCAGCGATTTTCGATAGCTGCGAACGTCGATTTCGGTCGAATCCCACCAGAACGCCAATTGACGATCGGAATAACCGTTTCGCTTGGCACGTCGAACGAGTTCGGCAGGAGCATCTTCCAGGCGACCAATCTGGCGAATTTCGTTTTCGAGTTCAATCAGTTGTTTTAACTGGTTCAGGAACCACGGATCGATGTTGGTCAATTCGTAGATCTGCTCGATCGACATCCCTGCCTTCAAGGCATAACGGATGTAGAAGATTCGGTTTTCGTTCGGACGCGAAAGCTTGCTTTCGATTTCGTCGATGGTTGGCTGTTGAGACGTTCCAAACAGATCTTTCTTCCCGGCTCCCAGTCCGAAGTGGCCGATTTCCAAGCCGCGCAACGCCTTCTGCAGCGATTCCTTAAAGGTTCGCCCGATGGCCATTGTCTCGCCAACCGACTTCATCTGGACGGTCAATTCCGAATCCGCTTCGGGGAATTTTTCGAAGGTCCAGCGAGGAATCTTGGTTACGACATAATCGATCGTCGGTTCGAAACAGGCCAATGTTTCACGTGTAATATCGTTGGGGATTTCATCCAGCGTGTAACCGACCGCCAGCTTGGCCGCAATCTTGGCGATCGGGAAACCGGTCGCTTTTGAGGCCAACGCACTGGACCGGCTGACGCGCGGATTCATTTCGACCACGACCATTCGACCGTCGCGAGGATTGATCGCGAACTGGACGTTCGATCCCCCCGTTTCGACACCGATTTCGCGCATGCAGGCGATGGTCGCATCGCGCATCCGCTGATATTCCTTGTCGGTCAGCGTTTGAGCGGGTGCAACGGTGATCGAATCTCCGGTGTGAACCCCCATCGGATCGAAGTTTTCGATGGCGCAGATGATGACGACGTTATCCGCCTTGTCACGCATCACTTCCATTTCGAATTCTTTCCAGCCGATGATGCTCTCTTCGAGCAGCACTTCATGGACCGGGGAAAGTTCCAGACCCTTGCGGACCTTTTCTTCGAATTCGTCACGGTTATAGGCAATTCCGCCGCCGACCCCACCCAGGGTGAAGCTGGCGCGGATTATCATCGGCAGGCCGATTTGTTCCAGGGCGACCCGAGCTTCGTCCATGTTGTGAACGATATGACTCTTGCAGACCTCCAGGCCGATCTTGATCATCGCCTGTTTGAACGAATCGCGTTCTTCGGCCTTGGCGATGACGCTCGCCTTGGCACCGATCATTTCGACGTTGAATTTTTCAAGGACACCGTGGCGGGCGAGGTCCATGCCGATATTCAAAGCGGTCTGGCCGCCGAGCGTCGGTAGAACGGCATCGGGTCGTTCGACCTCGATGATTTTGGCCACGTATTCCCAGGTGATCGGCTCGATGTAAGTTCGATCCGCCATCTGGGGATCGGTCATAATCGTGGCCGGATTGGAATTGACCAGTACCACCTCATAGCCCTCTTCACGAAGGGCTTTGCAGGCTTGGGTCCCGGAGTAATCAAATTCACAAGCCTGGCCGATGACAATCGGACCGGAACCAATAATCAGGATCTTGTGGAGGTCGTCGCGACGAGGCACGGCGGCAGTCCTTGCGGCGGAGCTGGGTTATCGGAGGCAGGACGAATCAGCAGCCGTTGCTCCAACGGGGCCAATTCGCGCAAAAAGCACCCGAGACTACCATGCTGGACGTGAGATTCAAGGAACTCGCCAATCTCCTTTTCGACGTTGTCAGGAAAATCATCAGTTCGCATTGACGCGAAAGCCGTATCTCCTTTTGATGAAACGGTTTTGATGGAGTCATCGAAAAACTCCTCGCGCAGAATTCCTGTAGCGTAGAATGTTGAACCACTCCGGCGCTCGTGAGCGCCTGCAATCGCTCGGAAACGCAATTGCGGATTCAAACTTCTTCGAGCAGTGATGGATAGTAACATTGCGGATTTTCGATCCCGTCATTGACTTCATCTGTCACGCCGATCAGGCGACGAACGAACCGACGACGCTTCATTCTCTGATCCCTTCGTGCTCTTCGTGTCCTTTGTGGTGAAAGAAAGCCGTAAAAGACGTTCGGCTGTTGTTGGTGGAATGGGATTACCACACGAAGGACACGAAGAGCACGAAGATGGAATTCGGCGGGTTGACGGGGTGGCCCAGACGTCGCTTTGGACGTCTGGGTTTACGAGAGGCAAAATTGCAGTATGCCTGCTCCAAGCTCCTCTTGTGAACCCAGACGCTGAAGCAGCGTCTGGGCCACCCCGCGGCATTATCACAGTTGGGCAACAGTCGAATCGACGGGGAGGCGTCTGGTCAAACAGCGCGTTCAACAAGATCGCTATCTTTGACCAATTCCTGAGTTCGTGAAGTTCCCCATTGGTATTTCCTGCTGCGTGCCTTACGATGCCTTAGGAATTTTATCGGAAGATTAAATGAAGGGCCAACCGGTCGAACCGGGAAGCTTGTCAGAGAATAAGCCGGCGTGATCGCATCCTATTCGGATGCGGGCACGTCGGCTTTTTTTATTCACAGGCCCGCTGATCAAGAAGGATCACCTTTTGACAAAGACCGTAATGAAGCCGAAGTCGGCCCCTGTAAGCCTGCCCAAATGCACCACGGGAATTCAAGGACTGGACGAAATCACCGGGGGCGGACTTCCGAAAGGGAGGCCGACGCTCGTCTGCGGGGGTGCTGGTTGTGGCAAAACCCTGCTCGGTATCGAGTTCCTCGTTCGCGGTGCTGTACTTTTCGATGAACCGGGGGTCTTTCTGGCATTTGAAGAAACTGCCGAGGAATTGGCTCAAAATGTTCGTTCGCTCGGGTTTGATCTCGAGGACCTGATCGAGAAAAAGAAACTCGCGGTGGACTATATCCACGTCGAACGGAGTGAGATCGAAGAGACCGGTGAATACGACCTTGAAGGGTTGTTTATTCGGCTGGGCCATGCCATTGATTCGATCGGTGCCAAGCGAGTTGTACTCGATACTCTGGAAACACTGTTCAGCGGCCTGTCGAACGATTCGATCCTGCGATCCGAGTTGCGGCGATTGTTCCGCTGGCTCAAGCAAAAAGGTGTGACCGCGATCATCACGGCCGAAAAGGGCAATGGCTCGCTCACACGGCACGGTCTGGAAGAGTACGTCTCCGATTGCGTGCTGCTGCTGGATCATCGCGTCGAAGGGCAAATCTCGACCCGCCGCTTGAGGATCGTCAAATATCGTGGCTCGTCGCACGGTACCAACGAATTTCCCTTCCTGATCGACGAAGGTGGCGTCTCGGTCTTTCCGATCACGTCGCTGCAATTGCAGCACAAGGCGTCCGCCGAACGCATTTCCACAGGTGTTCCGGCTCTGGACGCGATGCTCGGCGGACAGGGAGTCTACCGGGGAAGCAGCGTCCTGCTGTCCGGCACGGCCGGTGTCGGCAAAACCAGCCTCGCCTGCCATGCCGCCAATGCCTGCTGTCAGCGGGGCGAACGTTGCCTGTATATCGCGTTTGAAGAATCGGAAGCCCAACTGCTCCGCAACATGCGATCCATCGGCCTGGATCTGGAACCATGGGTGAAAAAAGGGTTACTCCGCTTTCAAGTCGCCCGGCCGACGATGAACGGCCTGGAAATGCACCTGGCAAGCATCCATAAGCAGGTCGAAGCGTTCCAGCCCCAACTGGTGATCGTCGACCCGATTACCAGCTTCGTCTCGTCGGGAACTGGCCCGGAAGCAAGTTCCATGATGATGCGGCTCGTGGATTACCTGAAGTCACGTGAGATCACAGCGCTCCTCACCAATCTGAATCATGCCGGAACTGTGCTGGAGCAGTCGGAAGTCGAAATTTCTTCACTCATCGACACCTGGCTATTGCTGCGCGACATCGAACTGAACGGAGAACGCAACCGGGGCCTGTACATCTTGAAGTCGCGAGGCATGTCCCACAGCAATCAGATCCGGGAATTTCTGCTGACGGACCAGGGCGTTCAACTGACCGAGGTCTACCTGGGACCGGAAGGGGTACTGACAGGTTCCGCCCGGTTGGCTCAGGAAGCGAAGGAAAAGGCGACGGCGGTCGAGCGAAGCCTGGAAATCGAACGGAAACGCGGGGAACTGGAACGAAGGCAACAAGCGTTGGAGGCCCAGATTGCGGTCCTTCAACTGCAGTTTCAAACCGACAAGGAGGAAATGGAACGGGACATCACCTGCGAGCAGGCCTATTTGGAAAAGCTGGAGCAGGGGCGGCACGATATGGCACGCAGCCGCAAGTCCGATTCCAACGGACATATTGTCACCCCGAAGAAAGCTCGTAAATGAAAAAGGAGCCCCATCGAAACGGCCACGCAGTGCAGAATGCAGAGCCGAAGTTATGGCAATTGCGCCTGTATATCGCTGGAAAGACACCGAAGTCCGTGACGGCCTTTGAAAATCTCAAACGCATCTGCGAGGAACATCTCGCGGGTGAGTACGAGATTGAAGTGGTCGACCTGATCGAAAACCCCCGGCTGGCTCAGGACGATCAGATCGTCGCCATTCCGACGCTGGTACGAAAGCTGCCTGAACCGATCCGCAAAATCATCGGTGACCTCTCCGACACCGAACGAACACTCGTCGGGCTGCAACTTCGTTCCTCCACAAAATGATGAGACGAGAGAATGACGAAAGACGTGTCACGAAGCATCGAACCGTATTCATCGAAATCGATGGAAGCCCGCGCGGCAGACCGAGCCAGCGAATGCTACACATTGCGGCTGTATATTGCCGGATTGACGCCTCGATCAACACTGGCGGTCGATCGCATCCGGACCATTTGCGACCGATATTTGTCGGGCCGCTACGATTTAACAGTCATCGATCTTTACCTGCATCCAGAAGCGGCCAGGCAAGCTCAAATTGTCGTCGTCCCCACGCTGGTCAAGCAGACACCAGCCCCCATGCGACTGTTCGTCGGAGATATGACGGACGAAAAGCGGATTCTTCGTGGCCTGAACATCACTCTCGAACCGTCTGAGTCATCGCGATGACAACACTCAAAACCAACGAAGAACTGAGTGCGGAAATCGAACGGCTACAATTGCGACTCGAAGAATCTGAAGCAGTTGTTGAGGCCATCCGCAGCGGAATTGTCGACGCGGTCGTTGTGAGTTCGCAGCCTGGCGAATGTGTTTACACTCTCGAAGGAGCCGACCGCCCGTACCGGTTACTGATCGAAGCGATGCCACAGGGTGTTGCCTTATTGAATTCAGACGGAGTACTGCTCTACTGCAATCCCGGCCTGGCGGATCTTCTCCAGTTGCCCTTGGATCAAGTGACAGGACGCAGCCTGGACGGCTTTGTGGCACCCGCCGACCAGACCATCTGGACCGAGATGTTTTCCAGCGTCACTGGGACCGCCGCCCAGAATGAGGTCCAGCTGCATCGCGTCGATGGAACGATCTTCCCGGCATCGCTGGCCCTCAGCGTATTGCCTCTGAACAAGTTCTGCCTGCTGGTCACTGACTTGAGTCAGCAGAAACAGTATGAGGAACTGATCAAATCCAAAGCGGCATTGCTGGATCTGGATCGCCGCAAGGACGAGTTTCTGGCAATGCTGGGTCACGAACTGCGAAACCCTCTGGCTCCCATCAGCAACGCTATTCAACTCCTGCGCCTCCAGAAGAATGAAGACAAAATTCAGCAAAACGCCCGGACCATCATTGAACGCCAGGTGGGGCAACTGACACGACTGATCGATGACTTGCTGGAGGTTTCGCGAATCACCAGCGGAACAATTCATCTCCAGCAGGAACGGGTCACCCTGAATCGAATCATGGAACGTGCGGTGGAAACGACCCGGCCGCTGATCGATCAGCACTGCCATCAGTTATCGATGGTTCCCTCGCTCGAACAGATCGAACTCTACGTCGACGCAGCTCGTATGGAGCAGGTGATCGTCAACCGGCTCAACAATGCGGCCAAATACACGGCCGACGGCGGGCAGATTTCGATCACCATTCAGCAGGAAGGGAACGAAGGCGTATTGCGAGTCAAAGATACAGGGGTTGGCATCGCCCCGGCACTGCTGCCTCGGATCTTTGAACTGTTCACACAGGCGGAACGATCCCTGGCCCGCTCGCAAGGAGGGTTAGGTATTGGACTTTGCGTGGTTCAACGGTTAGTCGAAATGCACGGTGGTCGCGTCGACGTGGAAAGCACATTGGGGGCTGGTAGCGAGTTTGTCATCCGACTTCCGATACTGTCGACCACCCCTTCGCCTCCGCCAGCACCCACAATGGAAAAGATCGCTCCGAAGGGACGGTCGTTACGAGTTCTGGTGGTGGACGACAACATCGATGCTGCTCAAACACTGGAACTGTTGCTGACAGAATTGGGGCACGACGTTCGAACCGCTTACGATGGTCTGTCTGTCCTGCAAATCGCGATCGATCATCCGCCCGACATCGTTCTGCTGGACCTCGGCCTGCCGGGCCTGGACGGGTTTGAGGTCGCAAAACGACTGCGTCAACATCCCGCTCTGAAGAACGTCGTACTGGTCGCCATGACGGGCTACGGACTGCCAGCAGACCGACAACGTTCGCAAGATGCCGGATTCAATCACCATCTGGTGAAACCCGCCAGCTTCGACAAGCTCCAGCAAATTCTGGCAAGCATCATCGAGTCGCCTCCGGGTACCAGATAAATCCTGTGTCAAACAGCAGTCCAAAATGGCCCTGCAAAGTTGCCGTCATCGCTCCGCGTGAAGTCAGCCGATCGCGAAAGCAGCGAGATTTGTTACGACGCCACAAACCCCAATAACCGATATCTGCCGAAATGACGGAGTCATTGGAATTTTGAAGAGTTGTGAATCACGGCACCGCAACGCTCAATCAGCATGGCATGACGATCCGCCGCCGAAAGGGAGGGCGAGGCGGCGAGGCTCCCGCCGAGCCGCGTTCGGGTATTGGTGTCCGATTCTAAATCCGGTTCGGCAGGAGCCTCACCGACTGGATCGTTGACCAGCGTGGTGGTTCAATGACAGACGACGATGACCCGACCAATATTTCGCCTCGCGTTTATTTGCCGATTGTCGTGGGTGCCATCCTCGTGGCCGTCATTGCTGCGTGGGTTGTGCTCTTCGTGATGGAGGTTTGGACTTGTCGCAAAAATGACGTTCAATCTGGTTCGCAGGTAATTGATTCTAGCTTCAACGACTTATCAAACTTGACCGAACCGTAAGCTCAGTCACAGAGGTCCCTTGAAATGAAGTATCGGATTGCATACGGACTTGGAGCCTTCGTCCTATTGGCGCTTTGGGTGAACTGTTTGGTAAATCCGACACCTCCGACGATTACGGGCAACGCGAGTTATGACGCCGGTGATCAGGTCGGCGGATGGCTATTCTCGGGATTCCTGGCCTTAGCGGGATTGTCTTGCCTGTACAAAGCAATTCGCGGGCCACAGAGTCGTACCACAACGGAACGGTGAAATACTACGAGTGAGCACCTACCGTCAGGTTCAAAAGATGTTGGTAACTTGACTCAAAGTCACTGGCGCGAAATTCCCGCGGCTGATGCTACCAGTCCACTGACGCACATAGTTGCTCCCCATGCATTCAAAAAACAAGGAAATTCGATGCTCAACCTGAAGGTGCTCCCCGTCGCTCTGATCGTGCTGGCGACGTTCGGGATGATTGCGTCAGCAGACACATCGCCCAAGGAGACAACTCGGCTCGACCTGAAAGGGAAGAACGTGCAGAGGCAGGAGGTCAATTCGTCTCTGATCGGCTTGACCAGCACTACGGTGTTCTACACACTCGACGACCACCGGGTGGTCGTCGCGATCCGCATCGACAACACGAAGGGGTTTCCCGTATCAGGCAACGTGTTTGCGTTTGCCAAGGATGTGACCGCGGAGGGCATCGCCAAATGGCTGAACAACCAGCATTCGGACGGCCTGTTCCCGGATGTGCCCGAGCCCAAGACTACAGCCAAGCTCCCTGCGGAAGCATGCCAGTCACTGAAGAGCAAGCTGCTCGGCAAGAAAACGGTCAACGACACTCCCTACAACCATTACAGCGTCGAAATCAAGCTCTCCGAAGTCAAAGTGAATGAACAATTCCGGTTACAGGAGCACAAGGACACTGTGAACGTTTACGTCGTGGCGAAGTAGACTGCCATCGATTGCCGACCCCACGGGGGATGATTTCGGGCTATGGTAGCTCGCGAGTTGTGATCCCGACCTGGGCAAGCCGGGTGGAAATCGGAGCGTTGGATGTACGTGCGGCGCTTGAGTTCACGGCCTTCTGGTTTCCGTTGGGCTCGCCCCAACGGGACCAACAACTTGCCGCTACTACCAGTGACGCAGCCCTTGCTTCTTTGCTCTCCGTCCGACTTGTCCGGATGGGAGCAACGACTGATCGGCTACTCGATTTCCCATCCACTTGCGACTATCGTCGGCGTACAACAACGTGCTTCTTAGCGAGTTGAGGCATGTTGGATGCAATCACGAATGGATACGCGGCCATACGATAAGGACGATTCGAGATGTGGATATTCAACTTCAAAGCCATCATCGCTGCCGGTATCGGGATCGCTGTCGGCGCGATTGTCATTTTTCAATTCAAAAGCGGACCGCTGGCTATTTGTGCGGCAATTCTGGTGGCGATGGGTGTCGACGTCTGGATGCGATTTCACAGCGAGGACTGCGAGCGTCCGTTGATTGACCCGAACGCAGGCGCACACGTTTGGTTCGCACCTGTCTGGTTCGTCGGCATCGTCCTGATGATCATTCTGGGGTTATCGCACTTTCGAATCATTTGATCATTACGATGTTTGAATGATCATTTGTTTCTGCGGCTATGGCGGGAAAATCACTGGAGATTCGACACAAATCGCAGTAGCGTAGCATTCATTGGGATCGATCAATCGATCGACATAGCGTCAAACGTTGGCGTTCGACTACCTGTCGTAAGAACCATTCCCATGTCGCCAGTCTCTCAACGTCCCGTAACGGGTCGCGGGTTCAGTCTGCAGCGGGCGTGTATTCTGGCCATGATTGCTTCCGGACTGGCGATCCCGTATTGCATCGCCCCGGTATTCCAAATGCTGGAGCAGCTCAAACGCCTGGAACAACAGTTCTATTCTCAACAAGAACTACGAACCGCCTCGCCCGACTCGGCCCAGTCAGTGCAATTAACCGCTCGAGAAGGGACATTTGCGGCTGATACCGAGAACGCCTCTGCTCACGCACTGAACGATATCAATGGCAAGGCCGAGGCGATCCTGACGAAGATGAATTGGTCGGTGTCAGCCGTTTATGGCTGCTACACGATTCAAGCCCTGTTGTATTTGCCGCTGCTCATATCAGTCTTTCGCTCAACCACCTCGCGAGATCTCGTCCCACGCATCGCAGCATTGGCCATGATCCCTTGTGTTATGCTGTTCGCTGCATTCTCAACCGACTTCGTCCCCGAAGAGCTGACTCAATTCAAATTACCCGTGATCCTGTCGTATCCTTACCTCACGTTGCTGGTTATTTTTCTCGCAAGTCGCGCCGGCAACCCTCAAATCCCTCGACTTCCGTTTGGGCTGCTTGCTTTTGTGCCTCTCGTAATATTGTCTGTTCGCTATTCACAACCACTTATCCCTGTATCGCTTGTCGCACAACTTGGAGTCTGCGTTGCTG
>JBAWWJ010000215.1:0-13971 GCA_037146815.1 Planctomycetota bacterium
CACGGTGAATTCTTGGTAGACTTGCAAGGCGATCTTCAGCGGTCATTTTGCAGTGGTGAAGAGCGATATTATAACGTCGACGACTTTCAAAAAATTGGCGAGGATCGCTATCAAGGGGCATTCGGGGTGATTTCGCGTCGCCAACAGGGTGACTCCCTTTGGTTCGAGCCGACTGACAGAGTCGGGGAGTTTATTAGATCCGAGCCAAACGCCCTGCTCGCTCCGAGAACCGGAAATGGTGCTTTTCGTATCGATATGTACGGTGTTGCGGCATCGCAAATGGTGATCGGGCGGGTGCTTAATCCTGTGAATCATTTGATGTTCCTCGGTCGCCCGCTCGACAAGCGGTTCCAAGAATTTGTCCAGAACAGCCAACTGCGACCGCACCTGGAATTTGAGAGCGCTAATGATGAGTGTTCAATGATCAGGATAACGATCAGTACGCGGGATGGCATTGATCGATATGTGTTCTCGGCAGAGGCAGCCGGGAATCTTGTCGAGCAGTACCAAGTTATTCTGTCGCCCACGTCCCCGCTACATGAGATTGTACGTCGGATCGAATTTGATCACTTCGAAGGCGTAATCTTGCCGAAGACGGTTTCGCAGATAAACACGGATGTTCATGGTAGAATTGACTGGAAACGCACCGAAAAGATCACGAATATAGCGATTAACGAACGTCTGGGGGGCGACGAGTTCGAATGGAAGGCTTTTAAGCCACGGGCAGGACAGATTGTTTTCGATGGGACAGGTGCCGAGCACTTCATATTTGATAGGAATCTTGAGCTCATAAAGTATTCTCCTGAACAGCATGGTCCGCGCGGTCCCGCAGCAGCAATCCGGGTTTGGATTATTGCCGTTAATTTCTTTGTATGTCTCGGCCTGCTCGGCTATCTTGCGGCCCGCAGAAGGAACGGATCGATTCCGACCAACTGACGCTGTTCAAGTCTGGCAACCGCAGGGTGGTCCCGGTTGCTGCTTCGGCTACCGGGGTCGCAGCGCGAAGAGAAGTTTGCTGTCAGGCAAGCAACGTTCTGAAACTTCTTGTGACTTCGTCACCCTCTTCGAGAACGACAGGATACCAGTACCGAAAGACTGGCTTCGTCAAACCAGCGGCGCGGATATTTCCAGTAGATCAACCGCCGGTTGGCGATTGCAGAAAATTGTGGCCATGCGGCCGTATGTCACGCCACCGACCGGCATCCGAAACAGACGTGCCAGTCGTGGGCCTGCTGTGATTTCCAGGATTGCTCCCAGATCGATGTGCCTCAGGACGTTGTGGTTAATCAGGATCCGCCCCAAGGGGGTCTGCCCGGCTAGAATTTCTTCACGAATTCCAGTCGTTACGTACTTCAGGTTGAATCGAACCAGTCCATACTGCACGACGGTTTCGGTCCCCTGCTTCAGCAACAGGATTTCTCGCAGGTACAGGTCGCCTTCCAGTTTCTGCTGCAGGACTCGGACATCCACTGTACAAGCGTGATGCTTCTCCATCTCGACCGTCATGTGATGATCGTGGACGAGCATCGTCTTGTACGGTTCAGGGGTCACTGCCGACGGGATATGCTCAGCCTTCAGGAAGAGTTCTTCACTGGCGGGGAACAGGTTCGTCAGCGATCGCAGTTCATCGAGTGGGTTCATGAAATTCGCTGTCTCTGGATGATCTCAATTGCAATGGACGGGTTCTTAACCTGTCCGGTAACAATGTGTGACAGACTGACGTTGAAACCTCGTCCTGTCCGACAGGCTGACTACGTGTAACGGACTTCGCGGTGCTGCTCTTCGAAGTACTCCGGCAGCAACGTATCCGCCTGCAGTAGCCCTTTACGAGTCAACGTGATCTCGTCCCCGTTCACGGCCAGATAGCCCTTGGACTGCTGAGCAGCAAGTTGCGGCCCGAATTCCTCAAGGATGTTCACACCAAATTTCCTTCGGAACGGTTCCGCGGAAATATGACCCTCCTTCATCTGCAGGATCATTTCCCGGATCAGCCGCTGATGGTTCGTCGGTCGCAGTGCCCGGTTGATGGGGAGTGCTCCCGATTCTACCGTTGTCAGGTAGTCGTCAAGCTGGTCCAGGTTCTGATAATGGACACCCTGGAAATGACCGAAGGATGAGACACCCGACGCCAGCAGATCGGCTCCGCGCCAGACGTTGTCGCGATAGACGAAATGATCGGTCGCAGGGTTTCGAACCAGTTCGTTGCCGCTGGAAGGACAATAACCATCGGCCGCGAGCACATTCATCGCTTCATCGACCCAGCGGCGTTTGGTCGTCCAGTCTGCGATGGGTGACGCGATATGCAGTTCCCGCATCTCTTTCGAGATCAGCGTGTTGAAGGGGAGTTCCATCTGATAGATCGTGATGTTATCCGGCTTCATGGCCCGGGCGCGTTCGATGCACTTGGACCAGTTGGCATCGGTTTCACCGATCATCCCGGCGATCAAGTCGATATTGACCTGTGGAAATCCGACCTGCTGAATCCATTCGTAAGCACGATCGATTTCCGGAGAAAGATGGGCTCGCCCGTTTTCTTCCAGGATCGCATCGTTGAAGTTTTCGACTCCGAGCGAAATCCGCGTGATCCCGATTTCTTTCAGTGTTTGAACTTTTTCGAGACTCAGCGTTCCCGGCTCACATTCAAATGTCACTTCGTCGGCATGATCCCAGGAGACTGACCGGCTGAGTTCATCTCGCAGGAATTTTAATTGTCGCGAACTGAGATACGACGGGGTTCCCCCGCCAAAATAGACGAACTTCAGATCACGTCCCTGAACACCTCGCTCGTGACTGAGCAGTTCGACTTCTTTGGCGAGTGCTTCGACATAGCGAGCGATCGCGTTGGCGTTCTGGTTGGTATAGACGCGGAAGTAACAGAACTTGCAGCGTTTCCGGCAGAAGGGGATGTGCAGATACAGGCCCATCGGAACGGATCGATCCGGTTCCGCCGCAAATGCAGACCGGATCTCGGAAACCTGATCGCGATTCCACAACGAGAATGGCGGATAGTTCGAAATGAAATAGCTGCCAACTTCGGTGGCGACGGCCGTTTCGGTTGTCATTTGGTTTTCTTTCCAAAACAGTAGACCTTGCCATCCCGACTTTCACTGCCGACAACCAGCACACCTTCACCGACGGCGGGGCCTGCGGAGATTGGTTTGCCCGCGTTGAACTTCCAGAGTTCTTTGCCGTCCGCCAGATTGAGGCCGTAAAGGTTGCCATCGTGCGACCCGATGAAGACTCGCTCGCCCACGATGACCGGCGAGCTCTCGATCCGGGCTCGCGTCTGGAACGTCCAGGCCTTGCGGCCCGTCGCCCGGTCGATCGCGTGTACCAATTTGTCCTTCCCACCAACGACAACCAGCCGGTTTGTCACGGCAGCAGAGGAATGAAATGGCTGCTCGCTTTCACCTGATGCGTAACGCCAGGTGACTTCCTTCTGCTTCCAGTCGACCGCCACAACTTCGCTGGCATACGTTCCCACATACAACACGTCCCCGACCACGGCGGGTGACGCGATCAGGTACGTGTTCAGAGGAATCTCGCAGCGCTGTTCACCCGTTTTGATGTCGATGACACGCAGATGTTCGTCGCAACCAGCGATGAATGTCACTCCCTCGATCACCGCTGGAGCACAGTGAACGTATCCCTGCGTTTCATACTTCCATGCCAGTTCGCCACTCTTGGCGTGCAGGCAATAGAGCCGATTGTCGTACGAGCCAAAAATCACTCGGCCGTCGACGACGGCAGCAGAACTGTAAATCTCGCCTCCGGTTGCAAACTTCCATCTCCCTTTACCGGTCTTCAGATCGATGGCGTGGAACACTCCCTCTTCGTCGCCCAGGTAAATCGAATCACCGACGACAGTGGGTGACGATTTGAAGCCAGGGGCGAAGGAATTCTTTTCCACCACTTCCACGGTCTTGTAGGCCCATTGCTTCGCCCCCGTTTTTCGATCGAGGCAGACCAGTTCTCCGGAGAGACAAGGAACATAAACGTGGTCACCAACAATCGCCGCAGTGGCTAGAACCTGATCACCCACTGCCACTTCCCAAAGCAGTTCCAGATCGTTTGGCAGGGACGAAGTGGCGACCCCTGTTTGTGCGAGGTCATGCCGGAACGAAGTCCATGGAGTGGCTGTCGACGCCGCCGGAGCTGATGGTGACGAAGCCGTCGGCTTCAGATCTGCTGCGAAGGAGAAAACGGAGAGGCTGACAACAACTGCAGCGGAAAGCCATTGAATCGGGCGAGCAGTCGACATGGCAGATTCCTCACTTTAGTTAACTCGACGTTTTGTTGTCTCTGCAAATGAGATCGGGGGTTCCTGATCACGGCTGCGGATCACCGCCAACCCGTGATGTCTTAGTCTGGCGGATCGAAGGCTGCTTCGTAAAGCTCAAGCAAGCTGGATTCGTCCACAGGTCTCGGGTTAAACGTGCCCGTCCATTGTTTGGCTGCATCCTCGGCCAGTTGAGGAAGCATTCCGCGTTCCACATGCAGGTCAACCAGTCGCATGGGGATTCCGCCAGCCTTGGCCATCCCAGCAATCAGGCTTGCCAGGCATTCACCCGCCGCAGGATCGTCCGCTGCACAGATCCGGACATCTGCCGCCAGAGCCCCGTACAACCGACCGACAACCGAGGAGTTGAAGCGGATGACATGTGGCAGCAACAATCCCACCGCGACACCATGCGTAATTCCAAAATGAGCCGTCAGCGGATTGGCGAGCGCATGGGTTGCTCCGAGCATCGAATTCTCGATGGCTGCGCCGGCCAGATGAGCCCCCAGCAACATCGCGCCGCGAGCCGCGAGAATGATTTCGGCGTCTGCTGTTCCCGTATCAGCCTTTCCGTGCGACGTGACGACGGGAAAGCCCTGTGCCAGCAACCGCCAGGCCCGGCGGGCGAACAATTGCGAGACCGGGTTACGTCGGGTGGTGACATAGCTTTCCAAGGCGTGACTGATCGCATCGATTCCAGTCGCCGAGGTGACACTCGCGGGCATGCTGAGAGTCAACTCAGGATCCAGAATAGCGATTCGGCAGGCTGCTTTTTTATCGCCGCAGGCCATTTTCACGTGCGTCTTTGCATCGGAGATGATCGCAAACGACTGAGCTTCGCTGCCTGTTCCTGAAGTGGTCGGGATGGCAATCAGCGGCAACATGGGCTGAGTCGCCTTGCCGACCCCCCAATAGTCCCGGATCTGGCCACCGTTGGTCAGCAGAAAATTGATCCCCTTCGCACAGTCCATACTGCTGCCACCCCCGACAGCGACCAGAAAATCGATCTGGTGCTGGCGAGCGACCGCCAGCCCGCGATCCACGTCTTCCGTCGTCGGGTTTGGCTGCACGTCGGTGAAAACAACAGACTGCAGCCCCGCTTCACGGAGTCGTTCGACGGCTCGGCTGACATGTCCCGCCTTGGCAATCCCCGGATCGCTGACAACCAGAACACGAGTCCCGCCGATTTCGCGAGATAATTCTCCGACTCGATCGATGGTTCCAGACCCGTAGACAACCCGCGTGCGGGGATCAAAGTCAAACGGAACCAACGGATCGACGTCGATATTCGGCGGAGCGGGCATCGAGGAGGGCTTTCTGCCGGCGGGAGGGTCACTGTGGCAATGAACACAGCGTACCCGCCACTGCCCCCGGCCTCAACATATCCCTCAAAATGGAACGTTACTTCCCGGCGTTTGCCAGTCGGGCACCACGAACGAATTTGTGACATTCCATGCATTTCATGGTGGTGTCGATCCATTTCAGGGCAGCGCCATCGAAATTTTCTTTTTCAGCGGCTTCGACCAGTTTCTTGGCCGACTGCTGAAATTCCGTGCTGTGCTGCCGATACATCACGTTGTTCTGAACCTGCCACTTTTCAGCGGTACTCATTTCAACCAGAACTTTGGCACCCTTGGCGATCAGATCTGCATCTTCGGTCACCAGTCCTTCGAGGATCTGGTTCGAAGCCTCCAGCTTCTTGCGCATGAATTCTGCCTGGTCGAGTTCCAGCTTTGCATCGGGGGCTTTTTTCGGTGGCTTCTTGTCCTGGGATACCGCAGGACTGGGCCCCCATAAGCCGACCGCCAGTGCAATTCCTCCGAACGTGGTCATCACAGCGACGATTCGGGCTACTTTCAACATGGTTCAAACTCCCTTACGTGTACGGAAACCAAACCTGATTCCCCATCGCGAGGAGCATGCGCGGCAGACACCGCCCGAGTGCGCATCACATCATGAATGCGTCGGCCGTCATTATAGGCGATCGCTCCCGCAGTCTCCACTGATCACAACGGGTCGAGAGTATCAGCGCTGGGTGGGCACAAGGTGCTGCACGGTACGGCTAACGCACGTGTCCTCCGCGATCTCAGCGTTTCAAAGGCAAATCGGTAGATTGGGCTGGTTGAGAACGAGGTCAGATAGCGGGGGATTCATGATCGCGGAGCGATCAAAGAAAGGAGACGTGGGTTGCAGCCTGTCGTTTATACACAACAAGAACAGTCTTGCGGACCAAAGGCGATCCAAGCGGCATCGACGTCGGTCATTTGTCGGAAGCCGATCCAGAGGGGTTGGGGGCGGATGAGGAACACTCATCTCCGCTGATTTCCACTGATCAGACAGAGAAAGAAATGGCTTTGACGACATACTGTTTCGACGCATACTGGGGCTCGCTTCCTCGTGTTCGGGATCAGCGTGAATTAGCGGAGATCAGTGTTCCAAAATTCTTCCTTCCTCCAGAAAGGCGAGCCACCTCAATTTCAGGAAGGCCACACCTGCCATGGGGCGGGTTTGAATTGGCCGCGGGCGACTTTGCTCACACTCAGATTTCGGGGTTGGCGGTTCCCCACTCAGCGTCTCAAAAGCAAATCGGTAAAAACGCTGAGGACGCAGAGATCGCGGAGGCGAGCTTGTGGAAAAATCTCGACGCGTAGGTACGGGGGGGCCACACTCTGCTGCGGTGGCCTACGTCACGTTAAGAAACGCGTTTGCCCTGTGTGGAATCCTGTGGAATCCATGACATGTTTCACGAACGGGGGAGCTCCGCTATAATCGCGGCCCGTTGACCGTACAGGGTTTCGCCCGTTTGAGCTGGGACACGTTTCAACATGAGCATGCTCGCCATTGTCTTGATTTCGGCTGCGATTTTGACCACTGCCTATTGGACCTATGGTCCATTGCTGGTCCGTTTGCTGAGGCTTGACCCCACAGCACGTACCCCTGCCTTCGAATTGCAGGATGATGTTGATTATGCGCCGCTGGCTCCGAACGAACTGCTCAGCCAGCACTTTTCCGCCATCGCAGCCGCGGGGCCGATCGTCGGTCCGATCCTGGCCGGGGTGATGTTTGGCTGGCTGCCCGCTTTGATCTGGATCCTCGTCGGCTCGATCCTGATTGGTGGAGTTCACGATTTCACGGCATTGGTGGCTTCGATTCGCCATAAGGCACGTTCGATTGCTGAAGTCGTTCGAGATCACATGAGTCGTCGTGCATTCGTCCTGTTCCTGACGTTTGTCTGGCTCGCTCTGGTCTACATCATCGTCGCCTTCACCGATATCACCGCAGCGTCATTCACAGGGACTCAAACTCTGGAAAACGGCGAAACAGTGACCGGCGCCGGGATTGCCTCGTCTTCGCTGATGTACCTGGCCTTGCCAATCATCATGGGACTGGCAATGCGTTACGGAAAGATGTCCGTGGGAGTTGCCACGTTGGTCTTTCTGCCACTGGTCGGAGTTTCCATCTGGGCCGGGCAGTATGTGCCACTGGATATGACGGCAATCTTAAAAACGTTCATCCCGTCTGCAGATGACAAAATGGCACACATGACCTGGGATGTGCTGCTGCTGATTTACTGTTGCGTCGCGTCTGTGGTTCCGATGTGGCTGCTGCTGCAACCTCGCGGACACCTCGGTGGATATTTCTTGTATGTGGCACTTGCGGCAGGTGCCGTAGGACTGGTGTTCGGTGGTGCGACCATCGAATACCCGGCATTTAACGGCTGGGTAACCCCCAAGGGAGAATCACTCTTCCCAGTGTTGTTCATCACGATCGCTTGCGGTGCCTGCTCAGGATTTCATTCACTCATTGCTTCGGGAACGACATCAAAACAACTGCGAGTGGAAACCGATGCCAAGTTGATTGGCTACGGCGCGATGCTGCTGGAAGCGATGGTGGCGATCGTTTCATTGAGTTGCGTGATGATCCTGACAAAGGATGCGGCACTGCTGAAAAATCCGCAGCCGAATCTGGTCTACGCTCAGGGGATCGGCTCACTACTCGAAAAGTTTGCTGTGGCAGTCCGTGGGACTGGTTGGACGGGATTCAATCTGTCTGCCCAGTTAACAGTTTCATTCGCTTTGATGGCTTTCACCACGTTCGTCTACGACACGCTGGATGTCTGCACGCGACTGGGCCGTTACATCATTCAGGAATTGACCGGCTGGCATGATGCCAAGGGACGCTGGCTGGGAACGCTGCTGACGGGCGGGGTCCCCGCCTTTTTCGTGATCCAGACGATTCACGGTGCCGACGGCAAGCCCCAACCGCTGTGGCGAGTCTTCTGGGCGCTGTTTGGAGCGAGTAATCAGTTGCTGGCCGCATTGACGCTGCTGGGGGTGACAGTCTGGTTGTGGCGTACACGACGCCAGGTCTGGGTGTTGTTTGTGACAGGCATTCCCACGGTCTGGATGTACACGATGAGCACGTGGGCGTTGATTCGGATGATCCTCGTCAATATCAAGCAGGTTTCAGAGCCAAATGTTCAGCCGATCACGTACATCCTGTTGGGGATTTCCTCGTTGCTGGTGGTGCTGGCACTGGCGATGCTGGTCGAAGCGGTGATCGCGCTCACAGCGGCAGACAAAGGCTCATCCCGGCCGAACGCACCGTCGCCGGTACTGGCATCGACATAACTTCGCGCGGCTTTATTGGAGGAAGTTAACGCAGAGGCGCAAAGGCGCAGCGACGCAGAGGTAAGAAAATCAAGAACTCAAATCCTTGCGTCTCTGCGTTAACTTCTTGCCCCGTGCGAACATCGACCGACAAAGGATGTCGGGCTATAGGATGATCCGGATTCGCTCTTCAAGTTCCAGCCGCGTGATGCCTGTGACCAGAAACTTCTTCTGCGGCGACGTCATGCCTGAAACCAGTTCAATCTGGTTTCGTTTCAGATGAAGTGCTTCGGCCAGAACGTCGATGATGGCGTCATTGGCCTTCCCCTTTTCCGGGGCCTGAGTCACCGCGACCTTGAGTGCTCCGGCATGTTCGCCAGTAATGCCGTTCCGACGTGCCCCCGGTTGGGCTTTGACTTGCAGCAGGATTCCTGACGATGATTCATCGAGTTGAATTGGCATCGGACTTCAGTTCTCTCTGAACCCGCTTCTCGATCCGGGGTTGACTACAGGGGCGAGACCGAACGTGAGGCAGAAATCGCGACTTCGCGTTGTCGACGTTTCAGACGTGGATCACGTTCCTCTTCGCGCTTTTCGCGGCGAACCTCTTCGACGGTCATCATTAACCGGCGCTCGTGACTCCAGAACTGGTAACCATAGTCCAGGACTGCCAGTACCAGCAGCGATCCTGCCAGCACAATAACAAATTCGCCCAGCAGTCGTGCGGTCAGATTTAATATGACGGTTGGCGATCCTTCCATCAGCGGGCCGGCTGAGGTCAGTCGTGTTCGAAGAAAAATTGCCAACACACAGAGTAATGTTACCAACTTGACCATCGCAGCAAAGAGGTTAAACCAGGAATTCAGACTCCACCAGCGTGACATCGCCCGACCGGGATCGAGCCGTTCCAGATTTGGCAAAACGGCCCCAGGTACCCAGAGGAATCCAGACTGAACGAGATTGGCCGCCATCGCCGCTCCAACGATGAACAGCAGAATCGACACTACCGGAATTGCCAGGCGGACCAGGATCTGCTGCAACTGCGATGTCACCGACCGGGCATCCACCGATGTTGTTGGAACCGTGGTCAGGCCGGACTTCAGTAAGTCCGCGAATTCCACATTCAACTGGGGGCCAATCCACCACAGGGCAATTCCGGCGGCGAGCAGAACAACAGACGAAACGATGTCTGAACTGCGAGCAATCTCGCCGTGCGCACGTGCTGCGCGCCGACGCCGCTCGGTCGGTTGCTCTGTTCGATCTCCAAATTCGTCCGTCGCCTCACCCATCGCTTCAGACTCAATCGTTGCTAGGGCTCATTTCGATAAGTTGTGATACGGGATCCGATTACAAGAGATGCCCGAGGCTCTTGATGGAATCATTCACAGATATCGCAATCGTTTCCGGAATCCCTGGCAGCGTGGCCGCCAGAATCAACATGGCTGCTGCCGTTCGAAATGCATAGGCCGCCGGTGCCAGTTCGATCCGTGATGAGCGTCGTACAAACCCCAGAGTCAAGTCGAGCAGTGACATGACGACCACAAACGGCATGACAATCCGTAACCCCAGCGTCATTGCCTGACGCAGCATGGCCTGAATCAATTCCAGAACCGAAAACGATGCGGTCTCGACACCGACGGGGATACTGTGAAACGTGTCGAGGACCAGTCGCACGACCAGCAGATGGCCATTGACAGGCTGCATCACCAGCATCGTCACCAGACAAAACACGGCGATCAGTTCGGTCGGGGCCGAACCTCCACCGGAATATTCCGGGTTCATCACGCTACCGATCCCCAACCCGCTGTGACGATCCAGCCATTCCCCGGCTAGCTTCAAGCCAACCAGGAAAATCGCCACGGCAAATCCCAGTGAGGCCCCGATCACAGCTTCACGGAAGATCGCAGTCACGATGTCCAGCGAACGATCTATCGCAGGTGACGCATCGACAGGCATCGCGACACGACTCTCGTGCGATGTCTGGATCACAGGGGAACTCGTCGGCGCAATACCCGGAAGTCCCGGAGCAACAATTAACGTCAACAGGCCGACAAGACCAAAGCGTACCGGCCAGGAAACGACCTTTTGCCCGAGCAATGGGCCGACACAGAAAAATCCGGCCAGTCGTGCAGCCACCATCACAAACAGGAGCGCACGTTCGACGAGATCTTCTCTCAGCACCAACTGCTGGAAAGAGTCATCGAACCATTGCTGAAAGAGTCCATTCATGGGCGTCGTAGCACTCGCGATCAGATGGTTCCGGGAATACCGCGAATCAAGTCCCCGGCATACCCCGCCAGAAGACTTAATCCCCACGGGAGCAGGAGTACCACGACCAAGGCCAGGGCGATCAATCGTGGAACGAAAGTGAGGGAGGCATCCTGGATCTGTGTCAGTCCCTGCAGCAGTCCCATGACCAGGCCAACCGCTACTGCGACCAAGAGCAGTGGACTGCAAAGCATCAGCGCCAGCAGCACTGCGGATCGACAGAGTTCAATGGCAGTATCGGTTGTCATCACAAGCGTACGCTTTCCAGCAGCATCCCTACGGTCAGGAACCAGCCATCAATCAGGACAAACAACAGCAGCTTGAATGGAAGTGATATCATCGACGGCGGCAGCATGTTCAGGCCCAGGCTTGTCAGCAGCGAAGCGACCACCAGATCAATGACAATGAACGGCAGAAAGATCTGAAAACCGATCAGAAATGCGACTTTCAATTCGCTGAGCAGATATGCCGGAGCCAGGATGTTCAGGGGAACATCGTCATAACTCTTCGGCTCCTGCCAGTTCGATGCGAGTAGTGATTTTTCGTCGGGACGCTGGTAATCGATCAGCATCCAGACCGCATCCGCATTCCCCGCTCGATCGATCTGCTTCGCCATAAAATCTCGTAGCGGAGCGGCTGTCCGTTGAAACGCCGTGGCTTCGTCGAGTGAGCTTTCTCCCGCAGCAGGATTTGTATAGGGGCGGATTCCATCGTCGTAGCATCGCTGCCAGACAGGCGCCATCACCAGAAAGGTCAGGAACACACCTAAACCTGTCAGTACCTGATTCGGAAGAGCCTGTGGAGTTCCCAGTGCCTGACGTAGTAAGCCAAGTACAACGGTAAATCTCACAAAGCACGTGGTCATCATCAAAATGGATGGAACCAGTCCCAGTACTGTGACAGCGACCAGCAACTTCAGCGACGTCGCGACAGTGGCTGGTGATGTCATCTGCAGACTTGCGGGGGCATTGGCCTCGATCAGTGGTTCCACCTGTCCCGCGCCGGGAAGCCGTTCGGGCCGGTCAGGAATCACTCGTTCCTCAAACGGCCTGGCACCACGAATTGGACGGTCCTGGGCCACCGCAGAATCAAACGTCAGCGCTATGCTGAACAACATCAAGGGGAAGAGCAGACGGCTATCCACGGTGCGAGTCCTCATGCGGGGACATCGCACGTCTGTTTCGCGAACTGCCGAGAGGCGGGATGAACGACGACAGCGACCTCGCTTCTGGTGGGGCATGACAGGCATCAACCAGTCGTTGAACTTCCGCTGGATCGGTGATTTCTGAGAGCGTTCGGGCTCCTTCGGGTGAGACTCCAATGACGAGCACTCGGGTTCCGCAGCGGATCAGATGGATCGCAACTTTTTGCTCGATCGCGCGGCGGCCGAGCAGTTCCAAAGCATCGACGGGTAATCCTCGAGGGCTGCCAAGGTACGGCTTCGCGAAGTAACCGATAACGCCGAGTGTTCCAACGATTGCTGAAAGTGACAGTACCGTCGTCCAAAGTCCGCCGCTTGAGGAACTCGCTTTTAATTTCCCTGCGGTGTCATCTCCACTTCTGCGAGGGAGCTTGATTGCACCCGTCGATTCACGAGCGTCTTTGCGAGGCGAATCATCTTCGGCAAATGCGATGGACGTGAAGAATGTGCATGTCAAGACCGCCACCAGTACCAGACCGATGCTCGATCCAGCAGTCTGTGGCGACATTCTATCCACATGCAGGCTCATCCTTGCCGATCCGCTTTTGATTCAGTGCATCCAACTCATTCGGCAGAAATTGCCGATGCTGGTGGAATACCTGCGGAGGCAAAAACGGGCAATATCAGATTTGCGGCTTTGCAGGCTCGAGGACGGCAAGAAGTTTCGTATCTTGATACCGCTTTCTTGGGCAACTTGTCCCGCCGAAAGTGCTTTTCAAACATTTCTGCGTTGCTCCGCGTTCATTTTTGTTGCGTTTGGCTCCCCTACCGCTCGGCCAGACAATTCGCTTTCGGGAGGTCAAAGATGAGTCATAAGTCAGCCACAAGACACGCTGGGATCGCCATTTTCCTGTGGATGGCATATCCGTTTGGTATGATCGAAAGAGCTGCGCCCCTTTTCGACGGCGGCGTGTGAATTTATTCGTCGGAATCAACTTGAACGGCATCCCCGCGTCGGATGAACTTCCATTGAGCACTGGGACCGGCCGCTTGGCGATCTACCATGTAGGGGACACCCTTGAATGGTGCGCTGGCAGCGTCTTCAGGTTCGCCGACGTTGCCGTCCAGAACTTTCCCTTGTTCCTCCATGAATTTGGTGGTCAGGTAATAATATCCATTGCCAGTCGGAATCGCTTTCCATTGGGTGCCGGTCACGCCTTTGCGGGGCATCATCGCGGCGGCGCTGTTGCCGTCGGTGCCTTCGAGCACCTCGTTCTTCTCTTCGAGGAATCGCGATGTCAGATAGAAGTAACTGTCTTTGGCTGGCGTCGCCTTCCAGAACATCCCCGTGTAGTTGCCGATCTTTTTGAGCGTAAGCGGGGCCGATTCCAAGACAAACCGCTGCTTTTCAGCAGACTTTGTGGTCAGATAGAAGTAGCCCTCTGGGAAACCGGATCGCCCCGACAGAGCATCCGATCGTTTGCGACTGCCCAGCACAAACACGCCGCCTGGGTTCCAATCCGAGTCCGTACTACCCCACTGGTTCTCAACGGTGTACGAACTGCCGCCCGAGAGCGTGGCCTCCAGCTCGATGGGGTCTGCGCCGCTGTATGTCACGGTGCCACCCAACGCGGGTAACGACTTTGCTTGAGTAGAAACAAGTCTTGATGCGG
>JBAWWJ010000216.1:0-13934 GCA_037146815.1 Planctomycetota bacterium
TTTTTCACGTTCTTTCCGAACTCCGCTAAACAGGTTCGCTTACTTGAGGTCTAACGCATTGTGGGTCTGGTGGCAGCAGTCCGATTCACACCGCGACGATTGGTTACACGGACTGGAAGGACTGAAAATTCCTCGGGGACGGTGGGGCAACTGACGTGATCGCGTCAACTCCCCATGCGGAGTTATCGACAAGCGACATTCGACTCTGGCCTTGGATCTGGAGCACTTCGTCCCCGCTGGCCGCATCGCACACACGCTCCGTCTGGTCATCATAAGCGATGGCGAGCCGCTCACCATCGGGGGAGAAGCACACGCTGGTCACGTTCTCCGTGTGCCCGTGGAGGACCAGTTTCTGAGCCGTCCCCAGGTGCAGCGGTGGAGGGCGCAACGAACGCAACCACGGGAAGCCCAACTCGGAACGTTCTTTGTTCTCACGCCATTGTTGTTGGCGTGACGGAACCGAACTCAACTGGAATGGACAGCAACACGCTACCTGGAAGAGTCCGGTTCGTACAGGATTCGTTAAACGGCTATGCCGTCGGTTCTGAAAATCGAATTCCCGTGATGGCGATCAAGGAGTGCGGCAAGTTCGACATGTCGCCCGTTAGAAGATCTAACGACCGACTGAGCCGTGGTTGACCGTGATGGTTTGTAATTTCGACCACTCCCGCTTTATCGTGAAAGCTGCCGGCGGTCAGGCAGCCTGCATGTTTTCTCCTTTTGATCGGTAACAGCATGAACTCGACAGACAGCGGCAAGGCAGTGACGAGTCCCAGCATCGTCGTGACGGGTGATCTCGTCCGGGAGACTCATCTGTATCAAGGCTCACGAACGTCTGCGTCGAACGACGCAACATCGGGGTTCCTGGTTGAAACCAAACTGGGTGGAGCCAATCTGCTTCATGAACTGCTGGAGACCGTTCAACCGGGAATCTCGGTGCTGGGATTAGAGATCGACACTCACGTAACCTGGCCGAGTTATTTGGATGCTCAAGCGATCTACGCTCCGTCTCTCGCAGGCTTCAAGAGCGATCCGCCACTTCCAGCGGGAAAGAAACCTGAAAAAGTATGGAGAGTGAAACAACCGCTGGGGTATGGCAACACTAGCGATGTCCCGCCCATTGAGCCACCAGTGAAACGGCTTGATCTGGTGGAGGTCACTCCCACGGTGTTGTTGGTTGATGATGGTGGTGCCGGATTTCGCACGCTCCGCGCGAAGGATCGTTGGCCGGATGGCGGTGACCCGACGAAATCGCTCCCGCCCTGGGTTGTGCTGAAGATGTCGCAGCCATTGTGTGAGAGTCATCTGTGGCGTCATCTCATCGAGAAGTGCGATCCGAAGTCGAAGGACTCGAACAGCGAATTGGTCGTGATTGTCTCGGCGGACGAATTGCGACGTGATGGCGCGGCAATCAATCGGGGACTGTCTTGGGAACGAACCATCTCAGACATCTGCCAAACACTGACGCACAACCCGCGGTTCACGGCGCTGAAGCGAGCATCGCACCTCGTGGTGGTCTTTCGGCGAGAAGGAGTGCTCTGGTTGCGGAAGGGGGATCGCGCGCCATCATCCACTGTTGAATCGCAACATTCTGCGACGTTGGTCTTCGATGCGGGCTTGGCGGAAGGTCAATGGAAAAACACACTCAATGAAGATGATGGTGATGTCTTCGGGCATCTGTCCGTGTTCACTGCGGCGATCGCGCTAGAACTTGCTCAACGAGCAACGTCCGCGTCGTTCGACGAAGAGGAATTCGTCGCGGCGATTCAGCGTGGACTGATTGCCACACGACAATTGAGGTTGCTCGGTCACGGACCGGTCAAGAAACATACGAAGCCGCAGTTTCCGAACAAAGAACTTGCTGAAATCATCCGACCGAAGAACAGCACACCGCCGACACGCGATCCCCATCAACCACAAGATCGATTCGTTGCCATTGCGATTCCCTGTGGTGGAGGACGCGGTGGTCTCGGAAGTCTCAGCGGTTCGTTGCCTCCCGATTGGACCATCGCTTCGCTCAATGATGGGGCCGGCGATCCGATTCCTCTGTATGGTCATGGGTTCCAAACGGCGATCTACGGGCCATCGCGCTTGCGCGACATTCCGCACGCGCGCTTCGGCGATTTGTTGAGTGTGGATCGTGACGAAATCGAAACCCTGCGCAGCCTGCGGCAAATGATTCAGCAGTACGAAAAGGGAGTACCACAGAAACAACCTCTATGCATCGGCGCATTCGGGCCACCGGGAGCGGGCAAGTCGTTCGGTATCAAACAGATTGCCTACGAGATCTTGGGCAAAGACGTGCCGCTTCTGGAATTCAATCTTTCGCAGTTCAGCGACCCGGCCGACTTGATCGGAGCCTTTCATCAGGTTCGCGACAAGGTGCTCAGCGGACGCACGCCGGTCGTGTTCTGGGACGAGTTTGACTCGCAAAGCCTCAAGTGGTTGCAGTATCTGCTCGCGCCGATGCAGGACGGAAAGTTTCAGTCGGGACAGCTCACGCATACGCTCGGCAAGTGCATTTTCGTGTTTGCCGGAGCGACGAGTTGGGACTTCGAACACCTCGGCCCCGCTCCCGACCCGGCCAATGAAACGGAAACGGCCGAACTGAAGAGGCTCACTGAGGATAATTCGGCATTCGTTGAGGCACGTCAGAAGGGCCAAGCAGAATTCCGACTGAAGAAGGGCCCCGACTTCGTTTCTCGGTTGAGTGGTCACATCAACGTACTTGGCCCGAACCGGCGTCTGAAGTTCAACTTTTCCACCGGACAATGGGATCAACCCGATTCGACGGACATCACGTTCCCCGTCAGGCGAGCGTTACTGCTGCGCAGCTTCCTCAAGGCGAAGGACACCGACACGCTCGACATTGATCGCGATCTGCTTAACGGGCTGCTCCGTCAACCGCGTTACCGCCACGGAGCACGCTCAATGGAAAAAACCGTCGAGCCACTCCGCATGAAACACGCGGCGTTGCGGCCGGCCCAGTTGCCGCCCCCGCAAGTGCTCGCCCAACACCTGGACCCGGTGACGACCTTTCAATCGCTGCTCACAGAGAATGGCGAGCTCCTCACGCAAGAGAATGTTCGCAAGCTGGCCGCCGCGATTCATGAAGACTACCGCCGAAGAGTCAAGAAACCTGTCGATGCAAAATTTCTCGAATCCTTCGAGACTCTTGACGCATCGGAACAAGCCACAAACCTTGCTCCGGCACGAGGCATCCCGCATGTGCTCGCTGTCGCTGGCCTGTGTGTTGTCTCTGGAACTGCCTCCGAAGATGAAACGACTTTCGTCAAGAAACGTCTTGGCCAGTTCATTGACGCACTTCGTCGCGAAGAACACGCTCGCTGGATGAACTACATGACAGCCAACGGCTGGCTTCAAGCGGTTGAGAAGGACGCGAGTGGAAAGCCGATTCGCGTCAAAGAGCGCCTGTTGCATACGTGTCTCATCCCGTTCGACGAATTGCCCGCCGACGAGCGGGATAAGGACCATGAGGCGATTCTGAGTCTGCCCAACACCGTCGCTCTGGTCGGGTTCAAGATCGTGCTATTTCCCAACGTCGACGTTTAGGCCGATATTGAACAAAGAACGTGGCGACCCTGAAGGCAATAGACTTCGCGCAATCAAGGGCTCTCCATGAGCAGCACGACCACAACCCAAGATCGAGTCATCCGCGTCTTCGTCTCCTCCACCTTCCGCGACATGCAGGCGGAGCGCGATGAGTTGGTTCTCAAGATCTTCCCGCAGCTTCGGCGGCTGTGCGAAGACCGGGACGTGACGTGGGGTGAGATTGATCTGCGGTGGGGCTTCTCCGACGAGCAGAAGGCGGACGGCCAAGTTCTGCCGATCTGCCTGGAAGAGATCAAACGCTGCCGGCCGTACTTCATCGGGCTGCTGGGTGAGCGGTACGGCTGGATTCCGACGGCCATCTCCGACGAAGTTCTCGAACGTGAACCGTGGATCAAACGCACTCCGACGGTGCGGACGCCCACAAAAAATCGGTCACGGAGTTGGAGATCCTGCACGGCGTGCTCAACAACCCGGAGATGGCCGACCACGCCTTCTTCTACTTCCGTGACCCGACATTCATCGACAGACTGTCGGCGGATCAGTAGAAAGCGGATTTCGTTTCGGAGGACAGAGCTGATCGCGGGTGGAACGCTGTCTGTGCCATCAGTGCCGAACTCGCGCTCGGCTGTCTTCACGCGGAGCGATGAAGCTGCCACGTGGGTTTTGGATTTTTGAGCGAAATTGGATGAGTGCGTACCGTGATCGAGTCCGCCGCGAGCACGGAAAAAGAGGATGCTTGAGCGCAGGGAAGTGAAAGCAGTGTGAGTGTCATCTCTGCCGTATTTTCGAGTCGTGATCGCCAACCTGGTGTAAACGAGGCTCAAAGCCCCAAGCTGCCATATCCGTCGTTTGAAGCCGCATCCTGTGTTCCTGGTCTGTTGACTTAGTTGTGGTAAACCTTGTCTAACAAACTGTGAAACAGGATGCATTTCATCCTCTTGGAACTCTTCCGGTTTTCCTCCAGGCACACCTAAGGCATCCACAGATTCCGCCGAAGAGCCAACCGGACACTTCCTGAGAATCCGTGACACTTCCTGATTACCGCTGCGACATTGGCAACGACTTACTCCAAAATGGGTTGCGCCAATAAAGTACGGCCAGCGAAAGAGTTAGGAATCCCCTGAATGAGACTCCACCCTCTCCGTTCGACTGACTGCTCATGGGTTCTTGCATTTATGGCTTTCTCGGCAAAGAGAGTTTTTCTACCGCCCCGTAAAGGAAGACAACGCAATTTGGTTCGTGTGACATTGACTCTGACAAATCAGTCCGCTGGAATGCGTCACGGCTTGGAACGTCATAATTTTTGAGGATTCTCTCATGATGCTTGAATTGGTGGCAATATGTTTGCTCGGCGCAAAAGATTGGCCTCAGTTTCGGGGGGCTAATTCGGATGCGCATGCAGTGAATGTGACGGCACCTATGGAGTGGTCAGATACGAAGAATGTTGCGTGGAAAGTAGGTGTACCGGGGTTGGGGTGGTCTTCGCCTGCAGTTGTAGGTGGTCGCGTTTATTTGACGACGGCGGTGCCTCGTGGCGAAGGATTGTCGTTGCGAGCAATGGCGCTGGATGCCAGGACCGGGCAAACAATTTGGGACCGCGAAGTTCGCGCCGTAGAAAAGGCTCCGTCAATACACAAGAAGAACAGTCATGCCAGCCCGACGCCGATTGTTCGCGACGGAGCGGTCTATGTTCATTTTGGAACACTGGGAATGGCTCGATTAGCTGCTGACACCGGCGAATTCAAATGGATTTGCCTCGAACTGCAGTACCCACCGATGCACGGCAGCGGTGGCTCACCGGTGTTGCAGGATGGCAAGCTGGTTGTCGTCTGCGATGGCAGCACCAATCCGTTTGTTGCGGCGGTCGATGCTGAAACGGGTAAAGTGGCCTGGAAAACCCCTCGATCCGTGAAGGCTCGCATCAGCCATTCTTTCGCGACGCCGACACTGGCTGTCGTGGATGGGAAGACTCAGGTCATGGCTCCCGGCCCTGACCATTTTGCCGCATATGACCTGGCCAGCGGCGAGGAGCTCTGGCGTGTGATGGCTCCCGGTTGGTCAGTGGTCCCGCAGCCGACGATTGGGCATGGGCTGGTGATTTACAACCATGACTACGACAACCCGGAACTGATCGCGATCAAGCTGGGAGGGAAAGGGGATGTCACCGAATCAAACGTCGTATGGCGAGTCAAACGGGGGGCACCGAGTACGCCTTCGCCGCTACTGGTGGGTGACGAGCTGTACTTCGTTTCCGATGAAGGGATCGCATCCTGCATCGATGCGAAAACGGGGGAACGCCACTGGATGGAACGTCTCGGCGGGAATTTTTCGTCATCACCAGTTCTGGCCAACGGTCGGATTCTATTCATGAATGAGTCCGGGTTGGCCACATGGGTGAAGCTTGGCAAGAAGTTCGAAACAGTCGGTACGTGTGAAGTCCCAGGACGCACGTTTGCGACCCCAGCGTTCTCCGATGGAGCGATGTTCTTGCGGACAGATGAGAAGCTTTACAAGATTTCTCAATAGCCGCTTCCCGAAATTCGATGCGAGTGATCCCGGAAATTTCCGTGATCACTCAGCATCGTTCTGTTTCAGGCGCTGTAGAATTTCGTCTTTCAGGCCGGGAACGACCGAGAGTCCGTTGCCGTTGTAGATCGACGGATTTCCGTTCCAGTCGATGAATTCGCCCCCTGCTTCCTGCACGATCGGCAACAGAGCTGCCGCGTCCCAGGGGTTCATGGCAGGGTCGATCATCAATTCGGCGCGTCCCGTTGCTACAAGCATATGACCGTAGCAATCGCCCCAGCCGCGTGCCAGGTGGACGGATTGCAGCAACGCTTCGAGTGCTTCGCGCTTCTTGATCGCTAACCAGCGGGTCGAATTGGTTGTACAAAAAGTCGCTTCACTCATTGATGTGACGCTTGAGACACGGGCACGGCGAGGGGGCTTGTTGCCGAATTGCCACCACGCTCCGCTCCCCTTGGCAGCGTAAACAACTTCGTCGAGCGCCGGGAACCGTACGACCCCAATAACGCAGACCCCGTCCTTTTCAATACCGATCAATGTCCCGAACAGCGGGACACCGTGGATAAAGGACTTGGTTCCATCGATCGGGTCCAGAATCCAGCGGAAGCCAGTTGTTCCCGGTTTGTCGGGAAACTCTTCTCCCAGAATTGCGTCATCCGGGAACGACTTCGCCAGTCGATCACGAATCAGCCGTTCAGCCCCCTTGTCGGCAATCGTCACTGGGGTGGAGTCTCCCTTACGCTCGACGGCGAGGTCCGGGTTGCAGTAGTAGGGAAGAATGAATTCACTCGCTTCGCGGGCCACTTCCAAGGCAAATTCCAGGCGGGACTGATAGTCCAGATTCGTATCTGACATGAATCCATTTCCAATAGTGTTAAGAATGCCAGTTGAAATAAAGTAAGTACAGGAGGCTGCCGTCAGTTGTCTTCGAGGCGGTACAGGTATTCGCCAGCTTTGCGAACCAGCAGAATCCCTTCATCCTCGCGGTTCGCAAATGATTCGACGTCAATCGTCTTCGGATCACGGTATCCCAGATTGATTCGCTCACAGACCTCGGGTGGGATACCACTGGCCAGCGTCACTTTGACTCGCGGCGTTTCCACGCCGTCGACAAAAGTACCACTGCCGCGAACATGTGTAGAGTGGGCCAGCACGCCCCACGGAAAATCCTTGAACTTGTCCCACTGCTTCGTGAAATAGTCTCGGACGTGGTAACCGACCTGTTCAATCAATTTTCCGTGCGTGACCGAGATTTCGTGCATATGGGGTGCGTAGATGATTAACTCACCGCCATCTGCCACGACAGGTTCCAGCTTGTACATGCACTTGCCGGCGACCCACAGTTCGTCATACATCGGCGGGGCACAAGACAGAACCTGCTTGAACGGTTTCGAACATCGTTTGATATGGACCTTGTTCGACAGGTCAGCCGCCTCGTTCCAGGCAGATTCGGGTGTCCCGTAGAACAATCCATGCAGGTTGCCGTCCGAAGCAACAACAAACGTAATCGCTTTGCGTTCGTTGGGAATCATGGCCGCCGCTCGGTCGACGACACGTCGAACCGCCGTATCCTTGACTCCAATGATTCCGACGTTCGTAATCAGAGCCCCAAGCCAGTGGAAAAAGTTCAGGATCTCCGGACCGCCGATGCCCGGAAAGAAATACTTGTTTCCACCCGAGAATCCGACGACCTCATGCGGAAACACCGGGCCCAGGACCAACAGGACGTCATAGTCGGCAATGCGAGAATTGATCTGGACTGGCACGTCGAGCGACAGCAATCCGCCGGAAATCTCGGACGTCTCCTGCTTATTCAGTGTCCCGATCGTCAACAATCGTTCCGGCCGGTCCCATTCGTGGTTGAATAACCCCAACTGGTAAAACAACCTGCCGCGTTCTGCTTCAGAGATCCCCAGCAGCTTACACATCTGCGAGTCGGACATGGGGGGGTGAGTCCCCAGTGCAACCAGAATATCCAGTTGAGCGACAGCCGGACGCAAGTTTGTATGGAGAGCATCAAACAGCAGGGGCAGGGGAGCCGTTCGCGTCGCGTCTGGAATGATGACAAGGACCCTCTTGCCAGCAAAATCCTGAACCGGCAACTTTGCAAACCATTCACGGACCTGGGCATCGGACAATTTGGGCAACGGCTCGGGCATGAATCTCACCGACGGTCTAAAACGCAATTTCTGCCATGCGACACGACGGGGGATTGTAGCTTCGCGCCTGCCAGTCGCGAAGTCAACAGGATTGAAACCCGACCACTAAAGCGATAAACCGGTGAGCGTTCATTGATGAATGGTCGTCACCCCTCCCTGGAAGCTTTGGCAATATGAAAACGACTCTCCAAATTCGTAGCGAGTTCTGGCTTGCCAGTTGGGCGTTCTTTTTGCTGGCGACGTGTGCGACCGCGGCTGAACTGCCTGCCGGACTGCGAATCTTCTACACCGGGCACAGTTTTCACATGTTTGTCCCGACTCAGATTGACGTGATCGCCAAGGCGGCCGGAATTCAGGGGCATCGCCAGGTTGGAACGCAGGGAATCGGAGGCTCGCGCGTCATACAACACTGGGACCTCGCTGACGATAAGAACAAAGCCAAACAGGCATTGAAGACGGGTGAAGTTGATGTTTTCACGATGGCGGCACATCTTGCGATTCCCGACGATGGGATCAAGAACTTCACCGAGTTGGGCTTGATGCACAACCCCAACCTGAGGTTACTTGTTCAAGCGTCGTGGTACCCGCACGATGTCTCTGCGACGGATAAGAAAATCCGCGACAATTCTCAGCGAAATGATATGAAAATCGCTGACTTGCAGGCTGCCGTCGATGAATGGCGTGTCAGATTGGAAGCTCAGGTCGATGCACTCAACAAGGAGCACAATCGGAAGGCGGTTTTCATCGTGCCGGTGGGTGATGCGGTCGTAAAACTTCGGGGAATGGTGATCGAGGGGACATTTCCAGGAATCAAGACTCAATCAGAACTCTTTACGGATCCGATCGGTCACGCGGGACCGCAGGTTCAGGCGTTGGCGTCGTACTGCAACTATGTGGCGATCTATCGAATCAGCCCGGTTGGCTTGAAGATTCCAGGAAAGTCAGTCACTCAGGAGCAACACGAGATCCTGCAAAAGCTGGCCTGGGACACCGTGTCGGGCTATTCCCACTCAGGAGTCGTTGCGGCTCCATAAATTGGTGCCTGATGACTGGCCGATAGCACGTGGAGGGCGGCCGATTTTGCCCGTGGGAGATCGCGGCGACCACAGACCAAAACAAGACGGCGCACATCGCTCAACGTGGGAATCACGCAACAATTTGTGCCAAAAATAAGAAGTTTTTGAAACGCAGAAGATTCAGAGATCGTGGAGGGAAACATAGTCTGCGGTTACAAAAAGCGGACGCTAAAGCGAGTTCCAGCTGATGCGTTTCGCGGAAACAGGCTCGAACCCCGCCCAATGCGGCAGACAATGGCCAAATCAACCGCCGAGTCCTGCTCCGCCACCCATCGCAAGATCTTCACCCGTGAATCGGCCGTGTGCGGCGACAAACAGGGCGAGTTCGGCGACTTCGGCAGGCTCATTCTGTCGGTGATCCAGAGCGATCTCGCTGACGGCATCATGCACGGCCTGAGGTTGCAGTCCCATCATCGGCGTTGCTGTGGGACCAGGCGAAATCGAATTGATTCGAATTCCGTGCCTCCGCAACTGCATCGCAGCAGCGTTCACGAACGCCGCCAGCCCGGCCTTCGTCGTGTTGTAAACGGGATTGACGCGAGCTCCGGATCGTGCTTTCGTCCCTGCAATCGATCCCAGCAGCAGGATACTGCCACGCTTCTCGGGGATCATCTGTTCAGATGCCGCATGAGCACAATAAAAGGCGCCATTCAGATTGACCCCAACGGCAGTGTCCCACAGCGCCGACGTTGTGTCCGCCAGTGACTCAAGATTCAGGATCCCGGCTGTGTAGAACAGAAAATCCGGTGCCCCAGCCGCACGCTGTGAAAACGCAAAGAACTCTGCCACCGAGGCCGGGTTCTGGACATCAATGACATGCGTTGACAATTGTGCTTCTGTTGCGGGCAACACGAACGCATCCAGCGCCGCCGGATTACAGTCTCCGACGACAAGATGTGAAACATGCCCGGCCAGCAACTGGATGATGGCTTCGCCGATGCCACCCGAGCCAATGACGATGGCCGTTTTGTTGCGGTACTGGTCGGCAATTCTGTTGAACATGATTTTGTGACTCACACGATCATCGGAAGCATCGAAGACGAATTTGTTAGTGCGGCACCCCATTGTTCCCCGCCGACACTGACTGAGCAAGTTCAGCGATTGGAACGAGCGTTGCGCAGAATTCCAAACTGATGTCGCCTCGATCACACTGGATCGATACACTACAATCCTCGTCGGGGCAAATTCCGCCAGTCCGTTGGAATACCCCAGTCAATCGGAATGACAAAAGAGGTTTGAAAATGAGCCGAGCGTTTCGCATTCACGCCTTGCTGGTGGCAGTGTTCTCTTCGATTTCGTTGGGAAACATGCTGTTTGCTGACGACAAACCAACTCCTTCTGCCGAAGCACAATCGCTGGTTGAAAAACTGACCGGTGATGATGTGACGCTTCACCGCGAGGCGGCCGAGAACCTCGTGAAGCTCGGAGAGTCCGCAATTGCACCTTTGGCCGAGGCGGCGGAAGTCGAAGACGAAGCGGTGATGACTCGCTGCTTTGACGCTCTGGGACGATTGCTGGCATCAAACGACCCCAAGGTTGCTCAAGCGACTCAGAAAGCCTTGACGAAACTTTCAGAGTCTGAAATTCGACTCGTCCAGGTGCGGGCGCGAACGACGCTGCGTCTGGATGTTCTGCGCCAGAATTTGCAGAAACAGGCTCCCAATCCTCTCGCCAATGCCAACCGTGTCACTCGCATGACCCATAAGGAAAACGGTAAAACGACAGAGTTGGAACGGGCCGCTGATGGTTCTTTTACAGGGAAAATCACCGAAACCATTGACGGTGAAAAGAAAGAAACACCGATCAAGACGGCATCAGAGAAAGAACTCGAACAGAAATTTCCTGAGGTCTACGAAGCCTTCCAGAAGCAGCAGGCAAAACAGTTCCCGTTCGGTGGCATTCAGATCGGCGGAATCCCGGGCGCACCTGGAAATCAGGCACAGATCCAGATTAACGGACAATTGTTTGGCGGCATCGGGGGCTTGAACCAGACGATGGAAGTCAGCGTCGTCAACGGAAAGCGCCAGATCAAGGTTCAGAATGGTGACGAAAAAGTTGAGATCAACGATGAAAATGGCAAAGAGATCCTGCTGAAACATACGCGTCCGGTCGACGGCAAGGCGAAGACCGATGAATACAAAGCAGCCGATCTCGACGATCTGAAAAAGAAGCATCCGGAAGCGGCCAAACTTTACGAAAAGCATGGAGGAGCGAATCTTGGTGCGGGTGGCGGCGGAATTCAAATCCAGGTGCGAGCCGCAGGTGTCGGAGGAGCTCCACTTCAGTTCCAGCCACGCTTTCAGGTCGAGCCCGTTCCTGTCCCCACGAATCGCCCGGCAGGTCCCCGAACCATCCGCGCCGAACAGGATGGTCGCAAGATCGAAATCACGGATGAAGATGGCCAGAAAATCCGTGTCAAAATGACGAAGACGATCGATGGGAAGGACGTTTCGCAGGAGTTTTCCGCAGACGACCTCAAAACATTGAAGGCCGAACACCCCGAAGCCGCAAAGCTCTACGAACAGTTGACCGGACGCAAAGCCGAATAGCGTCTGCGGCGATTTACAATCGAATGAGAGTACGCAATTCCAATCATGTCAACTCATGCGGCATTCAGAGATCTTGGAAGGTTCCCGAGGTCTTCGGCCTTCTGCTTGCTCTTCCAGTCAAATGTTCGGCGTTTCGCCGCGCTTTCCGGAACGAAGTAGATCAGGTTGACCTGGACCTGCTCAAACGTCTCCAGATCGTGATACTTGCGAGAGATCTCCAGCACGCGGCTGTTAAGTTCCGTCGCTTTGGTTTCTTCCACAAACGGGTCGAAAGGGACGCTCATCGAGATCCGCAGGATCATTGGTCCGCGTCCCTTTAATCGTCCCCCTTCAACATTCGGACGTGAGTGCTTGAATTCCCGTCCCAGGGCTTCCCGTAAAGGGCGAAATGGACGCGTGTGCAATTCAAAGTACAGGAACAGTAATCCCGTTGCCATGACTCCCAGCGTCAACATTCCAATGACAACTTTGGTCCCGGAAATCTCGCGGCTCTTCCGGGCGGGAATCTCTGAACCGTCTGCGGAGGCAATCGTTGGCTGGGGCATAGTCAATTTCAGAACTTTTAGTAAAAATGGACAGTCTCGACAATCAACCGCGTCACGGACGCAATGGATCACGAAGCATGATCGCCTGGCGACTTAGTTCGCTCGGCTCGCTTACCCTCCTGATAGAGGGTTTCCATTTCGCCCAGCGTCGCATCACGCAAGGTACGCCCCTGCTGCTGCAATCGATCTTCGATATATTTGACACGACGTTCGAACTTGCGATTGCTCGAGCGAAGGGCTTCTTCCGGGTTGATGTGCCAGCGACGTGCGATGTTGGCGACCACGAACAGCACGTCACCAAGTTCTGATTCAATCCGCTTCTGACGGTCGGAATCAAACGGTGCCGGATCTGGTTGAACGGGGGCATCGACAGTCGCTGGTACGTTCGGAGTCTGGCCTTCCGGAAACAATTCCGCCCCTAACTCTGCGAGTTCTTCACGCAGTTTATCAAACAGCATCTCGCGCGTTGGAAAGTCATACCCGACTCGAGCCGCCTTTTTTGACAAGCGAGCAGCGCGGGCCAGAGCGGGCAGGGCGACGGGCAGGCCGTCAAAGATGGAATCACGTTGCTTTTCCTGCTGCTTGATCCGTTCCCAATGCTGCGAGACATCGTTCGCACATGCCACTTTCACATCACCAAACACATGCGGATGGCGACCAATCATTTTTCGGGTCAGTCCAGCCACGACATCCGCCAGATCAAATCGCCCCTCGTCGGCTGCAATCTGACTGTCGAGGACCACTTGCAGCAGGACGTCGCCCAATTCCTCAACGATCGCAGCGTCGTCATTCGAATCGATCGCTTCGAGCAGCTCGTACGTCTCTTCCAGCGTAAACGGCTTGATGGTTGCCAGTGTTTGCTCGCGGTCCCAAGGGCAACCGGTCGGCGACCGCAGTCTCGCCACGACCTCTACGAGTTCGCGAAATGCAGGCCCCAGTTTTTCAGGAGCGGGCGGAGTCCCCGGTACAGGTTGCGAGGATCGAGAAGCATCGTCCGTTGAAGAGGCCATTTGTCACAGTTTCTGAGAATCTGATGGAACATCCCTGCAGACGTTACCATCAAGGCCAGTCACTGACCTCAATGGAACTGATCGTCCGAGAACCAGATTCTACACCGAAACTGATCGTCTGCGTACGAAGTGAATCGCAGAAATCGACCCATCGATTTTTTCAGATTGGAATCACCACTGCTGGAAGCGATATTGCCCTTGGAAGTGCAAGGCTGCATTGAGCCGTGCAGTACGGACCTGACCACAGGTTCCAGTGACATGCCCTGCACGACCGAAGACGGTCGTACAGGGGCACAAATTCCGTTCACAGTTCGTTGATGATCTGAATTTCGCGTTCCGCCACCTTCTCGATGAACTTCGGAATGGCAGCTTCAAGGACGGCGTTTGTGACACCAATCTTTGCCGTCGTTCCATCCGCTCGTGTACACGTAACGTAAAATTTAGGCCTCGTTAGCAGAATCTATGGGTGGATTTCGGTTCTGGTAGGCGACCGAGG
>JBAWWJ010000217.1:0-13921 GCA_037146815.1 Planctomycetota bacterium
CACTGCAAAATGACCGCTGAAGATCGCCTTGCAAGTCTACCAAGAATTCACCGTGACCAACTTTCATTTGGCGGGCCTCGTCACCTTTGTACTCTTTGACGAAGCCTCTAACCGTATCCCCAGATATAATCAACTCCTGTTCGAAGGAAAGTTCTCCCCGCCAAACCACCAGCTTGCTTTGATTTGCTTTCCACAGCTTGGAGTAGCGATCAATTTCAACACTGAACCTCTGATGATCCAGCGATTCCCACTGGATCTCATCGTGCTTTGACGTAACGTGGTCATCCTCGTCTCGCACTGCACCGTTGGCAACGGAGTCGCCTATGGCACAGCTGCATATGCAGCAGAGCACAAGAATTACACTGATCCCAATGCGATCAACGTTCATTTCCAGATCACCAAAGTTTTAACGACAGGCTGCTGTGGAAATCGCTCTGCAACCGGGAGATTGCGTGAGGGGCAACAAAATCAAAATTGATTGTCGCAAATCTACGCCTGCCTCGAACATTGACGGATCGACGTCGAATAACTGTACCTCAGTTTGCTGAGGGTCAACAATAGCTCTCGGGTGCTCGGTGCCATTTGCTAATCACAAGTGGAGGCTTGTCGAATAGTCCCCCAGGCATTCGGAATTACGGGAGCAAAAAGACTACATGGCAAAAAGGCAAAATCTCCAGTGCAAGTAAACGGCCCAACAAGAAGCGTCCTCACGCACTCAACAGGGACCGTGGCTATGAATTTGCACGTCACTTTTTGGTACACGAAAGCTCACCTCCCTCAGGATTTGCGGGCTCACCTGTCTGATCTGATCCGGGAGCATTCGCAACCAACTTCGATAGGCTTCCACTGTAATAGGTCCCGCCTGCATTGATTTTGCAATCGCATACGTAACCATCGGCACCGGTACAATCAGATATGCCGTTTACGGTGAGCACGTAATTTCCAGTTGGAGCACAGGCATGAACCTTTGAAGTCCAATCAACTGTCTGAAGGGCACCAATGGAGACACCCACATACATAGCCAGCGCAAGTCTGAGCATCAATTTCATGCTGAACTCCTTCAACCCTCACTGGCGCAGGCGGCGTTGTCTTGACCCAACACGAGTTTAAAAGATCGCCTTAATTTGAGCAGCGACAGCGTACGGGTGTATCAGGATATCACTCTCCGCTCGTGTGTGCAACCGCATCAGTAATATTATTTATCTATGCGCCTCATGTTGCGGCTTCAAGGTGGTGAGAACTGGATCGGCGTTGCCCAGACGCTGCTTCATCGTCTTGGTTCATATGAGGAATGTTAGGTAGGCATGCTGCAAGTCCGCCTCTCGTAAACCCAACCTTGCACGGCAGGGTGGCCAGGACTGGACCGAAGGGAAGTCCCGGTTGTATGTCGATCGACATCGATGACAATTGGAGTGTGGACAATCACGAATTCGCAAATTCCGGGTCTTCCTTCGCAAAGCCTCAGTCCAGCCCCGGCCACACGTCCGGGGTGACGTAGTCGCAAAAAGCTTTGAAAATGTTTCGATACTTACGGTAAGCTTCTCGTCGCGTTGCGACCCCGGTAGGCTCAAAGCAGCCAACCGGGGCCACCAGTGGAACATCGCGGTGAAACGGCTGAGCGAGGTGGAACTGCTCTCCGTCTCGGCCGACGCGATCGACGCCCACCCGCTGATCCGCGAGTATTTTTCATTACAGTTGCAGCGGGACCAGCCAGAGGCGTTCCGGGCGGCCCACTCGCGGCTGTTCGACTATTTGTGCGAGACGACGAAGCCGCACCGCCCGGACGGCCTCGACGGCCTGGCCCCGCTCTACGAAGCCGTTACCCACGGCTGCCTCGCCGGACGACAGCAGGAGGCGTGCGAGAAGGTCTACTTCGACCGCATCCTCTGCGGTGGCGGGAGCGACGGCTTCTACAGCACGAAGAAACTCGGGGCGATCGGGGCCGACCTCGCGGCGGTGGCGGCCTTCTTCGAGTCGTCACCCGTAGCATGGGCGTCCCGCCCATGTTCGCCTTCCAAAGGCGAGACACCGGCGCCACTGTCTGAGCCATTCACGGGCGGGACGCCCGCGCTACGTTCCGGACCGTGGAGCCAGGTGTCGCCGAACCTGACCGCAGCCGATCAGGCATGGCTGCTGAACGCGGCCGCATTCCGCCTCCGTGCCCTCGGCCGCTTGACCGAAGCGCTGCAACCGATGCGTGCCGGGTTGGAGATGCGGGTGCAGCAGAAGGTTTGGAAAAGCGCCGCGATCATCGCCAGCAACCTGAGCGAGTTGGAGATGACGCTGGGCCGGTTGCCGGACGCCGTGACCGACGCCCGCCAGTCGATCACCCACGCCGACCAGAGCGGCGATGCGTTCCAGCGAATGGTGTGTCGCACCACGGCGGCGGATGCCTTGCACCAGTCCGGCCAGCGGGCCGAAGCCGGCACTCTCTTCGCCGAGGCCGAACGGATGCAGCAGGAAAGGCAGCCTCAGTTCGACCTGCTCTATTCACTGGGCGGCTTCCGCTACTGCGACTGGCTGCTGGCCCCCGCCGAACAGGCCGCGTGGCAGCACCTTTCCCGTAGCACGGGCGTCTCGCCCCTGTCCCCCGATTCAAAACGTGGCACGGGCGTCTCGCCCGTGGCAGGCGGACATGGGCGAGACGCCCATGCTACGGAAGGCTTTCATATCCGGCAGGGAGCCAATCTGCCGCATTGGCGGCAGGATGGTGCGATCTATGCCGTGACCTTCCGACTGGCCGACTCGGTTCCCAAACAGGTCCTCGAAGGCTGGCGAATCGAACGAGAGCAACTCATCCAGGCCGCGATGCAAAAATCGGGTCAGTTGTCGCCCGCCGAAGCCGATCGCTTACAGGTTTTGTTTTCCGAGAAGGTGGAAGCGTTCCTGAACCAGCGTCAGGGCGCGTGTTGGATGATGCGAGATGATGTCGCGGAATTGGTTCAGAATGCGTTGTTGCACTTCGACGGCACGCGCTACGACCTGTTTGCCTGGTGTGTCATTCCGAACCATGTCCATGTCGTGGTTCGACCGCGGCCGGAACATTCGCTGGAGTCGATCTTGCATTCTTGGAAGTCGTTTACATCGAGGAAGATCGGCCAGATCGTCGGCAAGACGGGAACGATCTGGCAGTCGGAGTATTACGACCACTTGATTCGAGATGAGGATGACCTTTTCCATGCGATGGAATATGTGTTGAACAACCCGCAGGCGGCCGGTTTGGAGAATTGGCGCTGGGTTGGTCACCGTAGCACGGGCGTCCCGCCCGTGGCAGGCAGACATGGGCGAGACGCCCATGCTACAGCCCTCGCCGAGGTCGAACGCCGAGCGACGACTGTAATCAAGCGAAGAACTGGATTGCCGACTTATTCGCTCCTCAACATCGCCCTCGATCACCTGACGCTGGCCCGCGTCGGGCTGATCCGGGCGATCCTCGCGAACTCGCTCCCGCAGCCGACGCTCGACCTGCCGCACGTCGCCGCCGCCGTCAACGGCCTCCGCGCCGCAGGTACGACACACGAACTTCCCCGCGGCCTGCTGACCGCCTCGCTCTACCACTTCGTCCGCGGCGAGCCCGCCCTCTCCCAGAAGCACCTGGCCGAAGCCCAGCAGATCGCCGAGCGCGGCCCGATGCCGCTCTTCCTCGCCGACATCCACCTGACGCGAGCCCGCCTTGCGGGAAGTTGGAAGAGTGAAGGAAGAAGTGTGAAAGAAGGAGGGGCGAGTTGGAACGTCGATCCCAAAGCCGAACTCAACCAAGCCGCCAAACTCATCCACACCCTCGGCTACGGCCTCCGCTACGAAGAACTCGCCGTTGCCGAAAAGGCCCTGGCCTAACCCTGGACTTTGTTCGGCGCGGGTCTCCCGACCCCGCCGAAACCGCCGACCGAAGGTCTCCTTTTCTTAAAGACCTGGCAGTCATACATGCGATGAACATCAGGCGCCCAATTGCAAACGGCTATCTTCACGCAGGAGCGTGAAGACTACTTTCGGCAGGGTGGCCGGGACTGGACTGAAGGGAAGTCCCGGTTGAACGTCGATCGAGGTCGATGACAATTGCAGTGTGGATAATCGCGAATTCGCAAGCTCCGGGGCTTCCTTCGCAAAGCACCCGTCGCGAATGAAAGAGTCGTACAAGAAACGCGTTCGGCGAATGATCTTGTCCAAAGGTCCGTCAAAAATTTTACTCTGCGATTGTTTATCGATTCCTGAGCCGGTTTTCTTCGTGATACTCTACCGGTCGAACTTTGGAGTCGTCTTTTCAAACCCGTTCAACTCACCCACTGGAAGTCACTATGAGTCGATCTGAAGATCTTGCCCTGTTGCGGGAATATACGACGAGTGAAAGCCTGATCAAGCACATGCTGGCGGTCGAAGCGGCGATGCGAGCCTATGCCCGGAAGTTTGGTGAGGACGAAGAGAAATGGGGGACCGTGGGTCTGTTACACGACTTCGACTATCAGCGTTGGCCAGATCCACCTGACCATCCACTCCAGGGAGCCGCGATTCTGAAATCGCGTGGCTATTCCGACGAAATCATCTATGCGATTAAGTCGCACGCTGACTACCTGACCGACTGCCCGCGAGTCTCCAGACTCGACAAGACACTTTACGCCTGTGACGAATTGTGCGGATTCATCACGGCCTGTGCTCTGGTTCGCCCTCCACGACTGGAAGGGCTGACTCCTTCGAGTGTGAAGAAGAAACTGAAAACACTGACGTTTGCGGCATCGATCCATCGCGAAGACATCACTCGCGGTGCGGCAGATCTGGGCGTGGAACTCGACGAACACATTGCGTTCTGCGTCGCGGCCATGCAAACGGTGGCAGCCGAACTGGGATTGCTCCCAGCGGCGAATGCATCGTAAAGTGACAGTTCGGCGGGGCAATGCTCAGAATGACACGAACATATCCCAGAGCAGTGGCACACAACGCAGTCGCACGTGGAGTTCATGCAAAGACTTGATGCCATGATTCAGCGACACGGGATCAGAAGCGGTCATTTCGACGACAGTCGAGAATCGATCTATGCTGGACGAGGCGAATGAGAATTCTTCTTGATACGAACGTATTGCTTCGTCTCGAAGATTTGGACCACATGGTCAACAGTCCCGAGCCAGATCTGCTATCGACATTCTCTATGCGAACGGTCACGAACTGGTTTTGGTACCACAGGTGATTCCTGCCACGGCCTTGTCGAGGACTCCCGTGGCACCCTCCAAACCTCGTGGTCCTCGCACCCGGCGTGGACGTCGATGAACACATCGCGTTCTGCGTCGCGGCGATGCAAACGGTGGCAGGCGAACCGGGATTGCTAAATGAGTGACGAACTTCCTGTGACGAAATCAGGCAATCACAGCCGCCTTGAGCCATCGAGGCTGTTGCTCTTCGTTTTGAAAAGACGATGTTACTGTATTACGCTGTCAATCGAATTGGATTATATTCTTGCGGCCGCGATTTCTCGTTCTCCAGTCATCTTTCGGGACATTCACTTCAAGGAAACTCGACATGCAATCTCTGACGCGTCGCGATTTTCAGCAGCAAGCTCTTGGGTCACTGTTAACGTGGTCGCTAATCGATACGTTGTTTTCCCGGAATGCCTTCGGAGACGAAGTCAAGCTGATTGCCTCCAAGTGGCTGGCTGAGCTGAATGCGATGAGTCTGGATTTGAAGGGGAAGAAGCTCGAACAAGTGCAGTGGATGAAGCAGGTCGAACAACTGCTGGCTAAAGTCGATCTTGCCGAGATGCTGAAGTTCATCGATTTCGACGCGTTGACAAAAGATGTGAAGTTTCAGGATCGAGGGGAACTGAGCTTGCGTCCCAAGATGCCGAAGATCGAAGGGCATCCGACGCTGGTCTATGGAAATCAAGTCTTCGCACTCAACAAGGACCGATCTGTCGTACCACACGGCCACGACAACATGGCCACCGCGTTCCTGATCCTGAAAGGGAACTTTCACGGTCGTCACTTTGACCGCCTGGAAGACGACAAGATGCACATGATCATCCGTCCGACCATCGACGGCACATTTGGACCGGGGACCTATTCCACCGTGACCGATGTGAAGGACAACGTGCACTGGTTCCAGGCGACGACGGATGGATCGTTTATTTTCAACATCCACGTCATGAGTGTTAAGCCAGGGGCGACCGGCCGAGTCTACATCGATCCCGATGGCGAGAAACTGTCGGGGGGGCGGATCAAGGCAAAGAAGATCAACCACGCAGAAGCGAACAAACTCTACGGTTGAGATTCAACGTTAAATCCACGAGTTCAGTCAGTCGAGAAGTACTTCTTCAGGTCGTTCATCAACTGAGTGGCTCGGGTATGGAACGCCGTTGAATCGAGGATGGAGCGGCGCGGGCGAATCTTGACGTAGAAATGGATTTTCGGAACGCCTCGTTTGGCAATCGCGTCTGACAATCCGTTCATCACCAGGTCGATTTCCACCGGAATTTCCTGGCTGAACGGATTGAGTGCCGAGAGCAACCCTCCATTTCCGATCAACATCACCACCCGTTCGGTTGTGACCGTCGAAAGTTTTGCCTTCTGATCGTTGACGAAACCACCGAGCTTACAAGCGATCATGTCGGAAGAAACGACCGAACTGAAGCGACTCTCGAACAGGAACGGTTCGACTTCTTCTTTCTTGACCCTGGCAGCAGGCTTACTGGCATTCTGAAGGTCGGCATTCGTCAACGAGCATGTGCGATCTCGTCCTTGATCCTTCGCCTGATACAGCGCTTTGTCAGCGCGCCGAATCAAGGAATCAACGGTGTCGCCGGGTTCCGATTGTGCCACCCCGAACGATGCCGTAATACTCAATCGGTCAACGCCGCCGATCACTGCCTTTCGGAGTGTCGACCGTAGTCGCTCGGACCGGCGAAACGCCTGTTCGATGTTCGTGTCGGGACAGACAATGACGAATTCCTCACCGCCGTAACGACCGACGACTTCGCCGGAATACGTTTCCTGGGTCAGAAGTCGTGCCATGTCGATCAGTACTTGATCGCCGACGCTGTGTCCGTAAGTGTCGTTTACGCGTTTGAAGTGGTCTGCATCCACGAAGATGACACTGAACGGTTCGCGTGATCGGTCGGTGAACCCTTCCATCATCGCTGCCAACTGGTTTTCCAGTTCCCGGCGATTGGCGACGTTCGTTAATGCATCTCGAGTGGCAGCGAGCTTCAGGTCGCGGAAATTGCTGGAATTCTTGCCGCTGTTACGCGACAAGTCGCGATAGAATTCAGCCACTCCTTGTAATCGTCCCTGTTCATCGAACAGCGGCATGGATTGCAGTTCCATCTGAACCGCTTGCCCGTTCCCGTGCATCGCCATCAGCGGCAGCAGTGACGTCCGGCCCGTTTCAATGGCACGCAGCATCGGTGTTTCCGCTGCCGTCATCGGTCGTTCATCCAGATGACGATATCCCAGCAGTTGCGGTGACCAGCGTTGCCCCAGCATCTCTTCGGCGGTCCGCCCCAGCAGTCGTTCGGCACGGCGATTCCAGATCAGCACTTTGCCTTCGGTGTCCACCAAGTGGAATCCGTCGTACAGTCGTTCAAGTGTGTGCAGGTATGAGAACATCAGGCCGACGGAATCCGCTTCACGCACTTCGACGGGTGAAGCAGCACCCGAATCCATGTCATCTGGGGCAGCCGCCAGTGGTGCACCATCTTTTTGAACCCAGCGAGCCAGAGCGCTGACGACATTGGCATCGAATTGCGTTCCCGATCCTTCGGTCAAAACCGCCATGATTTCCTGATGGGCTTTGGCCCGGCGGTGCGGTTGTTCTGTGGCGAGTGAATCGTAGGCATCGGCGACCGCCAGGATGCGAGCACCCATGTGCAATTCGCTCCCCGGACATTGAACTCCCGCGGCATCCAGGTCAGGGCAGTACGCTTGCTGAGACTGACTGATAATCTCTTGAATCTGCCGGTCAACTCGGCAGGCCTGCAGCACATCGAAGCCGACATTGTTGTGCAGAGTGATCAGTTCGATTTCTTCGGGACTCAATCGCCCCGGCTTTTCGAGAACTGTATCCGGGACACCAATCTTGCCGATATCGTGCAGCAGTCCCGCGACTTCCAGGATGCGCAACTGTCTGCCGTCCCAGCCCAGATGGTTCGCCAGGCCGAACGCCAGCAACGCAACTCGGCGACTGTGTTTCAGTGTGGATGTGTGTCGATGATGCAAAGTTCCCAGCAGACTGCGTAATACTCCCTTGCTGATCACACCAGCGAATGTGGAATCATCAGCGGGACTGCTCATCTCACGAGCGGCGGTCTGAGACAACTTGAGCAGGCCGAGCAGGGCACGCGTCGACTCGGACGAGTGGATCCGCGAAGGTCGAGCATCTGGACGAGGCGGTACGGGTTCCGTACGCCACGCAGAAGGCATGGACGCTTCCAGCATCGGGATGTCTGCTACAAGAGTCATATCACTCGTCTCATCCACTTCGAAGGCCGAAGTAGAAGGCACCAAATTGCTGCGACGGGAATTTCCGTCGCGGCCTCGTCGTCTGGCAGGTGATGTTGTCATCTGCTGCCGAATTGCACCGTCACATCTCAAGCCAACCCTACGTCAATGTGCCGCTTGGTCAAATTACGAATTGCGGCGAACTGATCTGAGACCATTTGGCAGCCCGACTGTGACGATTCTGCGGATTTCAACGGCAAACCTGCAGATTGCCCGATCGGCTCAGTCGGCAAAGTTGACCCATTCGCCCCGGTTCATCAGAATGTGGATCTTTTGCAACGTCTCGTGCCAGCCTGAGGGGTTGAAGCAAGATAGAGTTGCACCATCGGGTGGCCGCTGGCCCGATGCTGTCTTTGATGTCCCGAACTTATCAACGCTGAAAGTAACGCCGTTCTCGTCGGCGAATTTTCGGCTCCTGCAATCAAGAACCGCAGCTGGCGGAAGGAATGACGATGAGTGACTCGCTGAGCCTGGCCTTGCTGGAAGTGAGCAATCTCGCGCCGTCATTTATCGTCGCAGATGCCTGCTCGAAGATGGCCAACATTCACATCATCGGAATCGAAAGTACCGATGGAGCCGCCCAGTGCCTGAAATTGATCGGGTCTGTTGCAGACGTGCGGGCTGCGGCCGAGCACGGGATGGAACTGGCCAAACGCATGGGGAGTTCGGCCATGTTTTCGGTGATGGCCGCCCCCCTGGAAGAAACTCGCAAGCTGGCGAATTCAAAGCCGGCATTCAGTCCGTTACTTGGTGTTTACGATTCGCGAATTCCCAAAGAGAATGTCATGACCACGACCAACGCTCTCGGTTTGCTGGAAACTCAAGGTCTTGTCGCCGCACTGCATGCCACAGATGACATGCTGAAGTCGTCCAACGTGACGCTGGCTGGCAAGGAAAAGATCGGCGCGGCTTACGTGACGATCATGATCCGCGGCGACGTCGCTGCGGTTCAGACTGCCATTGAAGTCGGACGTCAGACTGTAGAACGCCTGGGTGGAAAGCTGATCCTGGCCGACGTCATCGCCCGCCCGCACGCAGATCTGGCTGCCTTGCTGCCAAGCTGAGCCCCATCAGCAGACGGCATTGAGAGACCGGCAATCGCCCTCGATATCGTTCGAGGGCAAGTCGATCTTATTGTCGTCTTGCACATTGCGGGTCTGAAAGGCATCACAGCTTCAGGGACGTCTCTTCGGTTTTTCATCCGGCGGACTCTCTGTAAATCCCACGAGCTGCGTTTTGGATTCGCTGTCGCCCGTTTCTGCTTCGCTCGAATTCAGCGGAATCCGCGTTGATTTCCTGGATTCGATTTCGTGTTCTCGTTTCGCAATCACGGTTTGACCGACGGTATGTCCGGCGACTGCCCCACCAATCATCGCGATCGGAACCGTGATTGAGGGAAGCACCATCACCAGCCCGGTCGCTGTATGTCCACCCAGCGCAGCCTGAATCCCCAGCATGGGAAAAACCGTCGCACAGGTCTCTCGCTCCAGGTCCCAGTCGTCTTGATGGCGGGCGTATCCCAGCGAGTCATTGACGGCGCGTGTATACCGCCACAGTGTCAGAACTGGGAATTGATTGATCGAGGCATACGTTCCGGGCAACGCGCGAGAATGGATGTCTTTCGCGTAGGCTGCCTCTGTGATCAGAATTGCTGGTACGTCGGAATTCACAGACAAGCTGTTCGAGTACGGATTGTAATAGTCTCCACCGAATACCCGACTCGGAATTAACGTGTATCCCAGCCAGTTCGCAGTGCCAAACGTGTATTTCCATCCAAATGCAATCCGCGAATTTTCCCGCATCCGCTGCCATTCGCCGACAGGGTCGTACTGATTCACGCGAACGAGAACGTCTGTTAGATCGTTCGCTTCAAGGTAATGTTCGAGTTTCTCTGCAGTCTCTTGTGACAGCTTATGGCTGTTCACCTTCGGGTGAAATGGCAGAATGCGGCTTGGTAACGCGACAATCCACGCAGCCCGATCCAGTCCGCGATGCGGTTTCCCATATTCAAACCGGACCGCCTGTCGTGCCTCGAGCGATGACGCTTCGTCATGAAAACGGCTGTAATGGTACGGAGTTGTTGCGCATCCCAGACTACCGAGGATCGAATTGATCACAATGATCATCAGCCACGAGCGACGGGCCATGGTTCGCGGACCTGAGATTCAAACAGAAATGAGCTTACGCCCGCGCTTGATAGTCGTTTCAGAGGAAAGCAGCAACGTGGCCCACGATTTGAATGCTGACCGGATCGTTTCACCGGCACGTCATTCTGATGTCCGCAATTTCCAGGAGAAATATGATGGTTCGCGCGGAACACGTTAGCTCGACATTCATTACAATTCCTGGGAAATCAGATTCCCAAAGTGACTCGGCTGAAGTGAGTCGATCGGGCGGCTTCTGCTGTCGAAGTTGTCATGTTTCGAATCGCGATCTTCGGCGTTCTTCGCCGAAGGGAGTTCCTGGCTTGGCAATAAGCCTCGTTCGGCACGAGATGGTTTGCGCGATTGCAGTCGTGGCACGCGATCAGGCGGCCCGTCGGTCCTGATTCATGGAGATTGACTGTTTGTCGAAGTTGAATGTCTTTCGGATCGTGTAGTTCGTCTGATGCTGAGTCGCGAAATAAATACGCGAGCAGAGTTCACCCAGCATCCCGAAGAACAGGAACTGCATTCCCATCATCACGGACATTGCTGTCAATAACAGCAACGGATTTCCCGTCATGTCGACTCCCTGCTCGACCTTCATCCACACGGTCGCCACGCCCGAAATGAAACCGGTCAACAGACTGAGCAGACCGATTGAACCGAATAACTTCATCGGACTGACTACGTACTGAATGAAGTACTTGACGGTCAGCAGATCCAGGATGACTCGAGTCGTTCGGGAAATTCCGTATTTGGATTGCCCAAAGCGTCGCGGATGATGATTCGTGACGACTTCAGCACAGCGAGCACCTCGCCAATGGGCAAGGATCGGGATGAACCGGTGCATCTCCCCGTAGAGTTGCAGTTCATGAGCAATCTCGGTTCGAACCGCTTTCAGGGTGCAGCCCAGGTCGTGCACGGGAAACCCCGTCACCTTGGAAATCAGCCAATTGGCGATCTTGGAGGGGAGCTTGCGATTGATGAACGTATCCTGACGATTCTTTCGCCAGCCATGAACAAGATCGAATCCCTCGTCGAGCTTCGCCAGCAGCATCGGGATATCGGTTGGATCGTTCTGCAGGTCGCCGTCCAGCAACACGATGGAATTCATACTGGCTGCCTGCATTCCCGCCTGCATGGCCGCAGTCTGGCCATAATTCTTGCGAAATTCGATGACACGAACCGCAGGATCAGACTGGGCGAGAGCTTCCAAGGCAGCACCTGAGCCATCTTTAGATCCGTCGTTGACCAGAATCAATTCGTACGGCTGCCCAAGCTTCTGCATCACCGCCGTCACAGCGGAATGCAGCAATGAAATGTTCTCAACTTCATTATAAATGGGCACGACAACAGACACGCTCATGTCGGCTTCCCTGCACAAATTGAAAAGGGGATCGGGGGATGGCGCGAAGTTTTGCAGAAACCTTACGATGCGTCCAGATTGGTTTACGCGGCACGTCGCGATGCATCTGATTGCTGCAAGTCGCTTCTGCAAAATTGGTTGTGTCAAATATCGTGGCGGGAGAGAGTTGTTCGTATCACTGTGGATTCATTTTGTACTCTCATTCGAATGGTTCCAGCCTCTGCGTACGCCATCGGTTTCGTGGCAAGCCGCTTCCCTCTGGACCAACCGGTCGAACCACTTTCGCAAAGCACCCCTACCCTCTGGTGGGGCCGTTTTGAATGGTCACTTCTAACCGTTGATGCAACAGACCATGGGAGCATGTATGCTTATTGTACTACCGTTCCCCTGTGTCACCCACAGCAGTTGGCTGCGGTTTCATTCGAAATCGAATCACGGAGTTTCATGCGATGTCATTCCGAAGTTTGCGTTCCATTTCGTCACTTGTTGCTGTCATTGCATTGGTGTTCGTCGCGAGCAGGCCATTATCTGCTGATGTCCCGCGGCCAACGGTTTCGCTGATTCTCACCAAGGCGTCCGCGCAGCGATCAGCGATCGATACGCTGTTCAAGTGCGAAGTTCGTCTCAATAACCAAACCGATAACGATCTGGTTGTCCGCTCGAATTTTGCTTCCGCGTTTGATGGCCTGGAAGTTGTGGTGACATCCATTGATGGAAAAGTGTTGATTCAGCAATCGCATACGGTCCACCAGTCTCCATTTTTGGAGCCGAATACTTTCTATCTTCCAAAAGGCATCACGACGTCAACGTTGGTGTTTCCTGTCCGAGACTTTCCCGCCGAGGTCACGGCAATCAAAATTCGTCTTGTCGGAAAATTGCCTGGCAGCGAATACCAACGAATCCTTTCCACAGAAACTCTTGAAATCAAGATTCAGCCGTGATGGTAACGCGAGGTCCGCGTGCACCTCACGAGGCACCTTTCCTGACGCGAGGCGACAAATGATTGCCGTATCAGACTGGCTACCACCGCTTGCCGCAGCGATGACATTCACATCCATTGGGCTATGCAAGGTTTATGGCTGGAGACAAGGTGTCGTCGGAGGTGGTGGCAAGCCGATGCTTTGTCGATTGAGAGGTCGATGTCCGAGTTGGAGCAAGGAGTTTAACTTCGCGTTCATGATGTTGCTCCTTGGCATCGGAATACTGAATTGCGGGCTGTTCGTGTCCATTCTTGTCAGGCGCTGAACCTGCGAATCAGCTTCTGTGAGCCCAAGTGCCATAAAGCGTCGTTAGCCCGCGGTTATCACCCTGCAGTAGCGAGTTCAGGCTGATTGATCGGACCCACAAAAAGGGGGCCGCTCTAGAACAACTCATGGATGACCTGGCCGGTACTGGCGGGGCGTGTGAATCCATCCGGGCTGATCCGCGTTTCGGGGGGGATGTCCATGGCGTGAAACAGCGTCGCGGCAAAGTCTTCCGGAGTCACCGGTCGATCCTTCACATAGGCGGCCTGCTGGTCACTCGTTCCGTAGACGGTTCCTCCGTTCACCCCGGCACCTGCGACCATCGCCGAGTAGCAATTCGGCCAGTGGTCCCGGCCGATGGCCGAGCCACCTCTGCTGATCCGCGGCGTCCGTCCGAATTCACCGACGAGTACCACCAAGGTACTTTCGAGCATTCCACGCGCCTGCAGATCTTCTAACAGGGCCGAGACAGCCTCATCGCATTTAGGGAGTGCCCAGCCGAGTCCGTTCCAGCCATTGGCAAAAATGTCGATTCCCGCGTTGCCGTGCATGTCCCACGTTTCAACACTCATGAACTTTTCGCCCGGTGCCAGCCCCGTCCAGGCGACGACATTGACCAACCTCACGCCTGCTTCAACCAGGCGTCTGGCTAGCAAAAGATTCTGTCCGAGCGGGTGGCGTCCATAG
>JBAWWJ010000218.1:0-13918 GCA_037146815.1 Planctomycetota bacterium
GTCTCTGCGTTAAATTCCTCTATATTTACGCGGAAGAATTTAACGCAGAGACGCAGGGAAGAGCAGCCACTGGTCCCACCCTACATCATGCCCAGCTCTACGATCAGAACGAGAGCTCAATTGGCGTCAGCGAGTTTCGGTGGATTGAATGGTGGCGGGGAGAACAGAATTCCCGCCAGTGCGTCCGATCCAGTGATTGCAACGCGATAACAGAATCGACTTGTCGATCGGTTTGCTGGCGTAATCATCGCACCCGGCATCGGTACATTTTTTACGATCCTCGGCCATCGCATGGGCTGTCAGGGCAATGATCGGCAGCGTACTTCCGACCGTTCGCAGGTGACGAGCCAACGAGTAGCCATCCATTTCCGGCATCTGCATATCCGTCAGCAGCAGGTCGTAATGGCAATCTCGCAATGCGGCCTTTTCGATCATTTCCAAAGCGACCGTTCCATTTTCTGCGATGTCGACTTCGGCACCGGCTCTTCGCAACAGGAACGAGATCAAGACCTGGTTTTCACGAGCATCTTCGGCAAGCAGGACTCTTCCGTTCAGGCGAATCTGCTGAACTGGCTGTTCGTGAGCCGTTGGCACCGTGACAGAATTCAACTCTTGAATCAGGCTGCAGCCAGCGACCTGATCGACCACGACCGAGGCTGTGAAGATCGATCCGAGTCCAGACTGTGTCCGGACGAGTTCAACATCGCCGCCGAGTAACCGAGCAAGGCGTTGACAAATCACCAGACCCAATCCGGTTCCACCGTATTTACGGGTAACCGTTGAATCCCCTTGAGCAAACGCTGCAAACAGGCGTTCGGCCTGCCCCGGTGACATGCCGATTCCAGTGTCCTCAATCGACATACGCAGCAATGTCTTCTCCAGTGTCCTCAATCGACATACGCAGTAATGTCTTCTCACCGTGCGGCGAGGCGTTGAAACGCAGTGTGATTCCTCCTTGTTCGGTGAATTTGATCGCGTTACCGAGCAAGTTCATCAAGACCTGCCGCAGCCTGGTAGGATCGGTAATTACACGATAAGGAATGGGACTATCGCAGATCATCTTGAGCCAAAGTCCCTTGGCAACGGCGCGAGGTCTCATCAGGCAGTCGATGCTGTGCAGGAGATCAGGGAACGAAATGTCGATCTGCTCGACCAGCATTTGCCCGGCTTCGATTTTGGATAGATCCAGAATATCGTTGACGACCGTGAGCAAATGCTCGCCCGCTTGTCGAATGGTTTCGATCGCTTCGGATTTACGTTCCGGCGAGAGGGGGTCGCCGGATTCATCGGTAAGCAGATTCGTATAACCCAGGATTGCTGTGAGCGGCGTCCGGATTTCATGGCTCATGTTCGCCAGAAATTCGCTTTTCGCATTGTTGGCTGCTTCTGCCTTCAATCGTGCTCGCGCAAGTTCCAGTTCCGATCTCCGACGATCGGTGATGTCTCGAGCGACGGCCAGCATCTGTACGACGCGAGTGGGATCGTGCGGATCTTTCAGTCCGACTGCGTACTGTTCCATCCATCGTCGAGTCCCCGCCAGGCCTACGATTTCAAACTCGGTTCGCGTCGTACCACCGGCAAAGACTTCTTCCAACGCCTTCTGAAACGCTTCCCTGTATTCGTTAACAATCAGATTCAGGACATTGCGGTTGAGAACCTGGTTGATAGAAACGGCATCGATCATTCGCAACCCCGCGGGATTGATATCCAGCAGGCGGCATTCCGAATCGATCAGCTTTACACATTCCGGCTCTGAGTCAAAGATGGCCTGGAGTCGAGCCTGACTTTCGCGAAGATTCGCTTCCGCCTGACGACGGGCAGTGATGTCGTAAATGTAGCCGTGCCAGAGAATGCTGCCGTCTTCCAGACGCTCGGGTACCGAATGGCCTTCACGCCACTGTACTCCCTGAACCGGCAAGTTCACTCGATACTCACATTGCCACGGCTCCATGGTTTTCACCGACAACTGAATACTTTGCACAACCATGTCAAAGTCGTCGGGGTGGATGATGGAAAAGACAGGCTCGGCGGATTCACGGACTTGTTCAGGAGTCACTTCGTAGATCTGCCGGATTCCTTCGCTGGCGTATGGGAAAGTACTTCGCCCGTCGGGGTATTGCCGGAACTGATAGATCACTCCTGGTACCTGCTCCGAGAGTTTTTGGAGCAAGGCATCGCGTTGTTGTAATTCCTGAACGATCCGATGCTGCGTCGTCACATCGCGAACATTGATGACGACACCTTGAATGTCGGCGTCGTTCAGAAGATTCGTCAGGACCATCTCCAGCCAGCGAACCCCATCGGGTAGAACAATCCGATTCTGAATGCACCGTGGTTCATGCGGGCGGGCCGAAAGAATTGCCAGTTCCTTCCGGGTCCGGTTGCGGTCATCGACATGAATAAACTCCATACCCTGACGACCAATCAGATCCGCTGTTTGAAGCCCCAGAATACGCTGGATCGACTGGGTTGCGTAGAGGATGCAGCCTGCATGGTCAACGACCACTGAAGCATCCCAGGCATTTTCCACCAGTTTGCGAAACCGTTCTTCATTGTGGCGGACAGAATCGAGAGCACGAACTCGCTCGGTGATATCCCGGGAAGTGGTGATAACTCCACCCACCAGTCCGTCACGCCGGATGTAACGAGCTTTTGTGGTCAGATAGTTTCGGGGGCCTGACATTGAGTCGTCACGCGTCTCGATCGTCTCTGGTTGGCCAGTCTCCATCACGCGGCGATCTGATTCTTGCGACTGTAAGAGTTGCTGAGCGTCAAGCAGACGACAGGCGTCGCTCCCCTGGATATCGGCAGCATGAATTCCGGATCGTATCGCAGCTGCTTTATTGTAGAGCAGAAAGCGTCCTTCGCGATCTTTGACGGTGAACGTGTCGTCAATGCTGTCGATGACAGCCCCCAACATGTCACGAGTCCGATTGGCCTCAATCAACTGAATCGCAAGTTGGCGATTCAATCGATGCAGTTCAAGCAGTGCGGCAATCTGGCCAGCAAGTTGTGTCAGGCTTCGGACCTGTTGCATCGTAAACGGACGTGGCGATGTATCCGCTACCGACAGAAAACCGTAATTCTTCCCATCAGATGACTTGATCGAGACCGCCAACCAGGCACGAATCGCGGGATTGCCACAAATCAAAGGGTGGCGTTGCAGTTCCGGATAATTTTCTGTGTCGTCAATGATAACCGGAGTATTCAGGGGACGTAACGGGGGCCACGAGGCGACGTCCGCGGGAAATTCCATCCCGGTCACAGCCTCAATCCACTCCTGTTCGTGCTCCATTCTGGACAGAATTGCGATCGGGGAATTTGCGATCGCCATGCCAATCTGGAGAGATTCAGTAAACTGAGGTTTGAGCGCAGTCTCCCCCATCCCGCATTCCAGGAGCAGGGCGAGTGGATCACAGGAAGGCGAGGCCAACGTGTTGAGCACCATCGTCAGTCTTTTCCAAAGAGCACCGTTCCTCTTTTATTTCGCTAAAGTTACCCTCGCGGCAATTGTCAATCTTAAGGTTGCCGCAACCTATTTTCTGAATAGAGGTTGTGTCGACATCAATTATGTCTTGTCTTGTCTCGGGTGTAGTGTTTCGCGTCACTGTATCGCCGTCGTGCGGAATTTCTGGCCATCCAAGGCTCCGCCTTAAATTCCGACCGACTTCACTGACATTGAAGCGACTCCCATCTGTTTTCTTGACGGCGTTGCAGATTGTGAGGGCAACGATATAATCTTCAGGCTCCGGTTGACAGAATTCATTAGGCAGGTGGTGCCGCTTGCGAGGTTTTCGCCCGCAGGTTGCGTGCATCACATGCAAAGAAGCCCGTACGAAAGGTTGAACCGACTGTGTTGAAGACGTTGGAACCCGTCAACATTCGAGCGATCCTAAGTAACAAAGGGCACGTCACTGCAGACGAATTGGCGCAGATGCGACGCTCGGTCGTAAGCGATCAAGTTGTGCAGACCCGGATAGAGATCGAAGCATTGCTGCGTGAAGTCGAAGGGGGCGGAGCCTCGGGGTCGACCGTTCGCGCAGGCATTGGTGCGTATGTCCTTGGACAGCATACTATTGCGGAACGTCTATTGTCAGGCGTCGGCGATGATGGCACCGCCCTCTACTGCTTGGCATTGGCGCAATCCTCGTTGAATAAGCATAAGGAAGCTGAAGCCAATTTCGCAGCAGCTGCCAAGGCTGGATTCGATCCCGTCGAATGTACGCTGAAGCGAGCCGGGGCACTGCGGATGCAGGGCAAACTCGATCTGGCTGAAGCGGCGTTGAAGCAAGCGGGGCTCGAAGGGGCTCGGCGCGCCGATTATTCCTATCAGATGGGATGCATTCTGTCTGACCGTGGGGATACCTACGGAGCGATCGAATACTTTGAACGTGCTGTCGACATGGATTCGCACCATGGTCAGGCGCTGTTCCGCCTCGCCGGGGAAAACGCTCGCTACGGCAACGATAACGAAGCGATTCGTCTGTACGAGCAGTCACTCAGCCGCCCTCCCTATCACCTCGGCGCCCTGATGAATCTGGGTCTGCTGTACGAAGACAAGGGAAACTACGCTGCAGCAGCGTTCTGCTTCCGTCGTGTTCTGGCATACGATCCGACACACGAACGCGCTAAGATGTACATGCAGGACATCGAAGCCACGAGCGAGATGTACTACGACGATGACATGGCTCGAAACGAAGCTCGGCTGGCACAACTGCTCAGTCGGCCTGTGACTGACTTCGAACTTTCGGTCCGCAGCCGCAATTGCCTTGCCAGTATGAATATCGTGACCTTGGGCGATCTGACAAAGATCACTGAGACCGAACTGCTGGAAGGAAAGAACTTCGGTGAGACATCGCTGGTAGAAATCCGAGATCTGATGACCGCACACGGTCTTCAGGTTGGACAAAACCTGCAACCTGCGAAGACCAAAGATCCGTTCGCGGCAGTCGCACCAGCTGGTTTCGGGTTTATCGCCCCGGATCTGTCGCCTCAAGAGGCCGCGATGCTTTCACGGTCTGTGTCCGACCTCAATCTGTCGGTGCGTGCACGCAAATGTATGGCACGCTTGGCGATTACGACGTTGGGCGAGTTGGTACAGCGGTCGCCTGATGAATTGCTCGCTACGAAGAACTTCGGGGTGACTTCGCTGAACGAAATTCGTCAGCAGTTGGCCGAAATGAATCTGAAGTTGCGAAACGACTGATTCGGAGCCGGATGTGGCCAGTAACGACAATCGGTCGCCGGGCGACTTTCAAAAGTCGCTTGGAGTCTGGTTGTCGTTGGTCGTTTTGATGTTTTGTGCGGTGGTCGCGATTCAGATCGATGCTCACCGCCCTCTTCTTCCCCACGCCATCCCTCCGACAGCCGCACGTGTCGCCAACACAAAACGTGCGCCGCAGGCTGGAACCGTTGTGGGTCCGTCGTCTGTGGGTCCGTCGTCTGCCAAAACGGACGTCAAACCTGATCTTTCGGCCAGTCCCTCGAAATCACCACTCATTCGAGTCAACGTCACCCCGGGTGCAGTAGCTTCGTTTCGACTGGAAATTCGCGGCCCATATTCGATTCGCGCGTTGGGAACGTCGAAGCAACTCAGCAAGGGTGATTCGCTGGCGGCGACGGTCGTCCTGCCGACAGCGACCGGCCTGAGGATCGGAGAAAAGTCGTACAGCGCGACTCAACTGGAAGTCATTGCCAAAGAACCTCCAGCCATCAGAGTCGACGACCATTTGTATCGTGGCGTGATGCGATTGTTCCGTCGTACAGACGGATCGGTTTCGGCTGTCAATGTCCTTCCCGTCGAAGAGTACCTTGCCAGCGTCGTCGATTCCGAAATGCCAGCCGCCTTTCCTGCGGCCGCACGTGAGGCACAGGCAATTGTCTCGCGAACATATGCTTTCTATCAGATGGCGCACGCCGACCCCGCCGCGGTCTACGATTTGTTTTCGTCACAGCGCAGCCAGAAGTATCAGGGGGTTGAATACCTCACTGCAGGTCGTCGCCTGGCTGGCGAATCAGAATCAAGTCGGCAGGCTGTGGCGGCGACGCACGGAATCGTCTGCACGTACCGAGGAAAGCTGTTTTGTACGTACTATTCGGCAGTCTGCGGCGGACGGACCACCGACGGTTCCCAGATCTTCACGGATGCCGTGGATATTCTGAAACCTGTCACGTGCGATGGGTGTCGTGATTCTGAGTACCATCGCTGGATCGTGTCCATCGGCAAGGATGAGTTCTTGAAAGCAGTTCAACAAAAGGGGGCGATCACAAAGATCGTCACAATCCGCCAGTTTGAGCCACCGGGGAGCGGGAAGATCTCGCGGTTTGAGTTTTCAGACGGGAAGAAAACCGCGGCACTGACCGGTGTTGAACTTCGAGAGCGATTACCACCCGGTGTTCTTCGGAGTCCACATTTCACTCTACATCTGGAAAAAAATACTATTCGCGCGGACGGCCGTGGGCATGGTCACGGGGTTGGGTTTTGTCAGTGGGGAGCGCGAGGTTTAGCTCTCATTGGAAAGAAATCACAAGAGATCGTCCACCACTACTATCCGGGCGCAAAGCTGGAAGTGAAGAAGTACTGATCTGCATCTACGGCGTCAGGACTTCGTTTCAAAGTCCATTCGATCCATGGAAAGCAACTGCTTCCCCGGCCTGATCTCGAACAGAAGTTGTCAGATATCAAACTACGTAGCAAATCAACATCGCCAGAAGTCTTGGTAAATGTGAAACCTGATTACTTGGCTTTCTTGGCTTTGGGCAGCTTGTAGTGCGCCTTTTGCTCATCAGTTAGCAGTCCATGGATCTGCTCCTTGATCGACAACTGCAACTTGGCAACTTGTGGTTGAATCTCGGCACGCTGCTTCTTTTGCTCATCGGTCAACTTCAGTGCTTCGTCAACGGCGGCCGCGGCGTCCTTCCCCTTCTTGCCATCTGCTTTGGCCTTGGCTGCAGCTTCCTTGCGAGCGGTCTTCTGCTCTTCGGTCAAAACTGCGTCCAGTTTTTCGGTGAGTTCGACGAGTTTCGGCCCTTCGTCCTTCTTAATCGCGTCGAGCTTTGTCTGCTGATCTGCTGTCAGCGTGATTTCTTTGGGGATTGCAAAAGCGGGGTTCGCTGCGCCATTGGGCTTCTTCTTTTCCTTGGCAGCTTCCGCCGTTCCGGTTGTCAAAGCTATTGCAACAACGATTCCGGCACACAACATGGTTCGCATCAATCCACGCATCTGGTCAATTCCTTGAAAATAACAGAAGACTTGTCACTCGTAGAGCACGTTTCCAACGAGCTCATTCCCATCACTGAAGAATCCGAAGTCACCGCGAATACGCTTCACTCCAGCCATCCGTTCAACGATTCGTGGTACGCATCGATCACGCAAATAGGTCGGGGATGATTTCGCCATCGCGAACGATCATCACCGGACGACCGATATTCGTCTGGTATTCCTTATGCGGATCAATCCCCATGTTGTGGAAGAATGATGCCGCAACGTGATCGGGTTTGAAACCATCGCCAACAGGGCCAAGGGCCTTTTCATCGCTGGCTCCCAGAACTTGCCCCGGCTTGATCCCCCCGCCCGCCATCAACATGAACATCGCGCGGGCATAGTGATCACGTCCGTTGCGAGTCGTATTGATCTTCGGAGTCCGACCGAACTCACCCGTGACAAAGACGCAGGTTGAAGCCAGCAAGCCCTTCTGTGACAGGCCGTTTAACAGTGCTGCCAAACCTTCATCAAACGGTGGAAGTTGCTTGGTCTTCAAACGAACCCAGTTGTCCTGGTGAGTATCCCAGCCACCGTAATTCAAAGTGACAAACTTCACGCCCGATTCAACGAGGCGAGTTGCCAACAGGCAGCTCATCCCGAAATCGGTCTTGCCATACTGTTCGGCAAATGCCGGAGATTCTTTGCTGACGTCAAACGCTTCACGCGATCGCGTTGAAGTGATCATCGAATACGCCTGTTGACCGAATCGATCCAGACCATCCAGCAATTGGCTATTCTTTTCGGCCCCCTTGAAGGTTGTATCCAGATCCTTCAGCAAACCCTGACGTTTTTCGACATCAGAAACTGTCAGGCCATTCTGCAACGAAACCCCGCGGACACTGTACGGAACGCCCGGCTTTGGAGCTGAGCCGGCGTTCAGCGGTGCATAGCGAACGCCCAGGTAACCCGCCTTCTGCTGGCCCGATCCCATTGCGACATATGGTGGTAGATCGGCAGGCCCACCCATTTCTTTCGAAATCACCGAGCCGTAACTGGGGAATTCAATTGAAGGGAGCGGACGATTTCCCGTATTCACGTAGAGTGAACCGAGTTCGTGAGCGGCGAGGGAATGCGACACCCCTCGCAAAATCGCAAACTTGTCCATCTGTTGAGCCAGCTTTGGCAAGTGTTCGCTGATCTCGATCCCCGTGACATTCGTTTGAATCGGATTGAATTCCCCACGGTATTCGGAGGGAGCATTCGGTTTCAGGTCAAACGTATCCATGTGTGATGGGCCACCACCCAGGTTGATAAAGATCGCCGACTGAGCCTTGGCGCTCTTGATTTCACCTGCATGTGACATTCGCAGGTAGCTGGAAAGGGTCAGGGCCGAGGCTCCGAGCGCTCCTACTCGCAAGAAGTCGCGTCGCTGGATTCCGTCACAGGTACGATGCATGGCCATAAATCGGGTCCTTGAGAAATGGGTGTCAGATCTGGTTTTGACCAACTTCAATTTTGAGAATCACTGAATTCACCGGCATGTTTCCATCGGGGCAAACCCGATGGGCGGAAGCCGGAAATGTGGGGCTTCAATGGTTGACGACGAATTCTTTTGTGTTCAGCAACGCCCACAGCAGATCTCGCGTTCCTGTGGCGACGTTGGCTGATTCTTCAAAGTGCCTGGCGGCGCGTTCCGTTTCACTATCAGTCGGATATCGACTGAGTGAACGCAGGTAGGCCAGACGAATAATCTCCTTGATGTCGACTGCTGGAGTCTGCTGTTCGGCAGGTTTGTCGGCGGGTGCGTCGGCCAGCTTTTGCTCGCGTTCTGCAATTTCCTTTTTGATCGCTTCTGCAGTTTCCGGTTTGCCTTTCTTTTCCACCGCAGCCAACCGCTGTTTCAACTTCGTGAGGTCGGCTTCGGCGAGTCGCTTCGCCTGACGTTCTTTGACGTCACGTCCAGCCTGTTTGGCGTCTTTTTCCGGTTCATTACGTTTCACAACTTGATCAACCCAGCGTCCTTTGCCACTGATCATCGTCAGAACTTCGGTGTCGTTCTGCAGGTAAACGGTCTGCAGCAGACTCGCTTCAGACGAACGATCGCATTCACAGTTAGTATCGCGAATCGAACGGCCGAAGATCGACAGCGCGTAACTCGACTTGCCACGCCCATTGGCTCGTGAATCGACGATTGAGTTACCGATGGCGCGTCCAGTGATGGAAGTCTTCCACGAAGCAGCTTCGAAATCGCTCATGGTTGCCATCTGCAAGGCATCGAAAGCGACTTCTGCTGGCAGCCGATGTGGCACGGCCCGAGCAAAATTGCGTTCGTCGAATTCGTTCGTTGAATTCGCATGCCAGCTCAATTGATAGGTTCGGCTATTGGCAATCGTTCGATGGAGCCATTTCAGGTCGTACTTGTGATTGCGGAATTCGGTCGCGAGGTAATCCAGCAACGCTTCGTTGCTGGGTGGATTGGCGAGACTCAGATCATCAATCGGTTCGACAATTCCGACATTAAAATAGCCGGCCCAGATACGGTTGACGATCGCCTTGGCGAAGTAGGGATTTGTCTCATCGCGCATCCAGTCCATCAGTGCTTCACGTGGATCGTCAAGATCCTCGATCTTGACCTCTTCTCCCCCCAGAATCTTTGCGGTTCGACCTGCCACAACCTGCGGGCGCTTCTTGTCGTTCCCTTTATTGTTCTTATCGCGGACAACTTGAGCATTCTTCCTGGGGGCTGGGACAAACAATTCGTTGAAGGGCATGACTTCGCCCTTATTGAGTTGCTCCCGAATTGCCTTACCCAGATCATTTCCCTTGAGGTTCTTGGGGTCAATCCCCGCTTTCGTCAGCATTGCCTGCTCGTCGTCACGAGTGCCAGGTGCATTGCCGTATTGAGCTCGCGAGAAGAATTCTTTGAAGCGATCAAAGTCGTCTTTGGTCCATTGATCGAATGGATGCTTGTGACACTGGGCACACTGAATGCGGATTCCCAGGAACGTGTAAGCGAAACCGAGTGCTCGTTCTTCGGGCTTGGTGAATTCGCGACGAATCCAGTAGTGAGTCATCGATGGCTGTTCAGCGAAACTCCCTTTCTGCTCCTTGTTGTAATAGCCACTCATTCGTTCGCAGTATTGAGTGTAAGTTTCATTCTCAAGCCGGCTGACGGCCAAGACGATTCCCTCCGTGATTTCGTCATAAGGGACATTCTTTTCGACACGGGTCCGCAGCCATTCGTACCAGTCGGTCGCCAATGTATTCGCATCGATTCCCGATTTGTTGTTGTTCAGTTTGCCGGCATTGTTTCCCGTCCAATCCGACATCTTTGTCGCCCACCAGGCCGCATAAGCAGGACGTTCCAGTAGTTCATCAATCTTTTTTGCTCGCTTATCGGGGGACTGGTCGGCGAGAAACTCTTCAACTTCGGCAGGGGTAGGCAACGTGCCAATCATGTCCAGACTGAGGCGACGCAGGAATTCGGCGTCGGTACACAGGTCCGACTGAACCACGCCCAGTTTTCGCAGTTTCTGAACAACCAGTTCATCGATCTTGGTGGGAGTGGGGACCGCAGGATAGCTGGGGCCGAACTTCTCACTGACCGGTTGAATCACCTGAATGGGAACAACGCCATTGTCGTAGAAGACGACAACATGCGAGTCACCCGGCCCGGTGGCCGTAACGACACCCTTTTCATCGACAGATGCGATCTGATCGTTATTCGTTTGGAACCGACAGAGCGGAGTGACGTCTTCACGGTTACCATTGGACCAGACGGCGACCGCCTTCAAGACAAATGTCTCACCGCGCTTGCGAGCGACAATTTCCTCAGGCGTAACATCCAGTCGGACAAATTCGGGAGTTTCCGCACCAATCGGCTTGGCTCCCCCTTCGATCCAGCGGCTAAGTACTTTATGTTGCCAGCTTCCTTCTTTAAGCCGAGTTCCCCCTTCGTGCGGAACGACTTGCAAAGGCTTTTGCAACATCAGGCTGTTGGCAGCGGCACTGGCATTGATACGAGGTTTTTCGCCCAGTGCCAGGGCTTCGTGATCGGCTTTGAAATCGTATCCGAACAACGACAGTCGCAGTCCGCCGCGTCCTTGAAATGACCCATGGCAGGCGCGTCCATTGCAGCCCAGTTTCCCCAGGAGTGGGACAACGTGCTGACGGAAGTCAGGAGTTTCCGTGACATTTTCCGCCGCGAACCGTTCGTCAATTCGGGCTGCGTCACCAGCATTCACCCCTGTGGCGAGACAACCCAACGTCACAGCCAGCGTGAGAATCCAATTTGTCCATCGGGTCTGTATCACGTCTTTTCTCCCTTTGCACCAGTTGCGTCCGTTGCTGGTCGCTTCGCTTTAGGCTTGGCCGACGCTCGGGCCGCCGGAAGCGTCTTCCTCAATTCCACCAATTGCTTTTCAATTGTCGCATCCGCACGGGATGACATTTCCTCAATCTGCTGGTCCAGCCGAGTGACTCGAACCTGCAATCGATCACGCTCGGCACGTTGAGCACCCAGGCGCAGTTCCAGACGTTCTCGCAGTTCTGCTCGCAGTTCTGCTTCCACTGTCGGGTCTTCTGACATGGTCAGTCGTGCGGCCAGCAATCGAATCCTTGAGGTGATTTTCCACTCTGCCAACTCAACTTGATGTCGGTCCGGTGATTTGTCTTTCAGCTTGCCAATCCGCTCGACAGCTCGATCCAGATCAACCAGTGCTGCCTGGTATTCACGAGGGGCATTTTTTTTCAGGCCATCCAGCAGTGCGGCCATTTCCGGATGATTTTCGCGAGCAAACAAGATTGCGGCAGCTTCTCGTTCCAGAGAGATCGTGGTCGCTGGCTGAATGCGAATCTTTTCAGCCTTTGCAGCATTCTTCGGGACATCCTTCGTCTTGTCGGCATTCTTTTCGGATGCCTTGTCGTCAGCCAGGCACAAGCCAGCGTTCATAATGCAGGCCATGATCGCTACGGCAACAAGGAGTCGCCTATGCAACCAATCTGTGAGGCGATGCGGCATGACTAATTCTCCTGAACTTTGCCCGAGGAGCCGTCAATTCCATCAACGGGATCAAGTCCGCCGGGATCTTTCGCTCGTGCTTCCAGCGAAACAGCAGCAATCATCCAGCCTGGCACTGCGACATCGTCATCATCCGATTCATCGACGTCATCGGAGTCAATTTCAGGGACATCCCCGGTCCGCCAGAGTGAAACCAGTTCGACTGCTGCGGGATCAAGATTGGCGACTGAATCAACCTTGTCAGCAGGTACAAACGGGAACATGCAGAGGACTGCGACGGCGACACAGGCAACAGCAAACGCTGTCCATGCTGCACGACTGGAACGACGCGATTTTGAAACGGGGTGACCGACAGTCGCAACCGATGACATTGACTGCGCGGTCAGCATCAGACGGCTCGCCATCATCACAGCTTCACAGGCCGCAACATCTTCCGCCAGCCGCGATTCAAAGACTTCGCGTTCGGCGACGGGTAACTCACCCAGCACATATTGCGTGGCGAGCCAATTCAGGTTTTCGTCAACCTTTGACGACATGATGAACAACCTCTGTTCTGCTCAGCCGGCGTCTTCGCGGCCAAACCATTTTTGTAACTTTTGTATCGCTAATCGCATTCGAGTCAGAACGGTCCCCAGGGGGACCTGTAATTCATCCGCGATTACTGCAAACGTCTTCTCTTCCTGAATCCGCTGTCGAACCACAAACTGTTGTTCTTCTGGGAGTTGCTGCATCAAAACCCGCAGCCGGACAACTTCTTCTTCCCGAACCAGCGACTGCATTGCCGACTGGAAATCAACCCGTCCTTCATCCATCCCAATCGCAATTTCTCGCTGTATCCGTTGACTACGAGACTGTTTACGTCGAAACGCCATTGCCTCGTGAAAGGCGACTTTGAACAACCACCCGCGAACCGTTTCGTTCCGTGCCAGGTGCCCCACCTCCAATAGTCGCTGAAATGTGATCTGACTCACATCCCACGCGGCATCCCGATCTCGAAGCACCCCTACGAGAAACGTCAACAGGTCACGTCCATGAACCTCGTACAGCGCACGAACCGATTCGGCAGTGAGTCGCTCGGGCGACACCAGCTTTCCCGAATCCGTCGGGTCGCCGTCGTCACTTTCCAACGTCCCCTCCTGCGTTTCAATGTGCTGTACAGATCGATGCCTGGCACCGCGCGGTTATTCTCGAAAATCTGATCGGTCCACAAGAAAATTCCGGAGACTTCTTCTAACAATCGCCTGTGACAGTGGTTCCGTCAACTGAGGGGGCGTAGAATGCTTGGGGCGGTGCAGACTTTCCGCCACGAAGGCAGTATTTGGGATGCCATAGTTTTGGGGTTGCGATGACTGACGTGATGATTCTGAGTGCCTGCCGAACCCCCATCGGGAAATTCCAGGGGGCACTCTCGTCCCTGACAGGGCCCGAACTGGGTTCCATCGCGATGCGTGCAGCTCTCGCTCAGAGCGGTATCGCTCCGGAACAGGTCGACGAAGTCATCATGGGAAATGTCTTGGGGGCCGGGGTCGGTCAAGCCCCGGCACGACAGGCCGCGATCCGCGCCGGTCTACCCACCTCGGTGTCTGCTCTGACTATCAACAAAGTTTGTGGTTCGGGGCTCAAAGCCATCATGCTTGCCGTACAAGCCATTCGAACGGGCGACGCCGATGTCGTCGTGGCAGGTGGATTGGAAT
>JBAWWJ010000219.1:0-13858 GCA_037146815.1 Planctomycetota bacterium
CATTTTCACCGCAGTCATTGTGACCGTGAAGCGTCTGCTGACTTGGTGGAATTGTTGTCGCCGTTAGTTAGGTGTACAACAGTTGTGTACAATCTCCGATCCAAGAGAATTCGGGAGTAACCATCATGGCTTTGTATGCAACCGATGTTTCGCGTCGTGATTTCCTGGCTCAGACGTTGCTCACGACGGCAGCCGGGTGGAGTCTGCTGGCTCCCGAGCAGGGACATGCCGCAGAAGCATCTGCCGGGGAACTGCGGATCGCAACATTCCGTTTCGATGTCACACCGCCGAAGGGACACTCCTGTTGCGGAGGCTGGATCAAGCCGATCGAAGTTGTGGATGACCCGCTGGAGGCTGTCGGAATTGTCTTGCTGGGTGCGGGCAAGCCAATTATCCTCTGTGCAGTCGACTGGACTGGATTGCTCAATGAAGCACATGTGCAGTGGCGGACGGCATTGGCCCAGGGGGCTGGGACGACGCCTGACCGCGTTGCCGTGCATTGTGTACACCAGCATAACGCCCCCATGGCCTGCCTGGAGGCTGAGCGAATCGTTGCTGCCGAGGGAGACCTGCCTCACATCGTGATGGTCGATTTCTTCAATCGGTGCCTGGACAATGGGCGTACTGCGGTCGAGCGAGCGATAAAACAGGCGCGACCGGTGACTCATCTCGGAACGGGTCAGGGAAAGGTGGTCGGTGTCGCTTCGAACAGGCGCGTCAGCCGTGATCACGATGGAAAGGTGCTGGCAATGCGCGGCAGTGCCTGCAAGGACGAACGGCTGATCGCACTCGACGAAGGCTTGATCGATCCTTACCTCAAGACCGTGGCCTTTTTTGACGGAGATCAGAAACTGGCATCGCTCCATTACTACGCGACGCACCCGATGAGTTATTACGCGGATGGACGTTGCAGCAGTGATTTTGTCGGTCTGGCACGTAAGCAGCGTCAGCAGGACGAACCGGGCTGCCAGCACGTTTACTTCACCGGTTGTTCCGGAAATGTCGCTGCGGGGAAGTACAACGATGGCTCGCCTGCGGCCCGGCAGACGCTGACGCAGCGGATCTATGATGGACTGGTTGCGTCGGAAGCAAAGCTGGACCGAGTGGATCTCAAGTCAGCCACGATTGCCTGGAAAACTGCTGAAATCCTGCCGCCACCCCGTTCGTCTCTGCATGCGGAAATGATCGCTCAGCAGATCGCCACCAAAACGAATGCGGTCGTGAATCGGAACCGTCCCTCATACATGCTGTCGTGGCTGCGCCGTCTTGAGAAGCGGATTCCGATTGTGTTGAGTTCTCTGCATGTCGGGGGAGTGAAGTTGCTTCATCTGCCAGCCGAGATGTTCATCGAATACCAGCTTCGAGCTCAGCGGTTGCAGCCAGATCGTTTTGTCTGCACGGCCGCTTACGGTGATGGAGGGCCTTGGTACATTCCGGTCAAGGAAGAATATCCCAACGGCGGGTATGAAGTCTCGGTCGCATTTTGTGAGCCCGAGATCGATGATCTGATCACTGCCGGAATGACACAGATTCTTTCCTGACACGGCGATCAGGAGTGCCCATCGCCCTGAGGCATTGGTAAGATCCGTCAATTCGCAACTGCTCGCTACCGCCTGAAATGGGGATTTTCATGATTCGCGCCTGGACCGTTCGATTCAGTTTGGCTTGCACACTGGCTTGTGCTTTCGTGACATCCGCATCGGCCGCAGATGTGTTTGAACGCCATCAGGCGCGGCTGGTCAAACGTCTGGCGGAAGAGGGCGAAGGTCTGAAGCAACTGGAAATGCAGGAGGCCTCAAAACTGAAGCCGCTCGCTGCCACGATTGGCTCGCCCTGTCTCGTCGCACGAACGGATGATGGGGGCTATGCCAAGTTGCTGGTTGCCTGGGGTTTAAAGAAGGGGAAAACCTCTGAAAAGCCAATTCCTGTGCTGCTGATTGAACGGTATGTCACGTATCGTGGCGATCGTCTCGATCTGACATCGGCGACCGGAAAAGATGTCATGCTGTTTCCTGGCTTTGGATTCAATCTCGATATTGGACAAGTGGTTCCTGTGGGACAGGGAGAGGACATTGTTTTTACGCCCGATGGCGAATTGATCCCCGCGGCCAATACGAAGCTGGTCGCGCTGAATGGATCACAGTTGCCACCCGCTGAGAAAGCGACGCGAAATGACCCGAATGCCCATGAAGGGGTGTTGGCCGAAGATTTTTCCGGGACGTGGAAGTTGAATGCCGACGGTCGGTGGCTCGGTGAAATGGAACTCAAAGTGACGGAAGGTGGTCGCGCCACCGGTTCGTTCATTTCTGAGGAATCCAAGAATTCGTACGAAGTCTCGGGGCAGACCGGCGGGACCCCTCACAATCTGAAACTGGAGGTGTTCCTCGCCAATACGCAACTGTCAGTCGACGGCTATCTCTGGACGAAGGACAAGTCGCAGATGGCAGGAACCGTCACAATGACCGGACGCAAATTCGGTTTCGTTGCGACTCGCGTGACGACTGAGTAGTCCGCTCGGTACTGCGATCAGGGCATCACTTCATCGTTTCGATTCGCGACCAGTTTTCGGGAAGGTCTGCGACAACCGTCAGAAGGTCTTTTGAAACGGGATGATGAAATGCCAGCGATGACGCGTGCAGGCCGATGAATCCGTCAACATGTGTCCGCGAGCCATACTTATGATCCCCGACAATCGGCCAGCCTTGTGCTGCCAATTGCACTCGAATCTGGTGACTGCGGCCCGTTTCCGGTTTGATCTCAACCAATGTGAATCGTCCGAACTTGCGAATGCGACGATACCCTAACCGGCAGTCCTGGCCGTCGTCATCATCATCTTCAACAACCGAGACGACGTTGCGCTGACGATCTTTCGCAAGGCGATCTACCAGGACTCCGGCCACTGGCGAGACCGTCCCTTCGACGGCAGCGAGATACGTCTTTTCGACACTGCGTACTCGAAACTGCTCAGACAGCCGACTGGCTCCTTTGCTGGTCCGGGCGAACAGGACCACACCCGAAACGGGGCGATCAAGGCGATGGACAACACCGACGAAGATGTTTCCGGGCTTATTGTATTTGCGGCGCAGGTAGTCTCGAGCGGCATCAACCAGAGTCGGTTCTCCTGTGTGATCACCCATCGTCAGAAGTCCGGCGGGTTTATCGACCGCCAGACAATGATTGTCCTCGTACAGGACGTTTAATGAAGCCGTCACCCAGACCCCTCATCAGAAAAGCCAAATCGCAACACGACTGAATCCTCCAGTGGAAAGAGAGGATTCGACATCCGTGACAGGATACACAAGGAGTCGCTTGAACACGTACCCAACGGGATTTCCGAAGTCGTCTGAGTCGAGATTTGTCGGGGCATCTGTTCAAATATTCGGATTAGCCGATACGACTGTGTTCACCGGTGACAACCCATGTCATCAGTCAACTGTTTGGCACAGGCAATTCAATATGCTCAACGTTCGCAACCGCTTATTCGTGTTCTGCGTCATCGCGGTGTTATCTGGTTCGAGCGCAATCGGTGCCGAACCCGAATGGCCGCGTGCTCACGAAGAGTTATTTGAGAAGCAGATTCGTCCGGTTCTGGCGGCGCAATGCTGGAGTTGTCACGGTGAGAAAAAGGCCGAGTCGGGACTGCGACTGGATTCCCGGGCCGCCATCCTGAAAGGAGGCGACCGAGGTGAACTCGTCAAAGTTGCCGATCCTGCCGCCAGCTTGCTGATGCACGTCATCCAACGCGATGGCGAATTGCAGATGCCACCCAACGGACGATTGTCTCCCGCTCAAGTCGCCGCGTTCGCAAAGTGGATCGAATTCGGACTCCCCTGGCCGAAACAAGTGGCGGGCTCCGCCATGTCTGTTGCCTGGAGTACCCACTGGGCGTTTCTGCCGGTGGGGCGTCCGACTGTTCCAGAAATCGCTGATGATAAGATCTCGCAAACACCCGTCGATCGATTCATCCTCAACAAATTGAAAACGGAAGGCCTTTCCGCATTACTGACCAGAGCAGACCGCAATGTTTTGATTCGCCGAGCCACCTTTGATCTGATTGGACTGCCGCCGACCCCCGAAGAAGTCGCTGAATTCGCCAGTGATTCTTCGCCCGACGCGTTCGAACGGCTGATCGATCGCCTGCTGGCGTCACCCAAATATGGCGAACGCTGGGGGCGATACTGGCTCGATATCGCCCGCTACGCGGATACGAAGGGATATGTCTTCTTCGAAGAGAAATCGTACCCGTGGGCGTACACCTATCGTGACTACGTGATTCGCTCACTGAACGAAGATAAGCCGTACGATCGGTTTCTGATGGAACAGATCGCTGCAGATCAATTGGAAGATCGCGTCGATGACTCGTCGTTGGCGGGACTCGGGTTTCTCACTGTGGGCGGGCATTTCATGGGGAATGTGCATGACATCGTCGATGATCGGATTGATGTCGTCACACGCGGCTTGATGGGGCTGACAGTGACCTGCGCCCGCTGTCATGATCACAAATACGACCCGATTCCAACGCGCGATTACTATTCCTTGTACGGAGTATTCCGCAGTTCGACCGAACCACTGGTACTGCCGCTGTTCAAGACTCCTGCTGATCGCCCAGACTATCGTCGGTTCACCGCAGAACTTTCGGTCCGGCAGCAGAACCTGGACGATTTTGTTGCTCAGAAACATTCAGCTCTGGTGGAAGGTGCTCGCACTCGCGTCGGCGAATATCTGATGGCGGCAAAGACGGCGGGTGACAAGCCCGCTACCGATGACTTCATGCTGATCGCTGATCCAGGCGATTTGAATCCGGCAATGATTGTTCGTTGGCAATCGTACCTGGAAAAACTCGAAGGACTTGGAGCGGAGTCACAATCCGCGAAGGGGTTCTCGCACCCGGTCTGGGGTGCGTGGTTTCAGTTCGCAGCAATTCCACCAGAGCGATTCCCGGAAGAAGCCGCTCGTCTCTGTGAACGTCTGACATCGCCGAATAGCGACAAATCACCAGCAACCAGATCACTGAATGCGCTGGTCGTCAAAGCCATCTGCGGTACTGCGCCGCCACAGAATCTCACGGAAGTCGCAAATCGTTACACAGCGTTGATGAAGTCGATTCATACGCAGTGGCAGGCGGTCTTGCGAGATACCGTGATTCTGAAGCGGCCAACTCCCGCTCATTTTGAAAACACCGACGAGGAAGCGATTCGCCTGGAAATGTACGGCGAAACAGCTCCCGCCAACGTGCCACTCGTCTTCGGTTGGGGATTTCTGTCACTGCTACCGGACCGCGCCTCACAGGGCCAGTACCAGAAGCTGTTGAAGGATGTCGAGCAGTGGTTGATCAATGCCCCGGCGGCTCCGCCGCGGGCGATGGTCTTGCTCGATGGCCCAGCGTACGACCCGCGAGTCTTTTTGCGGGGCAATCCGAGTCGACCTGGGGATGCCGTCCCGCGTCAATTTCTGTCGGCACTCTCCAGGGATGCCAAGCCATTCTCGATCGGCAGCGGAAGACTGGAATTGGCGCGTGCCGTCGTCGATCCCGCCAATCCGTTAACTCCACGCGTAGTCGTCAATCGTCTCTGGCAGCAACACTTTGGAGCGGGTCTGGTTCGCACGCCGGGTGATTTTGGAATTCGCAGCGATCCACCGACCCACCCCGAACTGCTGGATTGGCTCGCAGCCGATCTGATCGGGGGGAAGTCAGGTCCGAATTGGACTTTGAAACAACTTCATCGTCGTCTGATGTCGAGTGCGGTCTATCAGCAGACCAGCCAGCAGACGTCGAATGCTGATCCCGAGAATCGTTGGCTGGGACGTGCGAATCGAATCCGACTCGACTTCGAAGCGACTCGCGATTCATTGCTGGCGGTGGCGGGATATCTTGATGACCGAATAGGAGGTCCGTCGAAATCGATTCTCGATGGAGGCTTTCATCCTCAGCGGACACTGTACGCTTATCTGGATCGCCAGGACCCACCAGGGCTGCTTAGCGTGTTTGATGTCCCCAGCCCCGCGGCGACGAGTTCCAGTCGCGACACGACAACGGTCTCACCACAGGCCCTGTACATGATGAATGGACCGCTGGTCGCGACGGCGGCCGACTGGTTACTCAGACGACCTGATCTCGCGACGATTGCCAATTTGGACGAACGCGTTCAGCGAATCTTTCAGATCCTGTTTGCCAGATCACCGACGGCAGTGGAACTGCAATTCGCTAAAGACTTTCTGGGCCAGCAGCCATCGCCCGCTCATTGGCAGCAGTTCACTCAGGCGCTACTGCTCACCAATGAATTCGTCTTCGTTGACTGATCTTCCGATCATCAAAAATCGGCGTTCTTGGGCGTACGCGGAAACGGAATGCAATCGCGGATGTTGGTCATACCTGTCAACAGTTGAACCGTTCGTTCCAATCCCAATCCGAAGCCACTGTGCGGGACTGTGCCGTATTGTCGAAGTTCCAGGTACCACCAGTAGTCTTCGGGATTCAGGCCACACTCCTTCATGCGATCGATCAACACAGCATGTCGCTCTTCACGCTGGCTGCCGCCAATGATCTCGCCAATTCGCGGTACCAGGACATCCATCGCCCGAACGGTTTTGCCATCTTCGTTGCAGCGCATGTAGAACGATTTGATCTCACGCGGATAGTCCGTCAGGATTACCGGCTGCTTGAAGTGCTGCTCCGTCAAATAGCGTTCGTGTTCCGACTGCATGTCCTTACCCCACGAAATGGGGTACTCGAACGTATGTCCCGACTTTTCGAGGATCGAGATCGCTTCGGTATAGGTCAATCGAATGAAATCATGGTCGACGATGTTCTGCAGTGATGCCAGTAGCGTTGGTTCAATCCGCTCGTTGAAGAAGGCCAGGTCATCTGAGCATAATTCCATCACATCTTTGACAATCGAGCGAACGAACGCTTCCGCGAGGTTCATATTGTCTTCAAGTTCATAGAAGGGCATCTCTGGCTCGATCATCCAGAACTCGGCCAGATGTCGCGTGGTATTGGAGTTTTCGGCACGGAAGGTTGGTCCGAACGTATAAACATCGCCGACGGCCGTCGCGTAGATTTCTCCTTCCAGTTGCCCACTGACGGTCAGGCCCGCCTTCTTGCCGAAGAAGTCGTGGCTGTAATCGATCGGCCCCTTGATCTGCTGCAGCTTGGCCAGGTCGAGGGTCGTGACCTGAAAGATCTGTCCGGCACCTTCGCAATCGCTGGTGGTGATAATCGGAGTCTGGACGTACAGGAATCCCCGTTCCTGGAAAAAGCGATGAACTGCGGCACAAAGTGCGTTACGAACTCGGGCAATGGCCCCGAAGGTATTCGTCCGAGGGCGCAGGTGAGCCTTCTCGCGCAGGAACTCGAAGCTGTGTCCCTTCTTCTGAAGCGGGTAGGTTTGCGGGTCGGCGGTTCCGAGTACTTTCAGGGTTCGCGCGTGGACTTCCACACGCTGTCCCTTTCCGAGAGATTCTTTGACTTCGCCAACCACCGCGATGCTCGCACCTGTATGGATCTGTTTGATCAGCGTTGCATAATCGGGAACGCTGGCATCGACGACGATCTGAACATTGGCAAGTGAGCTGCCGTCGTTGACTTCCAGAAAAGCGAAGTCCTGCTTGGATTCGCGTTTCGTCCGGACCCAGCCACGGACATCAACTTCGGTGCCGGGTTGTACGTGCTTGAGAATCTGCACGACCTTGGTACGCATCATAATGACTTCGATCCGTCGAATAGAGGTTTGGGATTGCCCATCAGGATGGCGTCACCGAAGCAGTTCGGCAAGGACTTTCCCGTGCGGCATACCCACTGAACCTTCGAACGGTGCAGTCATCAGAGTGACAATTCACAATTCAAGCGAATGCCACCTCTTCGAAGACTCAGGTTATGCCCGGCCGTACTATATCGGCTGGCGATTGTCCCGTTCCATCGAAGATGCCAATAAAAAAACGGCCCTCGGACGAATCCGAGGGCCGCTGTTCACTGTAGTACGCCAACCTTCATCAGGCTGGTTGATTCACCGTCAGTCGACTCGATCAGTCCAGGAGACCGAGGAGGGTCGACATCCGGCTCATCCGAGAAGCCTTCTTCTCTTCTGGTGGTACTGGAGCTGGAGCGGCGTTGTCGGCTGGAGCCATTGCTGGAGCAGCACCGGCTGGAGCACAGCCGTTTCCGCAGGCGGTGGCACAACCCTTGTCGCAGCAACCCTTGACCACGTCATATCCGCAAGCTCGCAGAGCTTGTTCAGCCTGACGAACCACACCGCGATCGCAGTCACCCAAGGCACAGGTCAGGGCGGCGACGACTTCGGGGCAGCAGCAGCAGTTCTTGCGAACTTGATCACCGATTTCATCGGCCGCTTCACGGCGGACGCGTTCATCGGCATCATTCAGGGCATACACGAAGGCCGTCATGATTTCCGGGTTGCAGATGCAATCATAACGATTGCCGAGCTTGCGGATGGCGGCACGTCGCTGACGGGCATAGCAAGCCGTCTGCGATTCGTAAATCAACTTGGCAATTGCACAAGGATCTGCATTGCAGCACTTGGTTTCGCAAGGAGCAGCACAGGTCGGAGCACAAGTCGCTGGGGCAGCACATGCTGGTGCACAAGCTGGAGCACAGGTCGAAGCACAAGAGGTCTTGCAGCATTTGCCGAACAACCCGTGCAGGCCCTTGAAGCAGCTGATCTTAGGAGCACAGCACTTGTTGGTTGGGCAGCAGCTGGTCGCAGGAGCGGCACAAGCTGGAGCACAAGCGGCGGCTGGAGCAGCACAACCTGGAGCACAGGCTGGACCACAAGCAGGACCGCACTTCGCGGCAGGAGCAGCACAGCCTGGAGCACAGGCTGGACCACAGTTCGCAGCGGGAGCAGCACAAGCTGGTGCACAGTTAGCAGCAGGAGCTGCACAGGCTGGAGCACAAGCTGGTCCGCAGTTCGCAGCGGGAGCAGCACAAGCTGGAGCACAGTTGGCAGCAGGAGCTGCACAGGCTGGGCCAACAGCGGGACCGCAGTTCGCGGCTGGAGCAGCACAGGCCGGTGCACAAGCGGCAGCGGCTGGAGCGCAGTTCGCAGCAGGAGCGGCACAAGCAGGAGCACATCCCTTGTTGCAGTTAGCAACTGGAGCACAGCAGCTTGGGCCAGCACCACAGCTATCACAGCACGGTGGCTTGATATCTGAGCACTTGCGCTGATAGGTGTGGACCGTCGGGCAACATGGCTTGACGATCACGGGTTTACAACACGCAGGCTGAGCCGTCGTGGCGCAGCATGCCTTCGAGGCGCCGCAGCACCCCTTAGAACCATGCAGCCATCCGGCCTCTGCCAGGCTGGCCATGCTCATCGCAGCGAGCACAGCACCAGTCATCTTGATCCATCGCATAGAAGAACGTCTCCTTCCCTTGGGAATCTCGAACCAGGTCGTCCATAACCACGGAACGTAGGTGTCGGTCAGTCGTGGAATTCCAGGCTGCTGATCCGCGCCGCCTGCGACGCGCGTCGCAATTCAAACGGCTGGGCCATCACCTCGTTCCGGTCGTTACGACCTTTGAACGTACGTCGTCCACAAAACTTCGCAGGCGATGCCACCTCGGCACCGCACCTCGCGAGGCACTAACCTGACTTCGGGTACTTCGCAGCGGTTTGTTTTGGCGGGACTAGTACATTTGATCGGTCTTACAGGCCGCAAGCCTTGAATATCTCAAACCGTTATTTCGCAAAGCTGTTACGTCAATTTTGGTCCGGTTGAGCCGCTCGTAACACCTAGTGAAGATAGAGGTGAGTTTGACGGCGATTCCCCTCGAAAACCGGTCACCAAAATGTCAATCCAGGTAAGATGCATGCGAATCAGGAAGAGGCCACCATTGATTTTGATCGTGCCGATCATGCCCGTGGTAACGACCTGAAACCACCAAATGCCCTGCCCCTGCGAGCACAACTGCCACACCCCCGAAAGCCGTCACCAGGATCACGCGCCCGCAAACTCAACCGATCCGACAAAGTTGAACAGTGCGACGTCACGGGGCGTGCTTCATGCCCGGGACTGAGGCTTTGCGAAGGAAACTTCGCGGTTTCGCGAAGTCACTCTCCGGCCACCCAATTCCAGATATAGCGAAGCGTCCGTCAATTACCTGGAATGCAACGACTATAAGGTACGAGATCACGGCGAGAGGAATTCGTTCCCTGCAATCGCTCGCACAATGGCACTGTTATCCAATTCCCCCAGCCCCATCTCGACAGCACGTTCCAGCAGCGCTTGATGTGTTTCTGTCAGCGGTAAGTTTCCGTTTGCCTCGTGAGCCGACTGCAACATTAGCCGGACATCCTTCAGATGCTGCGACAACTTGGCCTGAGGAGTGAAATCGCCCGTCAGCATTTTCTCCCCTTTAGTATCCATGATCCGTGAATAGGCCATACTTTCTCGCAGTAGAAAAAGGGACTGCTGCAGATCGAGTCCCAGTTGCCGGGCAAAACAGAGTCCTTCGGCCAGTGCTGCCCGGTTCAGTCCCAGAACCAGATTCGTGACCAGTTTCATCCGGGCTCCACTTCCTACCTCTCCCGTATGAAATACTTTTGTGGTCAACCCGCTAAACAATGGCCGACTCTGCTCGAACGCATCCGTGGTACCTCCAACCAGAAAGACCGCCACTCCGTCACGCAATTGCTGGCTGCTTCCCGAGATCGTTGCGTCCAGGTATTCGACCCCGTGTTCGGCCATTCGTTCTGCCTGAACGATTGCAGCGGCAGGATCACCCGTCGATGTATCGACGACGATCTGTCCAGAGCGGATTGAAGTCACCGCGTTATCCAGCACTGACGCAACTGTTTCATGTGAGGGAAGGCTGAGCAGCACACAATCGCATTGCGAAAAGATCTGATGGGTGCTCGTCGCGCAAGTCCCGCCGATCTGAGCAAGTGCCGCACGACGATCGGCAGCAATATCCCACCCCAAGACCGGCTTTCCCGCCGCCAGCAATCGTTCGGCCAGAGCAGTCCCCATCAGACCAATTCCAATCAGTCCGTATGATTGTGGGGATCCGTCATTGGGGGAAATTAAACTCATGGAACCAGTGGACTCGAAAGAAAACCAGGAACACGGAATTTGCCGAAATTTTCAACGTCTTGCACCAAGGCACACAGGTGGCCCAAAGCGGCAACCTGTGCCACCAGAGTGCGCAGCCACCTTCAAACTGGGACATGGCGAGTGTCCATCACTTTGATTCGATTCCTGCTTGCGCCACGGTGGTAATCGCAAGCACCGCTGGATGTTTGATCCGCTTTTCCACAGAGATCGCGTAGAAACGCTCGCGCAGGCTGTCTTCATGGCCAATTACTGAGACGTGATACATGCGTTTGATTTCGCTTGCCACGATATCATGGGCTGCAAATATTCCGTCGCCGCATTGACCGAACGCTTTCAACAGGGCGGTGTCCGAGAATTCGCCACGAATCTGCGGGCGAATTCCAAGTTGGTCAAACCACTGGTCCAAGACCCGGCGCAGGTTAACGTTTTCGGTTGGCAGTAGAATCGGCGCGCCATCCAGAGAATGGGGAAACCCTTTACGATAGCGCTTCGCTAACTCTTCCGTCCCGAAGAACGTGATGCCACATTCACCCAAGAGGTGGTTATAGGCCCTGACGCCGAGCCGAGGATTTGCCGGAACGTCGCTCAAGACGAGGTCCAGTTCATGTAAAGCCAGTTGCGCCATCAGTCGATCAGGTTCGCCATCATGGCACGTGACTTGAATTTTCTCCGGAAGTGCCAATGCTGGTTGCAGCAACCGGTGCGAAATCAGTTTTGGCAATGCATCAGCAACGCCTACCACAAACCGGATGGCCCGGCCAGTAGGCCGGTTGCGCAGTGTGTCTTGCAATTCCCGTCCAAGCGAAAAAATCTCGTCGGCATACTGGTACACTGTCCGCCCCGTGTCTGTCAGCACAAGATTGCGGCCTGATCGGGCGAAAAGGTTGGCTTTCAGCGACTTTTCCAGCCCACGAATCTGTCCGCTGATCGTAGGTTGGGCCAGATGCAGTTTTTCACACGCTTTCGCCACGCTGCCTTCTCGGGCCACAACCCAGAAATACATCAAGTGGTGGTAATTCAGCCAGTCCATCGGATTTGATCCTCAAATCAGTGTTTTCAGTGGCATCCAGACAGCCGATCGATTCGCAGGCCTGCGGCTTTGGGAGTACGCAGCCCGATTCTCAAATGATCGAAAAAAGCGATGTATTGGCATCAAACAATCTATTTGTATCGAATCTTGTGAAGAAGTACAAATCCATATTCCTCGCCATCCGTAAACGTCGTTACCAACATCTTTGACTCCCGCAACAACGGGGGCGGAAGTGTCTCCGCGGACAATCAATTCTGGATTGCGGATGCCGTGCTGGTCATCTGAGATGCTGTCATTCACGGTCGAATGTCGGACTGAATACGAAAGAATTGGTGGGCACGGGTTGAAGGTTGTATTGGAATCCATGTCGGTCGTGCTATCACCAGGAGAGATCATTCATGATTTGGATGTATGCCGGATTTATCCTTATTGTCATCGCCCTGCTTTTGCTGGACCTGGGTGTGTTCCATCGCCAGGCGCACGTCATCTCGATCAAGGAGTCGTTGTGTTGGTCGGCGATCTGGGTCACATTGGGAACGAGTTTCAGCATCTTGATTTTTTTCGGATACGAATACCATTGGCTTCGTCTTGGCCTGGTCCCGGATTTGATGACAACCAACCCGACAGTCGTTGAGGGGGGGGGCATTGTTTATAACGATGGTGCTTCCGCGCTGATCAAGTATCTGACCGGCTATCTCGTGGAGAAGTCACTGGCGGTCGACAATATTTTCGTCATCGCAATGGTGTTTGGCTTTTTCGCCGTGCCGCCGATTTATCAGCACCGCGTGCTGTTCTGGGGAATTCTCGGCGCGTTATTGATGCGCGGGATCCTGATTGCCGTCGGCGCCGAGTTGATCGCTACTTTCTCCTGGACGATTTATATCTTCGGCGTCTTTCTGATCATCACTGGCGTCAAGATGTTCTTCATCAAGACCGATCACCAGGATCCGCATAACAATTTCGTGGTTCGCCTGGTACGCCAATGGATTCCGATCACCGAGAAGTATCATGGAGAGCATTTTTTTGTCGTCGGAGGCTCCGCCGCATCGCTGGAACCGGCAACACCTGGTGCTGCGATTGAGGAAGACCGTGTTGTCAGAAATGCCAAATCGGGCGTGCGGCTAGCTACTCCGCTGTTCTTGGCACTGGTGAGTGTTGAGTTCACCGACCTCATCTTCGCTGTGGACTCAATTCCGGCCATTTTCTCCATCACGACTGATCCGTTTCTCATCTTCACAAGCAATATCTTTGCGATTCTTGGCCTTCGCAGCCTGTACTTTGCCTTGGCCGGTATGATCCACACGTTCAAGTATCTGAAGGTGGCATTGGCGGTCGTACTGTTGGTGGTGGGTGCAAAGATGATTACCCACTCCTGGCTCAAGGAGTTGCTTGGCCCCAACTTCAATCTGTATCTGCTCGGTCTGGTCGTGGCAATCCTGGCTTTGGGGATTATCGCGTCACTGGTTTCGGCCAAGGAGTCGCAGTCAGATCAGCAGACGATTCAATCGCATTGATTCGTGCATGCTGCCGTTAACATCGCAACGAGCGTGCGGCTCTGCGGAGCACCTCGTCTCCCAGTCCTGCATTCATCGGTTGTAATCATCGTCCAATGGATCAAATCATCGAGAAAATCGATGTATTGTCGTCAAACAATCTATTTGTATGTAATCACGATGGAGAGTACAAATCTTTTGTGGGAAACGCAGTCGATGGAGTGATGGAAGCTCCTCATCGGATACGGCGGATTCGACGACT
>JBAWWJ010000220.1:0-13754 GCA_037146815.1 Planctomycetota bacterium
GAACACCTGTTACCCATGTCCCCAGTCTATACAGAAGCAAGCTGGGCCACCCCGCCGCCCCCGCGGCCCCCCCCGAAAATCGTTGCCCGCGTTGCGTGGCACTCCCAATAAACTTGCTGATTCCCGTTTCCAGTGGACCCATCAGTAGAGTAACATACGTGCAGTCCTTTATTCTGGAGTCCTGTATGCGAACTCGCCTCGCCGCCCTGACATTCCTGTTGACCGTTCCACAATTCGCAATCGCAGAAGTTCCGATTGCGAATTACATTTTTCCCGCGGGGGGAAGGCGAGGGACAACTGTCGTCGCCCGGATCGGTGGCTGCAATCTGCATGACGCTCCCCGGCTGACATGGTCTGGAACAGGGGTCTCAGTTCCGGCGGTGTTAAGTCCGACAGAAACAATCTGGTTTGAAGGGCCCGTTATTCCCCAACCGGCGTCTCAGCAAAAGGAAGATTACCCGCGTGACTTCGCGGCCTCGTTGCAGATTGCGGCTGATGCTCCGGCAGGCCGTCAAACGTGGCGTCTCTCCACGTCGCAAGGAGTGACAAACAGTTGGGGATTCGTCATCGGGGATTTTCCAGAAGTCGTCGAGCACGAACTGGAAGGCGAAGCTCCGGCGGTCCGTGTCACACTGCCAATCACGATCAATGGTCGTATTTTTCCTCGTGAAGACGTGGATGCCTGGAACTTCACAGCAACCAAGGGGCAGGCGATCACGTGCCGTGTCGCGACATCCGAATTCGGTTCGCCTCTCAATGCGCGCATCGAAGTCCGAAATGCGGCAGGGGAAGTTCTTGGAGAACAGTCTCCTGAAGGAAACACCACACCAGACCTACGGTTGGTTGTCCAAGCGGACGGTGAATATCAGGTTCGTATCCATGATATCGGGTTCGGCGGACTTCAAGACCATGTCTATCGCCTGACTGTCACAGCCGGTCCAGTTCTCGATAACGTTTATCCTCTGGGAGGAAAGCGAGGCAGTTCCGTCCCCTTCGAATTGCGGGGCGTCAATCTCGCTCAATCGGCAATGACCGTCACATTGCCTCCCACAGGATCTGATTTCCCATTTCGACTCCCTCCGGAACAATCGGGGTTTGGCGGAGTCAAGCTGGACCTGGACGAACTGACCGAAGTTCTGGAAGCAGAACCGAATGAACAGACCCCGGCGGCATTTACCGTTCCCGCCGTACTGAACGGCCGAATTCAGGTTCCCGGTGATGTCGATACGTGGTCCTTTCGTGCGAAAAAAGGAATGGAATACGATTTCGAAGTGCGCGCCGTGCGACTTGGATCGCCACTGGACGCCGTCCTGGAAATCTCGGACGCGATAGGCAAGCGACTCATCGAAGCGGACGATTCCCAGGGAATCCAAACCGACGCTCGCCTGCGCTGGACGGCTCCTGCTGACGAGGATTACCGGGTTTCAATTCGTGATCGATTGCCCTCACGCGGTGATTCACGATTCGCTTATCGCATTCGTGTTGTCTCAGCAGAGATGCCGGAATTTACTCTCGCGGCAGCGGTCGATGCATTGATTCTGGAACGTGGCAAGACGGCCAACGTCAAAGTGACGCTGGACCGTGGCCCCGGTTTTAAGGAACCGGTTGAATTGGCACTCGATGGACTTCCCTCGGGCGTAACCGTCAGCTCACCGGCAGCACCATGGATGATTGCTGCTGGCCAGCGCGAACTGCAACTGACGTTGAAGGCTGAGGCAGATGCACAAATTGCGATTGCACCGGTGAAAATCACCGGCCGGGCAAAAGTGGGCGAGCGAGAACTGGTTGCTATGTCGACATTTCAGCCCCCGAATCCTGAACCGGGGCGAGTGGCGATTGCTGATGATTTTCGAAAGCTGTGGGTTGCCGTGGCCGTCCCGACACCCTTCAAATTTCTGGGAATCTTTGAAACGAAGTTCATTCCCCGCGGCGGTGTCTTCGTTCGCAAATATCACATTGATCGGAACGGATTCGACGGGCCGCTGGAAGTTCGCCTGGCGGACAGGCAGGGGCGACACCTGCAAGGGGTGCATGCGTCGTCCGTCGTCGTTCCCACTGGACAGAGTGACTTTGAATTCGCAGTCAATCTCCCACCCTGGATGGAAATCGGGCGGACCTGCCGATCAACGCTTGCGGTCGTTGGCAAGGTGTCCGATCCCGATGGATCGCAACACACCGTCAGCTATAGTTCCAACGATCAGAACAACCAGATGATCGCTCTCGTCGATCCCGGTCGATTTGCTGTTCAGCTACCTCGGACAACGATGTCGGTGCAGACAGGGCGCAGTGTCGAATTGCCCATCCGCCTTCAGCGAGCACCGGGGCTTTCGAAGCCGGTGTTCGTGGAATTGATTGCGAGTGCTCCGATTCAAGGGGTCAGCGCGAAGCCTCTGGAAATTCCGGCAGACGCCTCACAAGCGAACCTGACTGTCGTGTTTTCCGAAAAACTGGCAGGCCTGGATGTGCATCCCGTCATTCTGCGAGCGACGACCAAAGATGAACGAGGGCTACCGGTGATTGCAGAAACCAGTCTGCAGTTGATTGAAAACAAGTAACTGCATCCCGCCAACGTCCCCCGCAGCCTGGCCCCTATTTTGCTTCAGTCAGACCGTCCGCGTTGACGATCGCTCGCGGCACAAGCAACTGATGAGGCGACTTCGACCAGTAGGCGGGGACAGAATAGAGAAATGGAAACGCGAATCCATCGCCGTCGATCCGGGCGAGGCTTCCATCCTCACCCTCTTGCAATGCAATGCGATGCGTCTGACGTGCACTGATATCAACGACACGTGAGGCCGGTACCGACGATTGACCTTGCCAGGACTGATAGAGCGTGACCGACTTCCGTTTGTAACTGTCCCAGACCTCCAGATCGAGCGATCTGGTCCCCTTGGGAATGTAGATATAGACCGGTTCCTGAGTCAGTCCCTCGATGTTGCTGGAGCTTGCGAAGCCCGCCACCGCATCGCCAGGATTGAACTTGCCCGTTGCCAGATCAAAATCAAGTCCTGCCAGGTAGCCGAGATTACCGCCATGCCCGAAGGTAAATCGATAGGTGCCTGGTGATGGAGCGGCATATCGGACTTCAGCGACGTGCCGCTTCGACCCGTCAAACACAGTATCGATTTCACGCGACGGCTGAGTCGTCAGGGAGGGGTCAATCATGGAATCCCACGATTTCGTAGTGGTATTCCAGAAATCGACACCGTACTGCAGATTGCGGGCAATATAGTATCCATCCTTGCCTGTGGGATCTCGGGGCCACGAAAGCTGAAAGCCGACTTGCTGGCCAGTACGAACGGTGACATTCAGGATCGTCGGTGCTTTCATGTAGCCACTGTTGAAAACAAACGGCTGCACTTTCTTAGTCTCAGTGAATTCTTTGACACAGACGAGGTCATTCAGATCGACATCGCGAACCTTGCGACCGTCGGCCAGAGTCGCATCGGTGAAACGAGAGACCGGGGTTTCCTGCCAGTGCTCCAGAACCTTGGCCCACCACGAAGCGGTCTCCTCACGGGTGAAATGAGCGGGCCCCTGCACCAATCCGGGATCAGTCGCCAGGGCCGCTTCTCCCTCGTGGCCGAAGGTTCGCCGCGTGATCACATGCTGAGCCACCATGTACGACATCTGCCCTTTCCAGACAAACTCCTTCGCCAGTGGATCATTAGACCTCATCATGTGAGTCGGCGGGCTGCCGACTTTGATGTGCCCAGTATCGGTGAGGTAGTAGTAATACCAGAACTGTTTGAGGTCATCGATTCGGAGCTTGGCCGCCGGTTCTTTGGTGGGATCGATGCGCTTGTCTGCAGCTTCAATCAGGCGAATCGCATGCGCCCAGGTGTTCGGGCCATTGACCGGAAAATTCTCAACGAGCATGAAATCGTAATAGGCTTTCATCTCGCGCCAGCCGCTTCCGAAACTTCGCTGCAGCCAGCGATCTCGAATCGCATCGAGTTCATCAGCGGTGAGCGACGGGTTCCACAGCATTTTCGTCTGCAGATAGTACGCCAGCCCGAATTTGCCGAAGTTGAAATCGGTTTCGCATGCCAGAGCTTTAATGCCGGCGCGGTAGGTTTCTGACAGATCACGCTGGATGCTGCGGGGCGAGGCACTCCATTGGACAGGCAGGTTATCCAGGCCGTGATCATAGAAATACGACAGGCTCAAAATGCGGTAATCCCCCGAAGGTTCGCGGGGCAACATCACTTGAAAAACGCGTGCCAGATCCTGCTGGCTCGCAAAGGCTTTCCATTTCCCGCGTCCACGATGCTTCGGGTAACTGGCAATCATCACGCGGATTCGAGGGTCCAGATTGAAGTTCGGCGGGACATCATGGAAGTTGTATGAATACAGGCTGCACCGGACCAGTTCCTTCTTCGAGCGACCGGATTTAGTCACTCTCTGGTCGGCAGGCAGGCTGTCGATCCAGAAATCATACTCGCGAAGCAGCCAGTTATTGAACCCGAACACCGTGTCACTCGGTGCATTGGCGTCCCACATTTCCTGAGGCTGATCGAGCTTCAAATGGCCGTTCAAAACGTACGGCTGTTCAAACGCGAGACCGCGCGACGCGAGATATTCAGGGTACCAGTTCTTGTACTTCAGTCGTGACTCAAGCACCGCGTATCCGCCCCCATCTTCGGGGTCGGTGCCAAATATGAAGACTCGATCTGGTTGAGTGACAAAGCTCGCTTCTGCGGTCCGTTTCATTTCTTCGAAGATGATCGCCCTGACGTATGGCAGCGATAGATCGAGGTTGACACCCAGTTCCAGCAGATTCGCCTCATTCCAGGAGGTGCCGCTGGAGAGGAATGCTTTGAGCGGTCCATCCGTATTGATCCATAACGAGCCTGCGTTGTCGGCAGTCGTAGGGGGGCGAGTAGTGCTGATTCCCAACAGCGTTGTGGCCAGAAATCCGTCGGTCGAACCGGTCTTCACCATCTGTTCCACAACCGGCTTATGAAAGGCCTGCAGCGCATGGCCCGGAAACCCGGACATCGACATACCCGCCATGCGGGTTCCAATCTGCCATCGCTTGTAGCTGACTTCGACCGTTTCGTCGGCGGGATCGCTGAGCTTTGTGTTGAGAATCGTTCCGACGCCATACTGCTGGCCGCTGGTCGCGCTCAACTGTCGATAGTAGAAGCCGGCACGTCCGCCTCGATTGATCTGGAACGAAAGGGGGCGAAGTCCCGTACTGTCTGAACCGACGCCCGGAACGTGCATCCAGTTCGGTCCCATCCCCAGCACTTCATAACCGACAGACTCCAGCAATTCGGGAACGGCCGCAATCAAGCCTTCGACAGTATTGGCAACAATCAAAAGACGCTTCGGTTCGCTCCGCAGAAAGAACGCTTCGCGATCGTTGTAACCGTCCGTTCCATCGTTCTTCAGAGCCGCTGCGATTTCGGCGTCAGTCGCGAGTTCCGGAGCACCAGCCAAAGTCGTGAGCACGATTCCGGTCGAAAGATCATTACTGCTGACGATCTTCAGAGATTGCCCACTGATCTTGCGAATCCCTTCGTGCAAGTACGTCACGGCATCGCGCAGCCGACCTGCATCAGAACCATCAAGCTTGTACAGTCCCCGAGCCTTTTCCCAATCCACCCCGGCGTTTCGCTCGACATTGTATTGCAGGACAATTTTTGGAGGTTGGAAACCAGCGGTCGTGTCCATGACGACATAAGTCACGGGTGGTGCGGCCCAGGCGGAGGCAGCCAATCCCGAGAAACAGATGAGAAACAGGAAAGCGGTCCGATGTCGCCTGATTTTCGCCATGATTTCTCATCGATACTGAAAGAGTTTCTCCAATCGATCCGTCACCTTTGGCGGCAAAGACTACCTCAGAAGGCTGGTAAAAATCGTGAAGATACATACCAGTGCTCCCAGAACAATGCCTGCGATTGCGGGGGCCAGCACGATTGTCACCATCGGCTTCTTGATCCCTCGAAGTGCTTCCATCAATCCTGGCGAAGCTGCTTCATCGGCGTCCGACGAATTTTGATTGCCTGATAAGGAGTCGTTCGATTCAGCGTCGTCACTCTCGTATGTCCAGCCGCATTGAGGGCAAACCGTTGACGCCGGAATCACAGCATTGCACGCCAGGCATCGATTGGTCGTGTCATCCTTACGTGCCTTACGGAGTTCGCGGATTTCCTCAATCACGGCACGTGCCGCCTCAGCTTGCGACTGGCGCACCTGCAGTTTGATGTATCCGATCGCGTTTCCCAGAGCCCAATCCGTACTGACCGTCTCCTTGTCTGCCAGGAAGACATCAATCCCATCGGACTCGAGCCTCATCCGGATCGCCTCTGCGTCGGGAAGAAACTCAAACTGCTCGACTGTGATCACAGGATCGTCCATGGCAGCCTCAATGGGAACAAATGAGAAAAATGGGAGGATGGGAGGATGGTATGGGAGTACAACCGCCGGGTCAGCGTACCGACCACCTGCAGTATAAAGTCATAACCAATCGGCACCACGAAATCGACGATCGGAGGGATGAGAGCGGTCAGCCGTCAGCGGTGCATCAGTTCTCGAGATCTTGCTGACCACTGACCACTGACCACTGACAAAAATGAATCTGTGAACGCTGTTGTGTTGCCGTGACCTTACAGGCTCTTTAGAATCCTCCCTCAATCGCTTCCCGACTTTCGGTGGTGTGAGGGATCAGGAAACGGAATTCGTAAGTCCACGGTTTTTCCGGACCACTTACGATGATCGCGACGCGGTTCCAGACGGGAGCGAGTCCAAAACTGAGATTCTGGTTGTTTCTGAAACGTCGTCCTTCAGGGAGGGGGGTAGTATGCAGAGAACTTGCGTCGCGTTCTTGGCCGCTTCAACGATGGATTTCTTCAGGCGAGTCGTTGCCGGAGTGTTGCCCACTGTTGTGGCTCTCACTCTTTTATTTGCTGGTGCCGCCGTCAGCCACGCTGGCGAAGCAGATCTTGCGATCCCAGATCTGCATCAAGGAACGTTCACCATTGGTGGCACCGAGATCTCTGGATATACGCTGCTCTTTTACGGTGCGTTCGTCATTACGGGGACACTCGGGATCAGCCTATACCTGCAGGCACAGGTCAAGAAACTGCCCGCTCACAAGTCGATGCTGAATGTCGCAGAAATCATTTTCCAGACCTGTAAAACCTACTTGTTTCAACAAGGAAAATTCCTGCTGATGCTGTTTGCGCTGATCGGCACAGCAATGACGTATTACTTCCTGATCCTCGAACAGAAAAACGTTGCGACAGTCTTGCAGGTACTGCTCTTTTCCATCGTCGGGATGGGGGGATCGTACTGGGTGGCGTATTACGGAATTCGAATCAACACCTACGCAAACGCCCGTACCGCGTTTGCTTCATTGCGAGGCAATCCGTGGGATGTTGTCAACATTCCCCTGCAGGCGGGAATGTCGATTGGCTTGTTCCTGATCTCACTGGAACTGGTCATGATGGTTGTGATCCTGTTGTTTGTACCACGCGACATTGTTGGAATCTGTTTTCTGGGTTTCGCGATTGGTGAATCGCTCGGAGCATCAGCCCTGCGAATCGCCGGGGGGATTTTCACCAAGATCGCCGACATTGGCTCGGATTTGATGAAGATCGTTTTCAACGTTAAGGAAGATGATCCGCGAAATCCTGGTGTGATTGCCGACTGCACTGGCGACAATGCAGGCGATTCTGTCGGTCCGACTGCCGACGGATTCGAAACCTATGGTGTAACGGGGGTCGCACTGATCAGCTTCATCACGCTGGCTGTGACAGAAAAGACGGCAGGTGCGAACTACACAGATATTCAGGCCAAGCTGATCGTCTGGATCTTCGCGATGCGATTCCTGATGGACTTGATGTCTGGCGTCTCCTACTTCATCAATCAGGCAATTTCCAAGGCGAAGTATGAGGGTTTGAAGGAATTCGACTTCGAAGAACCTTTGACCCGATTGATCTGGATCGCATCGATCCTGTGTATCACGACGTCGTACGGAATGAGCTGGCTGCTGCTCAGTAATCTGACAGTCGCCGGAACGGCTCAACCCCAACTCTGGTGGCAGCTCGCCTCGATCATCAGCCTGGGAACATTGGCGGCCGTGTTGATTCCAGAATTCACCAAGGTCTTTACGAGTTCTCATTCACTGCACGTGAAAGAAATTGTGACTGCTTCTCGCGAAGGGGGGGCGTCGTTGACAATTCTGTCCGGGCTGGTGGCTGGTAATTTCAGTGCGTTCTGGATGGGGATGCTGATTGCGGCTCTGATGGGTGGAGCTTACTTTGTCAGCATGATGGGACTCGGCACGATCATGGGGGCTCACGCCTCGATCTTTGCGTTTGGTCTGGTTGCTTTCGGTTTCCTCTGTATGGGCCCCGTGACAATCGCAGTCGACAGCTATGGTCCTGTAACCGACAACGCTCAGTCGGTCTTTGAGCTGGCCCAAACCGAGCATATCAAGGGGATCCACGAAGAAATCGAGCGTGACTTCGGATTCAAGCCCGATTTCGAACTCGGCAAGCACTATCTGGAAGCAAACGACTCGGCCGGGAACACGTTCAAGGCCACCGCGAAACCAGTATTGATCGGTACAGCAGTCGTCGGTGCCACGACGATGATTTTCTCGATCATCCTGTTGCTGGAAAAAGCAGGAATGCTGCATCTAAGTCTGACGGACGCACCAGTCCTGCTCGGATTTATTTGCGGTGGTTCGGTGATCTTCTGGTTCTCGGGAGCATCCATGCAGGCCGTGACGACCGGTGCCTATCGCGCTGTCGAATACATCAAGCAGAACATGAACCTCGACAAGACCGAAGCGGATATCGAAGACTCCAAGACCGTCGTGCGCATCTGTACGGAGTACGCACAGGCGGGGATGTGGAATATCTTTGTCGCTCTAATGACAATTACGCTGGCGTTCGCGTTCTTCGACCCGAATTTCTTCGTCGCCTATCTGATTTCGATTGCCGTCTTCGGTCTGTTCCAGGCAATCTACATGGCGAACGCGGGGGGGGCCTGGGACAATGCCAAGAAGCTTGTGGAAGTCGATTTGCGTGAGAAGGGGACACCTTTGCACGCCGCGACCGTGATTGGAGATACTGTTGGCGATCCCTTTAAGGACACGACCTCAGTCGCGCTCAATCCGATCATCAAATTCTCAACATTGTTCGGATTGCTGGCAGTCGAAATCGCAGTGAAGATCAAGGAAGCGGCTCATGCCGGTAAAGGAACCGACTACACTGCGTATGTCGGAGTGGTCATGCTGGCGGTCGCTCTGGTATTTGTCTGGCGTTCGTTCTACTCCATGCGAATCCCGGAACGGCAGGCCGCGAAATAGCGACGGCAGGCATTCAATGAATGCGGATTGCGTCACGTCATCGAAACTTCCGAGGTCTCCAGGTCTCGGAAGTTTTTCATTGAATCTACATTGTCGCGTTTGATCTGGTCCGGCCGACAGATTGGTTCTGAATTCGTAAAGCACGTGCCATCAGGTACTTCGCTACATCCAGCAGAGTCTCCGAAGTGGCAGATTCCGAAGTCTGAGGCACGAGATGGCTTGCTGGAAGGCAAGGGATCAGCGATAAGATCTCACCCGTCAGAGGTCTCCTGCGGGAGGCGTTTGGATCATACTGGAGAGGGAACTCACAATGACCGGCAACGACGATTTTCGATTGGAATGGCACGGCAACACCGTGGTGATCACACCTGCGGCCAATGTTGAGCAAATGCCTTGGGACGTGATTGAGCAGGCAGCCGAAATCGTGATGGCCCCACTCAAAGCACAATCGTCACCGATGGCAGTGTTTGATCTGAGTGAAGTCAAGTTTTTTGGTTCCGCGTTCCTGGCCCTGTTGCTGCGTTGCCACACTGCTGTCAAAAGCAAAGGTGGCGAACTCGTCTTGTGCGGCCCCAGCAAGATGGCTCGGGAACTGTTGAAACTGACCGCCCTCGACACGCTCTGGGCCATTTACGCAACCAAACCTGAAGCGATCGCCGCTGTCGACTCGTAAACCCGCCAGCAAGCGCCTGCTGGTATCGCAGTCGGCCGTTGCCTGTTTGCGATGAGAAATGGTCGCGTGCTCCGCAATCGGCCGACGGAAGTCCCCAGAACTGCTGAATATCATGTCACTTGGGTCATATTGCTGCAAAAAGCTCTAGCCAAGGCAAAAATGGAAAACGCCACGCACACGCGGCAGAAGAATTTCAAAAAAAAGAGCGTGTGGACTTGCAAGGAATCGCAGAATCGTCTATTCAATCCGCCACCGCAAACGACCGTTTAGGCAGTTTGCGGGAACCATTCCCCGATAGCTCAATCGGTAGAGCGAGCGGCTGTTAACCGCTAGGTCCTAGGTTCGAGCCCTAGTCGGGGAGCTCATTTCTGTACTGCGGAATCGCGGTACAGACCAGTTTACGGAAAACGCCGAGAGGTTCGCCTCCCGGCGTTTTTTCTTTTCCGCCTTTCCCGCAAGACGTTACGTCACCCCGCCCGCTGCTCTGGTGCTCTCTGTTTCGTGAGAGTCCGACCGGGCTGCGGAAGGCACCCGGATGGTCTCTCCCGGACCCCGGAATCTCCGTCCAAAACTCTCGAACTCTCGCGTTAACACCCCTCTCGGAGTTAACGGGCTGGTCCCTTTCGGACCCTGGTTTCGTCACTTTGAACCGGCGTCGGGTAGCTCTACGGATAGGGCGATGATTTCGCCCCCGAGGCCTTCCCATTACCGCCAGACCGCTGTCTGGTCGGTCCCCTGCTGGCCGCGATTGGCCACCACGCCGGAGTCACTATGCGCCAAGCCGACGACGAGCCCTCATCGGAATACACCCGGCTCACGGAACTCGCGAGCATTTTCGCTGCGGCCATTTTAAGGCTTCGCCGCCGAATCGTCTGGAACGACGAAGAGTCGGCGAACGGGACCAAGACATGCCTTGAGGTTCCTCCGGAGACCGTGCTCAGTGGTCACCACGGTTAACGGTTTTCGAGAACCCAACAAGGAGAGACGCATGTCGATCAACGTCGGAAAAGAGGTCGCCGCACTGCAGCGGATGACCGTCAAGGAACTGCGGGCGCGGTACGCCGAGGTCTTCGGCGACGAAACCCGCACGGGAAACAAGGCCTGGCTGGTGAAACGGATTGCCTGGCGGTTGCAGGCCACGGCGGAAGGCGGACTGTCGGAACGAGCCCGCCAGCGGGCTGAAGAACTGGCCAACGACGCAGACATTCGGATGACGCCACCCAAGAACAAGCCGGTTTCAACGCCTCTTGAGAATCGTACGGTCACCGCGGCAGTGCATTTTTCGGACGACAATCGCCTGCCGCTGCCCGGCACAGTGATCACCCGCGACTACAAGGGGCAGACGCTGCAGGTCCGCGTGCTGGCCAGCGGATTCGAGTACGAAGGCGAGGTCTACCGGTCGCTGAGTGCGGTCGCCAAGCAGGTTACTGGCACGCACACCAACGTTTTCCTCTTCTTTCGCCTGCGGAAGGAGGACCAGCGATGACCCGCACTAAACCCCGCGCCACCGCGCCCGCCAAGCCGACGGTCCGATGTGCGATCTGCAAGGAACAGCAGGCCAGCAAGGGGCACAGGGCTACGGCCAACAAGGCCCGCAGGGAACCCAAGGTCCACAAGGCGTTCAGGGATCGCAGGGCGTTGCCGGAAGTCAGGGGACTGGCAGCCAGGGACCACAGGGGCCTCAAGGCGCACAAGGAACGCCGGGAAGTCAGGGGACGGGTTCGCAAGGTCCACAGGGTGCTCAGGGGCCACAAGGGACTCCCGGTTCTCAGGGGACGGGCAGTCAAGGTGCGCCGGGCAGCCAGGGAATGCAGGGACCGCAAGGTTCACAAGGATCCCCCGGAAGCCAAGGTGTCGGATCTCAGGGACCTCAAGGCGTTCAAGGTCCACAGGGAACTCCCGGATCACAGGGGACCGGAAGCCAAGGTCCGCAAGGCCCACAGGGTATCCAAGGCGGACAAGGACCGCAGGGGAGCCAAGGGCCGCAAGGGATGTCCGGAAGCCAAGGGACTGGCACTCAGGGACCTCAGGGTGCGCAAGGTCCACAGGGCATGCCGGGGAGTCAGGGCACCGGTTCGCAAGGCCCCCAAGGATCACAGGGTCCGCAAGGAATGCAGGGCGGCCAGGGCCCACAAGGCGCTCAAGGCTCGCCGGGAAGCCAGGGCTTTGGCAGCCAGGGACCACAGGGCGTTCAAGGTCCACAGGGGATGCCCGGTAGCCAGGGAACGGGATCGCAAGGCCCCCAGGGCCCACAAGGCTCGCCCGGCATGAAGATGGCCATCGTTCCCCATCAGGACGATCACGTCGCATTGTTCTGCGTCGAGTCGCCCGACGTGCGGTTCGAGGACGTGGTCCGCGTGCCGGTCACCGGCTCCGTCTCGACTGCGCAACTCGATCCGGTGTTCGTAGGCGTCTGCGAACCAGGCAGCCTCGACGTGATCTCCGTGGCGTCGCCAACACCGGCATCGATTGGTGCTGCCGTCACTGGGGATACGGTCACCGTTCGGATTGAAGGCGACTTGCCGCCGTTCGTCGTTGTCACCGTCAGCGGAGTTCGGGCGGGAAGTGGTGGTGTCAGGTTCCCGCGAAAAACCCGCGAACAGATGCTCCGCAACAATTCTTTCTGGGACCAATCCAAATGCTGATTTCGCTATTCACGCCCACGCACAACACGCAGTTCCTCGACCGGCTGGCCCGCTCAGTGGCGCAACAGACTTGCACCGAGTTCGAGTGGGTCATCGTTCCTAACGGCAATGCCGGTGAGGTCCGCGTCGATATCCCGCAGGTGCAAGTTATTCCCTACGAAGGCCAGACGCAGAACATCGGCGAACTGAAACGGTTCGCCTGTCTGGCCTGCCGGGGCGACGTGTTGGTTGAGGTCGACCACGACGACGAACTGACGCCAGACTGCGTGGCCGAACTGGCGGCGGCGTTTGCCGATCCGCAGATCGACTTCGTCTATTCGAACTGTTGCGAGATCAACGACGGCAAACCGTGGCGCTACGACGAGAAGTACGGCTGGCGGTATCGGCCGTTCGCCTGGGATGGCCAGCCGCAGTGGGAGTGCGTGGCATTCGATCCGTCCCCGGCCTCGTTCTCGAAGATCTGGTTCGCGCCGAACCACGTTCGGGCTTGGCGGGCCGACTTTTACCGCCGGATCGGCGGCCACGATCCGTCACGGGCCGTTCTCGACGATCAGGACATTCTCTGCCGGACGTTCATCCACGGGCGGGTGAAGCACATCGACCGTTGCCTGTACGTCTACCACGTCCATGCCGGCAACACCTGCCGGGGCGAGCAGAACGGGTTCATCCAGACCGAGACGCTGGCCCTGCACGACCAATACATCTATCCGCTCGTCGAACGCTGGTGCGACCAGAATGGCTTGCGGAAGATCGACCTCTGTGGCGGGATCAACCCGACCTCCGGTTACGAGTCAGTCGATCTGCACGGCGGCCGGATCGCCACCGACCTCAACGAGCGATGGCCGTTTGGCGACCGTGAAGTGGGCGTCTTCCGGGCACACAACGCCCTCGAACATCTCCGCGATCCGATCCATACGATGCGGGAAATCCACCGCTGCCTCGCCCCGCAGGGCTGGCTCCTGTCGCAGACCCCCAGCACCGACGGCCGCGGCGCGTTCCAAGACCCGACGCACGTCTCGTTCTGGAACTCGAACTCGTTCTGGTACTACACCCGCGCCGACCAGAACCGCTTCATCGACTGCCCCGTCCGGTTCCAGGCGAATCGCCTGAA
>JBAWWJ010000221.1:0-13272 GCA_037146815.1 Planctomycetota bacterium
ACTCCGTTGGAGTTGAATACATTGATAACAGCGATCAATGCCAGATCTCGTCATAGATCGGTTGTGAAATGGGCTGGAAACCAAATTCAGCACGACCTTGTCGCAGACTCCAAGATCGTGGCACCCCCACACCTGTTCACTTTCCAATTTGAAAACCGGCATTGCACAACACAAACGGTGCGCACCCGCTTTGGGCCCGTTCAAACGCGTTCCATTTCGGAGGCTTCTGCAAAGCCAGTGCGCCCCCGCCACCCAACCGCTGGCCTTAGCCATGGATCGCGGCCAGGCCCGTTTCCAGGTCGTGTTGCAGATCGCCGGGATCTTCCAATCCAATCGACAGCCGGACCAGGCCATCCCCAATGCCATATTCCGCGCGTTCGGCCGCAGTCATGAATTTATGCGAGGTTCCCGCAGGATATGAGACGGTCGTGCGGGCGTCTGCCAATGTGGGTGAAAAGGGAATCACATGCGCGAGTGCCCGAAACAGGGAATCAACGGCAGAGCGGCCTCCGGCGAGATCGAATGACAGCATCCCACCGCATCCGCGCGGCAACAGTCGTTTGGCCAGGTTGTGATCGGGATGATCTTCCAGCCCTGGATAAAACACGTTTGTCACTTGCGGATGCGACTTCAGAAACCGGGCGATCTTGAGAGCGGTCGCGCAGACTCGCTCCATCCGCAGTGGCAGCGTGCGCAGACCGCGTGACGCCAGCCAGCTTTCAAACGGATTTGCGTTCACTCCGTACAAACTCGACATTGCCCGGATCTTCCGCACCAGACTCGACGGCCCCACGATTACTCCGGCCATCACATCACCGTGACCATTCAAATACTTGGACACACTGTGCCAGACCAGCTTCGCACCATGTTCAATCGGTCGGATCAGGCAGGGTGTTCCGAACGTGCTGTCCACCAGCAGTGGAACGTCGCCCAGTGCCGCGACGATTCCGGGAAGATCCGCCACTTCCAGCAGCGGATTGGAAATCGATTCCACAATGCAGAGCTTCGTCAGTGGAGTCACCAGCGCACCGATGGACGCGACATCGGCGACATCGAAATAACTCACTTTTAACCCGAATGACGCCACCATGTGATTCAAGAGCTGTCCCGTTCGACCGTACAGGACGCGAGCGGCCAGAACGTGATCCCCACTCTGTACCACCGTCATCAGTACTGCCGTCAGCGCTCCCATGCCAGAAGCCGTCACCACACCCGCTTCGGCACCTTCCAGGCGGGCCACATCACTCGCGAATGCCTCGTGGTTCGGATTTCCATCGCGGGTGTAAATGTATCCCTTCTCACGCCCGCTCGTGACAGAATCGAGTTGTTCCAGTGATTCGATGTCGAAAGCAGTGGTCATGTAGACCGGGGGTGAACTCGTCTGAGTCGTAAACGCTGCCGTCCAACCTCCGCGGGCGGCCAGAGTTGATTCGGCAGGATTCGATTCTGAGGGATGAGACGCAGTCATCGTGAGTCGCTCGCAAAGAAGTTGATCGGTAACGATCAACGACTTTGCCGGAAATCCGTCGGTTTCGCAACGGTGCTATTATTTTCCGTCGATGGGCCAGGCACGTACCATGAGACTCAATACGATTCGCGAGTCTGCAGGAAAACCGCTTTCTTTTCGCCTGGCAGAGTGAAATCAAACCCGCAGCGCTGGAAGAACTCGTCTGAGGAAGTGATGGCCATCACTTCGAAGACGTGTCTTTCCCGTGCGAGTTCGACGCAGGCCGTCACCAATGCCTTGCCGATGCCACGTCCCTGAAAATCGGACGAGACCGCCAAGCTGCGAAGTTCGGCCAGCTTCTTCGAATAAACTTCCAGTGCTGCAAAACCGACGATCCGGTCGTCTGCAATCGCCAGGAAGCCGTTTTCCGTCAGGTCCTCCAGCTCATCTTTGGTACGTGGCAGCAGGCGGCCTTGCGCCACGAACGGATCAATAAACTGCTGGAGTGCCTCAACATCCTGGATCGAGGCACGTCGGACATGAAATGACGAATTATTGACAGACATCTGGCTTCTCGACTCGAATCACTTCCCGCTGCGGGTGCCACATCGTACAAATTCGGAACAGCACCGGGTGGCCGGGGCGACGGCGTTGCCGCAATTCCCTGGAATTCTTCCCGAAGGAAGATTTCGAGAGTCGTACGTTGACTCTGTTCTGGCGTTTGGACGCCAACGCTTTCCGCTCCGACAACCTGACCGCATCGTACAAATTGTAGAATGCGAATCCCAGCCGCCCTTGATTTGGATTTTCTCCGATATGACGTCTCTCTCCGAGTCCCTCAGTACTGCCCTGCAAGATGACACCTTCCTGCGATTGACGCTCAGCCAGCCGTTGCAGCCGGTTCGAGGAACGTCTCCCAAGGTGACCGTCCGCCCGATTCAATTGCGAGACGAAGTGAAATATCAGTGGACATCGCGGATCGGATCACAAGAGCATCACGAAAATCTGAGTGTCGAGGAGCTGAAACAGCGTATTCCCAGCATCTTTTGCGTCACATTTGCTGATGCCCATTTGTTCACGACCAAGGAAGATCTCGAATTCAAGCGTCACCGCAGCGGTCAGATCCGCATGAAGAAGTCGAAACCTTCGCTGAAAGCGGCGGCGGATCTGCATCACAATCGTGAGAAGCAGTACCTGATTCCTGCCGGAGTTCCCTGCCCGTTCCTGATCGAAATCGGGGTGATGCTCCCTGCAGGACAGATCAAGGCGGCGATGTATCACAAGTTTCGGCAAATCAATCGCTATCTCGAATTCGTCAACGATCTGCTGCCACACTTGCCAGCCGAAGGAACGCTGAACGTTGTCGATTTCGGCTGTGGAAAGAGCTATCTGACCTTCGCACTGCACCATTTGCTGTCGCGAATCCATCGTCGCGACGTTTCAATTGTCGGCCTGGACGTGAAAGAAGACGTGATCGCCGACTGCACGCGAATTGCCAAGGCTCTGGATTGCACCGGCTTGTCATTTCAAGTCGGACGCATCGAATCCTTCAAGCCAACAGGCCATGTCCATCTGGCGGTTTCATTGCATGCCTGTGATACCGCAACAGACGATGCCCTGGCAGGAGCAATCCGCTGGGGGTGCGAGGCGATCCTGGCAGCCCCCTGCTGCCAGCATGAACTCAACCAGTCGCTTGATCAAAAGGTTCTGCCGGGCCTGACGGGGTACGGTATTTTCCGTGAGCGATTCGCCGCCATGGCTACGGATGCATTACGAGCGAGATTCCTCGATGCCCACGGATATCGAACGCAGATCCTGGAATTCATCGAGATGGAGCACACACCAAAGAATGTGTTGATTCGAGCTGTGAAGCGGGGAGCCGATCCAGAGACGGACCAGCCTCAAGCGGAATACGAACGCCTCAAGGCCGATCTGGCGATCAGCAGTTGGCATCTGGAACGCGTGATGTCTTCAACGGACTGATCTACTGGCACGCAGCGGCCGGTTTCTCTATCATCCGCAGCATGAAACGCGATGTTAAAGTCCATTTGCTGCCGACGTTGTTCGAGCCGGCGGACGTTCGAGGCGGTGTGGCCGTCATTATCGACGTGCTGCGAGCTTCGACAACGATCACTCACGCCCTTGCCAATGGAGCGGCTCGTATTCTTCCCTGCGGCGAAGTTGAAGAAGCCCGTCAGATCGCCAGTGGCCTCGATCCCGACGACGTTCGACTGGGGGGCGAGCGGGAAGGAGTCCTGATCGAGGGATTCCACTTCGACAACAACCCGCTGGCCTATACCCCGGCCGCCGTGGCGGGAAAGACGATCGTATTCACTACTTCCAATGGAACGCGTGCTCTCCTGCGTGCGGCGGGGGCTGATCGCGTCCTGATTGGCTCGTTCGTCAATCTGCAGGGGGTCGTCAATCAACTGCAAAATGATTCGCGACCTGTCCATCTGGTCTGTGCGGGAACCAAAGGATCGATCACAATCGAGGACTCGCTCTGTGCCGGTGCGATCGTCGATCGCCTACTGGCGACAGAGCAAGACTCCAGCCCCTGGAACGACGACCAGTTGCAACTGGCGCTAGCACTGTTCCGGCAGCACTCCGTTACGCCGGAATCGTTCCGGCAAGCGATGCGGTCGGGATATGGGGGGCGGAACTGCATGAGGCTTGGATTCGACGAACAGATTGATCTGGCGGGGACGTACGATTTGTTTGAGATCGTTCCTGAGTACAATGTCGCCACGAAATCGATTGAAATACCGAGACACTGAATAACCGAAGACTGTTGATTCCCTGAGAAAGGCATTTTGGCATGGCCGTTGAAAACCGTATGGACAAGATCGTGGCACTCGCCAAGCGGCGAGGATTCATTTTCCAGTCGTCCGAAATTTACGGCGGGCAGAATGGTTTCTGGGATTACGGTCCGCTGGGTGTTGAGCTGAAGCGGAATGTCCGTCAGGCATGGTGGTCCGACATGATCACCGAGCATGATGAAATTTCGACTCCACCGGGGGCACCCACCAGCTTCGATATGGTCGGAGTCGAAACTTCGATCATCATGCATCCGCAGGTCTGGAAGGTCTCGGGGCACTACGACCTGTTCTGTGACATGATGGTCGACTGCCGTGAATGCAAAGCTCGATTCCGCCAGGATCATGTTCCGACCAGCCAGTGTCCGCTGAAGCCTTCCAAGGCACCGGGTGAGCACGACAAGTGCCAGCTCACCGCGCCCCGTGAATTCAACCTGATGTTTAAAACAACGTTGGGAGCCCTGGGTACCGAAGAAGATGCCGCATTTCTGCGTCCTGAAACGGCTCAGGGGATGTTCGTAAATTTCAAGAACATCTGTGATTCCAGCCGTGTGAAAATTCCATTCGGCGTGGCCCAGATCGGCAAGAGCTTCCGCAACGAAATCACTCCGCGAAACTTCACGTTCCGTTCGCGTGAGTTTGAACAGATGGAAATGGAGTTCTTCTGCCATCCGTCTCAGTCACTCGCCTGGTACCAGTATTGGCGTGATCGACGTTACAACTGGTACATCACCCACGGGATCTCGAAGTCCAATCTGATCCTGCGTGAACATGCAAAGGAAGAACTGGCTCACTATTCCGTCGGTACGGCGGACCTGGAATATGCCTTCCCGTTCCTGGAGGCTGGATCCTATGGAGAACTGGAAGGGGTTGCCCACCGCGGCGACTTCGACCTGCGATCGCATTCCGAAGGAAAGCTCTGCAAGAAGGATGGCGAACTGGTTGTCGAACTGGGTGCAGACGGCAAGCCCCGGCACCCCGGCAGCGGAAAAGATCTCAGCTACTTCGACGATCAGGCTCGCGAACGGTATGTCCCACATGTGATTGAACCGGCTGCCGGGTGCGATCGGGCCACGCTGGCATTTCTCTGCGAAGCCTATCACGAAGATCAGCAGCCCGACGAAAAGGGTGTGATGCAGGAACGTCTTGTCCTGAAACTGCATCCTCGACTGGCCCCGATCAAGGTCGCTGTCTTCCCGTTGATCAAGAAGGACGGAATGCCTGAAAAAGCGGCTGAAATCTATCGAGCCTTCAAGCGGGCAGGGATTGCGGTTCAGTATGATCAGCAGGCGGCGATCGGACGCCGTTACCGCCGCATGGACGAGATCGGCACGCCGTTCTGTGTCACGGTCGACAGTGAAACCGCCGTGTCAGATACCGTGACAATTCGTGATCGCGATACGCTGGAACAAATCCGCGTTCCGGTCAAGGAAATCGTTGATCACGTCCGAGGGCGGATGGGGTAGGACGAAGTGGCACCGCTGATGAACACTGATAAACGCTGATGTGAGGGCGGTGTCACGACTGTTTTTCGGAATCGACATATCAGCCGGAACACGCTCGCGTCCAGATTAGTCTATGGGCTGGCACTTGGGCTACCCAGCGAGACCTGCTGTTATTTGCCGATAGCAAATTTGTGTACAAGCCGTGACGTTACATGGAAGTGTCTCCACGTTTCGGATAGCCTTTATCCCTGTTCGAACCTGACATTCCACACGCCATCCTCACCTAGGGTGAAGTGAGTCTGCCCATCGACGTTCTTGGGAACGACGCCTTTTAACTCGATTGATTGTGAATGTAGTTGCTGAGTTTTATCGGCCACGTATACCCAAGTGACTACTGTTGACTCTGGATATTTGTCGAGGTTCGGGAAGAATGTAGACGCCCCATTCCCCGCACCGGGTGTAATAAAACCTCTCGCAGGCTGCGCCACTCCGAAATTCGCCCACGATTTAACTTGTATTTTTTGATCAGTTTCATTCGAGACGGAAAATGATCCCGCAAAATAAGGCGACGCTGCGCTACGTACACACCCAGTTACCCCGCACAACACCGCCATGCACACATAACACAACAGAATATCCACGGGATTACTTCGTTGACGCTTCAACAATGTCATAGTACGACCTCATTCTGTAAAAGGTGTCAATCCCAGAATCGAATCCAGAAGCTCATAAGAGTTGGCAGGCACCCAGCGGTCGTGCGGTCGTGGATCAACTGAATTCCTCGCTGTGACAACGTACTACGGTTTCGTTGTGATAACGTATTCCAGAATAGCCAGGCTATCTTCATAGTTGGTTTCATGCCCGGTGGCGTCTCGTCGGATCAGGAGCACCGGGCGGTCCATCAGTTTCAGCACTTTTGCTAATCGTTCGACACTTTCAGGAGGCACCAGGGTATCGCGACCGCCGGTCGTGATACCGACCGGCATCGTCAGACGTTCGGGCCAGTATTCGGCACTCCGTTTCTTGTATTCGTCTGGAATCAGGGCTTTTGTGCCGCCGAACGACTCGCGGATGGCATCCTGGAATTGCGTGTATTCCAGGTGATTGGCCGTGCCATTCATGGATGCAACCCCGGCAATTAACTCTGGATGGATGGCGGCGAAGGTCAGTGCCGATGATCCTCCCATGGAACCACCTGTCAGGAAAACTCGACCGACCGTATGTTGTTTCTTCAGGTCTGCGATGATCTGAACCAAATCCGCTTCCGCACGAGGCCCCATCCAGGAAGTTCGAGCACGGTAATCGGGCGAGATGAAAATCATGCGATGTTTCGCAGCGGCATCGCGAGCAGATTTACATTCTCCGCGTCCTTCCTTGATGTATTGCCAGCGATCAGAACCGTGTCCGTGCAGAGCGATCAGTACGTCATGTTTCGCATCACGAGAATACTCTGAGGGCAAAATCCGCACGTATCGCTGCTGGGTCTGATCACTCTCTGCCGTGAAGACGATGTCTTCCGGTGTCGGCTCGGCAGCAGAAACGAATCGACCGGCAACGACAATCGCCAGCAATCCCATGATGAACGAGGAACGGATCGACATCGCTGGCTTCTCGATGATTGGTTTTACAGTTCGGAAATGTTCTGTGACGAACAGCGACAGTGCTACGATTCAACGGGGTTGTTCAGGATCTCGTGAACGACTTTGACATCATCTGTCGGGCCGATCAGGCGTTCATTGAGACCATTGTGCAGATACGAAAGTGATTGTGGGTTCAGCCCCAGCAGATGCAGCAGAGTGGCGTGGAAGTTACGGATATGGACAGGATTTTCAGCGGCGCGCAGCCCGACGGCATCGGTTGCTCCGTAGGCCATGCCTCCTTTGACGCCACCTCCCGCCAGCCAGACCGAATAACCCCACGGATTGTGATCGCGGCCGGTCCCCTGTTCGCTCATCGGCATCCGGCCAAACTCACCTCCCCAGATGACCAATGTGTCGTCCCATAGCCCGCGTCGTTTGAGGTCGGCCAATAGCGCGGCGACGGGCTTATCAGTTGCTCGGCACATCTGGGTATGGTTCTTCATCACATCGTTGTGAGCGTCCCAGCCATTGGTATCACCGGAATAAACCTGAACGAAGCGAACCCCACGCTCGATCATCCGTCGAGCCAGCAGGCAGCGCCGCCCAAAGTCTTGAGTCTCTTTCTGGTCGAGTCCGTAGAGCGACTGAGTCTCGGCCGTTTCACCGGAAAGATCGACGAGTGCCGGCGCTGCCGATTGCATCCGGTAGGCGAGTTCGTACGCTCGCAGTCGAGCAGACAATTCATCATCGTGATCACGAGCCTCCAGGTGATCACGATTCAATTGCTGGATCAGATCGAGCGTCGATCGCTGTTGCCTCGGGCTGATTTGCGATTGCGGTCGCAGGTGCAGAATCGGCTGCGACCCGGGGCGCATGGTCACTCCCTGATAGTTTGTCGGCAGATAGCCGCAACCCCAGGCAGGTGGCCCCCCTTTGACGCCGCCTCCCGGATCAGGTAGCACCACGAACGCGGGCAGATCCTGATTCTCGGTCCCCAGTCCGTATGAAACCCAGCTTCCAACGCTCGGCCGTCCCATCAGGATGCTGCCGGTGTTCATCTGATACACCGACTGCGGATGGTTGACACTGTCCCCATGCATGCTGCGAATGACACACAAGTCGTCGGCATGCCGGGCAATTTCAGGCAGGAACTCGCTGACCTCCAACCCCGACTCGCCCCGCGGCAGGAACGGCATCAGAGGTTTCAGTAACGGATTCTCGGCAACCTTGCGGCGAGTCATCACCGCGCCAAAGCTTTCGGGCAGTGGCTTTCCTGCCAGGCGAATCAGATCGGGCTTGGGATCAAACAGATCGACATGACTCGGCCCCCCGTGCATAAACAGCCAGATGACTCGTTTGACGCGGGGTGAAAAGTGCGGTGCGGGGTTCTTGTCTGACGCTGCGAACTTTTCCGCAGCCTGGCCGACAGGATTGTCGGCCAGTAGGGAGGCCAGGGCGACCATGCCGAACCCGCCACCTGCCTGAGACAGGAATGATCGCCGGGATGCTGGCATCGCGGCGACTGTGGCGGGTTGGTGTGGCATGGATCTCTCCTTCGATCAATCTGCCAGTGCCTGAGCCAGGTCGGCGATCAGGTCATCGGGATGCTCGATCCCGACGGAGACTCGCAGGGTCTTCGCGGTGATCCCCGCCTCACGCCGTGCCGCCTCGCTCATCGAAGCATGACTCATTGTATCCGGGTACTCGATCAACGATTCGACGCCACCGAGTGATTCGGCCAGTTGGAACATCTTCAGCTTGGCCAGGACCTTTTCGACGGCGGGACGGCCACCCTTCAGATCAAAGCTCAGCATCGCTCCGAAACCGCGTTGCTGGCGCTTGGCCAGTTCATGCTGCGGGTGATCCTCAAGCCCGGGATAATAGACATGTTCCACATTCGCGTGAGAATTCAGGAAGTTGGCAACCGCCATGGCACCGCGCTGGTGTGCTTCCATGCGCGGTCCCAGAGTCTTCACACCGCGCAGGACCAGCCAGGCGTCGAAAGGGGAACAGGCAAGGCCGAGCGCATTGACCAGATAGCTGATTCGTTCGGCATGTTCCTTGTGACGTGTGATGACGCAGCCGCCAACGACATCGGAATGTCCGTTGAGGTACTTCGTCGTCGAATGGACGACGATATCGCATCCCTGTTCAAATGGACGCTGCAGATAGGGCGACAGGAACGTATTGTCGGCAATGCTGATGGCACCACCCTCACGTGCGACATCGCAGATGGCCTTGATATCAACGATGTTGAGCAACGGGTTACTGGGGGTTTCGATCCAGACACACTTTGTGGCAGGGGTCATGGCGCGACGGACGTTCTCCGGATCGCCCATGCGGACGAACGAAAAGTCGATTCCCATCTTGCGGAAGACGGCGTCGAACAGGCGATACGTTCCACCATAGATGTCGTGTCCGGCGATGACATGATCGCCCGGTTGGAACATGTGCATAGTGGCGGCAATGGCTGACATGCCGGTACAGGTGGCTCGACAGTCGATCCCACCTTCCAGAGCGGCGAGGTTTTCTTCGAGGGCTTTGCGGGTCGGGTTACCACTGCGGGTGTAATCGAACCCGCGGTTGGAATTCAGATCGTCCCAGCGAAAGGTGGAGGAAGGATAAATCGGGGTCGTCGCGCTCAGGTACGCCGAGTCCTTGTCGACTCCGACGTGAACGCACCGAGTTTCAAACTGCATGGCAAAAAGTCCTTGGTCAAAATGATCGGAAACTGCGACCTACAATCCTAACGACAGTCTGCCCGGCAACCAATAGTCTTGGCTGAGAACTGCAAACAGTGCGTCGCTGCACCTTAACTTGTTTTTCTGCAGTAGGTTATGAATCGACGCAGGGCGTGACGGTGCGACTTCCGATATGGTGAAAAGTGTGGGATTGAGGAAGTTAACGCAAAGTCGCAAAGGCAAAATGAACGCTGCATTCTCCTTGCGCCTCTGCCTCGCCCTTTTATGAGGCGAAGTTCGAACTTTCAGAGAGCTATCGCGACTTAAATGTCATTTTGATCCCGTCGACCCACAGTTTACCCGTGGCACCGTTCAGACCAATACGCACAATCATTTCGCGTGCCTTGGGTGGAATCGAAATCGTCTTGCTGGTCGATCGCCAATCACTCGACGTTCCCAGCCAGGGACCGATCGATTCGACTTGGAATCCCTTGCGATTCTCGTCGTAGAAGTGGATCACCAGCGCCGGCATTTCGAAACCTTCTTTGCCTGCAACCGCACCTTCCGTCTTATAATCCAGTTCCACCAGCATGGTTCCAACTTTGGTTCCGTCAACCGCCGTGGCCTGCAACGCCTGCGCAATTCGCCCCGGCGTGTCGCATTCAAAAAATGCCGACAGTTTTCCTTCCGTGAACTCTTTGTCATCGACGGTCATCAAACGCTGGTAATGCCAGTGGTCGGGCTTACCATCCTTGTCGTCGTCTTCTTCAAAGCTGCCGTTGAGCAACTTGGGATTGAGCGGGTCTGGTTTCACTTGCCGCTGATCTTCCGACTTTCCGGTCATCGGGACAAATAATGTCGAGATCAGCTTCGTTCCGACCAGTTTGCCCTCTTTCTTTTCGAACATATGAAAGACCTGCTGATAACGTTCGCCCAGCGGAACCAGCAGTCGGCCACCATCTTTCAGTTGATCGATCAGCGGTTGAGGGACCTTTTCCGGCGAGCAGGTGACGATGATCTTGTCGAATGGTGCATGCTCTTCCCAGCCGAGATATCCATCGCCGACCTTGGTGGTCACGTTTGTATAACCAAGTCGCTTCAATCGCTCGGCCGCCTGCTTGCCGAGCGGTTCAACGATCTCGATCGAATAGACTTCCTTGCAGAGATTCGACAGGACGGCAGCCTGATATCCGCTACCGGTTCCGATCTCCAACACTTTGTCGTCGACCTGCGGATCGATCGTTTCCGTCATGTAAGCGACGACGAACGGTGGCGAGATCGTTTGTTTGTGTCCGATCGGCAGGGCGGTGTCGACATAAGCATCCTTGCGCTCCTTGGCGTCGACGAATTCATGCCGAGGAACCTGTCGCATGGCGGCCAACACACGCTGGTTGGTGATCCCTTCCCGCTCGATACAGGTCGTGACCATTTTCATTCGCTTGTCACGAAACGGATCGTTCTTCTGAGAGAACGCCTGTTGATCTGTCAGACACAGGAACGCGGTCGCACCAAGCGACGTTACCACCACAGCTGTCCGAAACGCATTCCGACCTGACATGTTCAGCTCCAATCTCGATCTTGCGAACGCATCCCTGCTCCACAATCACTAGGGTGAGTCTCATGGCCTTCAGCCCCGGACTACCTTTGACTTTCGCGGAGTATAAGGCACCAAAGCCTCGTTTGTCCTGCGCCAACGAATTACACCGGAACTTTATCGACCGTGCAGTGTTTAGCAATCTGAGTTTCAAATCCATTCAGGGAAATCGTCTTCTTGACTTCCTGTCAGAAATGTCAGGGATTTGTTCGAAGGGCTCTTCTGATGTCGTTTATTTGCCAATTCACTGTTTTCTTCCCGTTGGTGTTGTTCGGATCCGTTACGGCATGGTCACAGGCTGTCTGGGCTCAAGGGAATTCGGACGAAGCAGAAGCCATGTTTCGCCAATTGGATACGAACAAAGACGGAAAACTGACCAGTTCCGATGCTAACGAAAACAACCGTCGGATGCTCAATCAGATTCTGACGATGGCAGGCAAAACTGAATCGGGATCGGTGACGCGAGCCGAATTTCAGCTGGTCTTCGAAAAGCATCGGGCAGGTCGAAGCGGTAACAACGGAACCCCCGCGCCTCGTAATCCTGGCCCGGCAAACGAACCACAACGCGAAGAGTCTGGATTGCCTCCGCTTCTGAGAATGCTGGATGGCAATGGAGATCAACGACTGACTCGCGCGAAACTTGGCCGAATCGCTCAGTTGTTTGATCGACTGGATACCAACAAGGACGGCAATCTCGACGCCGCGGAAATCCGTGCAGCGGAATCGATGGACACGCCGCCAGAGGGGACGGATCGGCGGCAGAATACTCCTGCCGCCAGTGCAGTGCCAAATCGTCCCGCGGAGCCTGCTCGTTCACGTCCAGCGAACGGTCGCGCAGAACCTGCGGGCGATGGATCTGGCGTGGCTGGGTCGTTGAAGGTCGCGGTGAAACTCCGAATTCCGGCCAGATGGAAATCGAACTGACCGTCGAAGGGAACAAGATCACGGGCCGTGAAGTCGGTACCACGCGCCGGGCTCCCGAAGGAATCGGTGGCGGAACGTTCGTGATGACGGGCAACGGAGCATCGGGAAACCTGGACGCCGAAGGAACCAGCGGCCCACAGGATGGACGACAATTCTTGGGAATCTATGAATTGCAAGGCGATACTCTGCGATGGTGCGTCGCAAATCGAGGTCGCCAGCGGCCTCAGGTAATGGCAACGGATCGCGGAAATTACTTGCTGATCCTGCGTAAGCAAACGGCAAAGAACTAGTTGTTCTGCGTTACACCAAATGCCCGTGCATGATTTTGCACGAAGATCAACGTCTGGTCATACTCGCCCCGAGAGACTTGGTGCCCCGGTCGTCAAACCCTGATGTCTGTTGTGCCACCTTCCGTACGAGCACCTCTTGCAACGGTCGTTACCCCGTTGCTCAGTGGTCTGAATTTGAAGTATCGGGCTTGGAGTCTGACTTGGCCTCAGGTTTCGCCGGTTTAGCAGCATCGGGCAATGGGTAAACGTAAAAGAGTGGCAACTGACCCAAGCTCCGACGTTCGACATTGAGTGCCTTTTTAGTATCTGCGGCAAACTTCTGAACATTGCTCTTATTCAGGTCAAAAAAGACGTCTGTGCTGTCGGTCCAAGTGGATCCGTAAACCGGGACTCGATTATCGCCAGCAGACTTCCACACGTATACCGAGAAGTTCTTGTTATGGTTCATCCGACTTTTTGGGGGGATGGAATTGAAAACGCGGACAAGCTGACGCC
>JBAWWJ010000222.1:0-13232 GCA_037146815.1 Planctomycetota bacterium
GCGCGCCAATAATCGCTACAAATCCGCAACGGAACTCGCTTGTTTAAGGGTTAGAATATGCAGGAAGGGGACAGGGAGAACACAGGGAACACGGCCATGAGTTGCCGCTGAACTTTTTAGAGAGGTTCGCAAACTCGGCGTGGGTCTTCTCCGCTGAATCGAAGTTTTCCACTTTTCTTCGCCGTGTACCTATCGATGCCGTTTTCAATGCGCGGCTAAGATTTCCTATCGACTGCATACCTACGTTCCACAAAATGTTCGGTAGCTGCAATCGTCTGACGGGATCTGGTACCCGGCAGATTCGGCGTCTACTTCATACGGTGTCGCCAGAACAGCCAAAAGTCGAAGCAACAAGGAAAGATCGCCGTTCTCGGCAGCGGCGAGTGCCTCTTCGACGCGGTGGTTCCGGGGAATAACTGCTGGATTGACGCGCCTCATTGCAGCACGCGTTGCACTCGCAGATCGGCTCTGCTGGCTGAGGCGCAACTGCCATCGGGAATTCCAAGACTGGAATTCGGGCGATCCGTACCGTTCACCCGTCAGCGGTTCATCCACCGAGAGATCTCGGAAAGTGTTGGTAAAATCTGCTTTCGTTTTCTGCATCCAGTTCAGCAGTGATTCTGCCAGGTCTCGGTCGCCCGCCTCGGCCCTCTGAAGCCCCAGCTTTGCCTGCATTCCTGCCAGCCAGTAATCCTCGAACAGATTCGGAAACTGGCCGAGCATGTCTGTCGCGATCGCAATCGCGTCTTCCTGTTGAGGAGCAAGGAGTGGTAACAGAGTTTCGGCAAAACGGGTCAGATTCCATTGCGCAATCGCGGGCTGATTGCCGTAGGCATATCGCCCCGCGTGATCGATGGAACTGAAAACCGTGGCGGGGTCGAAGGCGTTCATGAATGCGCACGGACCGTAATCAATGGTCTCGCCTGAGATCGCCACGTTGTCCGTGTTCATCACCCCGTGGATGAAGCCGACCAGCTGCCACCGAGCGATGAGTACGGCTTGTCGGTCCATGACAGCTCGGAAGAAATCGGTGTACGGGTTCGTTGAGTCTGCCAGTTCAGGATAGTGACGTTGGATCGTATAGTCGGCCAACACTCGCAGGCTCGATTCGTCGTCTCTGGCCGCCAGATACTGATACGTCCCGACCCGGATGTGACTGGCAGCCACGCGGGTGAGAATTGCCCCCGGTAGCTGTGACTGACGATAGACGCGTTCGCCCGTGGTGACGACGGCGAGACTACGCGTTGTCGGAATGCCGAGTGCGAACATCGCCTCGCTGATGATGTACTCACGAAGCATCGGCCCCAGTGCAGCACGACCGTCCCCTCGCCGCGAGTACTGGGTCTGCCCGGCCCCTTTCAACTGAATATCAAAACGCCCCCTGGGAGAACATTGCTCACCCAGCAGGATCGCCCGGCCGTCGCCCAGCATCGTGAACCCGCCGTATTGATGACCAGCATAGGCTTGTGCAATCGGTTGGAACCCGTCGGGCAGATCCTGTCCTGCAAACAGAGCTGCGGCAGCATCTGCCGACATCTGGTTCAGGTCGAGGCCGAGGTCGTCTGCCAGTTTATGATTGAGAATCACCAACTGGGGTGCCGGAACCTTGGCTGGCTTCGCGGGGGTAAACAAACAGCCTGGCAATCGCGAGTATGTATTGTCGAGCTGCCATCCCAACGGGTTATGGACAGCTGCAATTTCATTTGAGTTCACCATCCCAATCCTCCGGTAATGCGTCAAAGTCGATTCATTATAGGAGGTAGGCTGAAGCACGGAGAGGCTGAATGCGAAATCACGGTTCAACGGCTGATTACCTCGGCCAACTCCGGCTGCGCGGATTGATGACGCGTCGTATCACTTTGATTCTCGAAATTCGTTTCGCAAGCCACAATTTCCACGGTCAGAAAAGCCGTCGACCGAAATCCATTGGCCGTTTCCTGGTGTCGAAACCCTGTAAAACAGGCACATTTATCAACTTTTGACCATCTCAACACCTTTGATCTCTAGGTGAATCCCGGCGATATCTCCATGCCACACGATCGGGTTTTTGCGAATTGGCACGAGGCCTGCAATGTACTCTTTTCGTCGGATGGAGATCAAAACAAGAGTTTTCGCAAAGAAAGTGAGAGCATCATGTTACGCAAATCAATCGTTGGAATCGTCGCAGTGATGGGCCTGTTGGTTGTGGGAGCAGGTTCCGCGTTTGCGGGTCATCATGGCGGGTACGGAGGTGGACATGGTCATCATGGCGGATATGGCGGTGGCTATGGCGGTTATGGTGGCTATGGCGGTTATGGCGGCGGATATGGTCGTCCAATCGTCGTGGCACCTCGACCAGTCTTCGTCGCCCCACGTCCAGTCGTGGTCCAGCAACCCTATCCAGTTTATGGAGGTGGCTATGGTGGCGGTTACGGAGCTGGGGGCTGCAACAGCGGGTATGGTGCAGGCTACCAGACCTACGGGATTGGTTCCCAATACGGAACAGCGTTCAGTTACTCGACCCCAGGCTTTGGCCTGTATCTGAACCGGTAGCCATGATGGCAAAATAGAGGTTGCAGTCGGAAAACACATTCTCTGTAACGGGCTATCGTAAATGACAGTGCAGACGAGGGGCGTTGCAATGCAATGCCCCCGATTGCGTTTACGGATTCCGAAGATTGCGATTTCCGGCCTCACTTCAAAAACTTGTGATCCGGAACGGCGGAAAATCGTTCATGGGGGTACAACATCAGCGTGATCGAATGGGATGTTCATTTTTGAGCATCACTTCACCCAAGTGCATCGTTTCAAAAACCAGAGAACACACCGCGACGGAAAATGCCGCTAGCCGGTGTAAACCCCGCTCATTTGTAAGGATTGAGGACCTCTGAAGGTTTATCTTCATATCGAACGAAGTGCATCAGTCACAATATCGAACGAAGTGCATCAGTCACATTCGATCTCTGCAATTTCGAAAAAAATGCTGAATTGGTCGATTTTTCGAATGCGATTTTTGTTCTTGGTGCGTCTTTAAATGGCAGCATCAAAACTCCCGAACTTTAATGAAGGGACGAGAGTGATCACAGATCTGGAACTGGTTGATCGAGTACGAGCCGGCGACATTCAGGCCTACGAGCAACTCGCCGAGCGGTACGAGCGCAGTGTCTTGGCGATTGCACAGGCTGAGTTGCGAGATCCGCAAGTCGCTCAGGAAGTGACTGAAGCAGTATTGCTTCAAGGATATCGGGCACTGGAAAATCTGGTGGATGGTTCCGGATTTGGCCCGTGGCTCTTGAAGCTGGCGCGACGTCAGTCTATTGAAGCCGTTCGAACCATGCCGATACCTGTCGGAGCAGACGGCCCCGGTCTTTCCGATGGCGAACTGGATTGCTGTGACCTGGAATGGATCGAGCATGAAATGCTACTCGGCTTGATCGCTAGACTTCCTCCTGACGAACGGCGGTTGATCGGATTGCGATACTTCGACAACCATCCGATGCCGACAATTGCCGCAATCACAGGTACCCCGGTTGAACGCCTGGAAGAACAGATTTCGCGTACCGTCACGCGATTAAACCTCCGATGGCAACGAGAGCAAGAATGATGAAGAGCTACCCCACGACTCAGTTTGAAAATCGACTGAAATCCACCGGAATAACTCTGCGGGAACGCCCTTCCATTGTTGATCGGGTGATGGCAGAAATTCGCCGCGTTACACTGAAGTCGGCTGCGAATCAAACAACACGCCGGTAGTTTCAAAAGTAGCCTGCGATTCCAGGGTGTCCGTTTTCGTTGATCTCCACCAGCCGACGTTGTTTTCCCAGCCGATACGGCTTGGCCATATGGCACGTTCCGTGTTGGCCTGCGTTCGCACGATTCTCGCGAGAAGTTTGTCGACGGGGACGTCGTCCCCTTGACCAACATGCTTGGCAATTCTCCGGATACATCTTTCTGCGCCATCGATGCGGATGTCGACGAAAACAACGATCTAACCAAGCGCTGAGTTCGAATCTAGCTTGTCGACCTTTTCCCCAATTCGATCAGACAGCACGATTGGCTCGCCTTCAAAAAACGCAAGCGATTTGCGAATAAGTGTTTATGCATGCTGGGCAGCTTCGCACAAGGCAATTTAGCGGACCAATTGCCTATACCCTGTGTTTCATGGCGTTAAAGTCGGATTTTCTGGGAAGGTCGTTCGTGAGCTTCGCCAACGGTGCGGATGGTCCGGATGGATTTGTTTCAGAAAGTGTCGTTCCCGTTTCGAGTTCTGCCGAGTTGATTCGAGAGCACGTGTATAATCCGCGTGTCGCTCGGCGGATGTTCGTCTGCCGGTCAGGAGTTTGGTATCGGTTGGGTAGGAGTTTCGACCGATCAGGTCTGGCGGTGTCGCGAGCCGGAATGCTTCACCCCGCCTTCCAACGAGGCTTTTCCCATGCGTCAGTCGTCCACTGTTCTGCTTTGCGGAGGGACTCTTGTCGTCGGTCTCGTCCTGGGTACGGGCTTCGGCACGACTCTCAATCGATCATTGCTGGCCGATCCTCTTGATACCGCGACCAGTGAGCGGCTCTACAAGGAATTGAGCCAGGAAGGGACGTCGTTTCAGGAAGGGAGCGGTCTGCTCGCCAAGATCGCTGCGGTGTCGACTCCTGCTGTCGTTCATATTCAGAGCGAGCGCAAGATTGCCGGTGGACGCAAAGAAGAAGAAACCGGCTCCGGCGTGATCATGAACAGCGTCAAATCCTCGGGATTTTTCGTAGTGACGAACGCTCACGTCGTCGACAAGACCCACATGGAATCGATTTCCATCCATTTGCACGATGGTCGAGTCCTGCAGCCAGAAAAAGTCTGGGCCGATCCGCAGACCGATGTTGCCGTGCTTCGCATCAGCGCCCCAAACCTTTCCGCTGCCAAATGGGGCGACAGTCAGAAGCTGGACATTGGACATATGGTTCTGGCGATGGGAAGCCCGTTTGGCCTGAGTCGATCCGTGACATTCGGAATCATCAGCGCTAAAGGACGTCGACAACTGAAATTGGGGCAATCGGAAGTTTTGAACCAGGATTTTCTGCAGACCGATGCGGCGATCAATCCAGGGAATAGCGGGGGCCCTTTAATCGATATGCAGGGGCGAGTTGTCGGGATCAACACCGCGATCGCTTCATCGAGTGGTGGGAACGAAGGGATCGGATTCAGTATCCCGAGCCATCTTGTTCAACGAGTGATGGAACAATTGCTTGAACACGGCGTGGTGACACGCGCCTGGATCGGGGTGAAGCTGGATGACAAGTTTGACTCGAAAGTGGCTGCAAAGCTGAAGCTGGACCGCGTCCAGGGAACTCGCGTCAGCGAAGTCTTTCCAAATTCGCCGGCCGCCCGAAGCGGATTGCAATACGATGACGTTGTGCTGAATTTCGATTCGACCGACGTTCAGGATCACGATCATCTGATCAATCTGGTCAGCCTGTCCCCCATCGGAAAGCGAATCCAGATGGTGGTCTGGCGTGGCGGGAAAAAGGTGACACTGACAATCGTTCTTGCCGACCGAACCGAATTGCCTGCCAACAGTGAAGCTCCACGACCTGATATCGGCATCCCTGTTCGTACCATGGGACTGACCGTTCATCCGCTCGACGAGGACCTGGCCGATCAACTTGGCCAGACCCAGGCATCACGCGGATTGCTGGTTTTGAGTGTCGACAAAACCAGTTCACTCAGCCAGCGATTGCAACCTTACGACATCATCGAAGCAGTCGGTCGGACCCCGGTTTCCACTCTGGACGAGTTGAATCAGGCACTCGAATTGAACTCCAAGCGCGAGTCGATTGTGCTGCGGATTCATCGTCACGATGGATCGGAAACAGGGATGGAAGAACAACTGCTCGTCTGGAAACGGTCACCACTGGCGGCGGTCGAGCGTTGATTGCCAGCGGAAACCACGCAATCATCTCGCGTAATCGTTTGAACGTCGCACTCTTTCGTGGTTTCCCGAGTCATGCAGCTTGATCGATTGAAAGCTCTGTTAGATCAATTTCCCCAGCGGCGTATCGCAGTGCTGGGAGATTTTTTTCTCGATAAGTATCTGGAAGTCGATCCCACGCTGGCGGAACCGAGTCTGGAAACTGGCCGCGTGGCCCATCAGGTCGTGGGAATCCGTCGGAGTCCTGGGGCGGCTGGTACGGTTGTAAACAACCTCGCCGCACTCGGCGCAGGCCAAATGCATGCTGTGGGTGCAATCGGTGACGACGGTGAAGCGTTTGATGTCTGCGGAGGTCTGAATCGCCTGGGGTGCTCAACCGATGCCCTGCTCCGCTGTCCGGAACTGATGACGCCCACGTATCTGAAACCGTGTGACAGAAATGTCCCAGGCTTGGCGGGTGAACATTCTCGGTACGACACCAAGAACCGTGTGCCGACCCCGGTATCGATCGTTGATCGCATTGCTGCAGAACTCGAACGAGTCCTCCCCAACGTCGATGCACTGATCGTGATGGACCAGGTGGAACTGCCAGACTGTGGTGTCGTTACGGCCGTGCTGCGGGATCGAGTCGCAGAATTCGCCAGGCGATTTCCTCAGGTCCTGTTCTGGGCGGACAGTCGCCGGTTCATTCGGCAGTTCCGAAATGTCACTATCAAGGCCAATCAATTCGAAGCCGTCCATAAGCTGAATCCTGCTGTCGGTGAAGAAGTTTCACTCGAAGAATTGCGTCGTGTGCTCCCCGAGATCCGCGCGGAAATCGGAGCGTCAGCCTTCATCACCTGTGCGGAACGAGGAATCCTGGCGGGGGACATGGCTGGGACGCTGGTGCCTGGCGTTAAGGTGAATGGTCCGATCGATCCGACAGGTGCCGGAGACAGTGCGACCGCTGGGGCAGTTCTCGCACTTTCCAGCGGTGCCACTCCTGTGGAAGCGGCACTGATGGCGAATCTGGTGGCATCGGTCACTGTTCAGCAGCTCGGAACAACCGGTTCTGCATCGCCGAATCAAGTCTGCGAGGCGTGGGCCGAGTGGACACGACAGCAGACAGGTTGAACACGATGCCACTGCTGAACACTGCAGCACCGATCAAACTGCGTCTGAATCGTGATCTTGCGAGGACAATCAAACGAGGCCATCCGTGGGTCTATGCGGAAGCGCTGCGCGATCTTCCCAAGGCTCCTGCGGGTTCTCCCGCTGTCCTGCTGGACAATCGCAAAGGACTGCCAGTCGCGGTAGGGATGTACGACCCCAACTCGCCTCTCGCGTTTCGAGTTTGTGATACCGACGGGGAAACGAATCTCGATGATCGCTGGGCCGAGCACCGCTTGCGGAAAGCCAGCGAGTTGCGCCGGGCATTGTTTGACAGTCAGACGACCGGATATCGCTTTTTGAACGGTGAGGGAGATTCAACGCCTGGTCTGGTCATCGATCGTTATGGTGACACAGCGGTGTTGAAACTGGATGGTCCAGGCCCCTGCGGGTTCTGGAATCCCGAGGGAATTGCTGAATGGCTGGGGAAGCAGGCTTCGATCAAAACCGTGTTTGAGCGACGCAAGGAACGGGGACGGGAGGGGCGAGTCCTGATCGGCGATGAACCACGTGAACCCGTCGCATTTCTCGAACGGGGCCTGAAGTTCACGGCCGATGTGGTCCACGGGCAGAAGACCGGTTTCTTTCTCGATCAGCGCGACAACCGGCACCTGATTCGATCACTCGCCCAAGGCAGATCGGTGGTGAATCTCTTTTCGTACACGGGCGGTTTTTCAATTGCTGCGGGAATCGGTGGAGCAACCCAGGTGACAACAGTCGACCTCGCGCAGCCTGCCGTCACGACCGCTCACGATCACTGGATTTTAAACGGTCTGGACGAATCACAGCATGAACCGATTGCCACAGACGCGTTTCAATTTCTGACACAAGCGGGTTCAAGAAAACGACGATGGGAAATCACCATCGTCGATCCACCGTCGTTTGCACCGAATCAGGAATCCGTCGCGCGAGCCACTGGCGCCTATCAAACGCTGATCTGCGGCGGAGCTCGAATTACGGCGGGCGGAGGTCTACTGGCGGCCGCATCCTGTTCCAGCCACATCGATCTGGAGATGTTTCTGAAGATCTGCGAGGAGGGAGTTTCCGAGGCACGTCGCCGTGCCACAGTCCTGTCCATTCAGGGACAACCCCCAGACCACCCCAGCCCGTTGGCACTACCAGAATTTCGCTATCTGAAATTCGTGCTGCTACGCCTGGATTGAGTTTCTGCCAAAGGCGTCACAAATTTTAGCCCAGAGGCAGGCGAACCATCGCCCCCCCGGATTGAAATTGCAGCACTCCCTTACCTTCCTGCTTTTTGCTTTTTGCTGATCGCTGATCACTGACGGCTGATCGCATCGAATCACTTCCCCTTGATCTCGGGGTGCCCCAGCAGAAACTTCCGCCGCTGGTCAGCGAATGATTTCAATGACGTGTGAGGACGACGCCCTTCGGTCGCCGGTGCAGTCTCACCGGTAACCGTCTGTCGAAACGCCTCGTACGAGGACAGCTTCTTCGTGTCGGCCTTGATTTCGGCGTCGATCAGAGTGACGTAGCGGTCAACGATTGGCTGCAGCTTCTGCCAGTCGAGCCATTCTTCGGCAATTGTTTTGACGTGGGCAAGATACCTGGCTTTAAGGCTGGGGACCGCCAGTAACTTGCTGCGGAGCGGTTTAGATTTGTCGGTCAGGCCAATCAGCGGATCGAGTTCCAATCCCCCACCACGTGGCCCCTGGGGGCCACCGCCTTGCGGCCCGTCGCTTCTGGGTCCGTCGCCCCTCGGTCCCCCAGGTCCCCCCGGACGATTGGGATCCGGTTCACGCGGGCGTCCTTCAGGGCCAACTTCACCGGGCCTGCCTTCACCGGGCCGTCCGCGTCCGCCACCAAACAGGCCACCGAATCCCCCCATCGGAGGTCCCCCGGGCCCACCCGGGCCACCCATTCCCGGTCCCATGCCTGGTTGAAAGGTTTCGTTCGAGTCATGAGGAATGATGTGGAACTTCCCCTTGTCGTCACGATAGATGCAGTAGTCGCTGGCGCGAATCCAGTATCCGTCGCTATTGATCAAGGCGTTTTCCATCGCAAGAAACCACAGGGCACCGTCGATATCCAGAATCGGTTCCAGGGCTTCTTCCAGTTTGTCGGCAGGAGTTTCATTCAAGGTCTTGCAGAGTGCGATCAGTGCTCGCCAGTCCTTGTCGCTCTCTTTGGTCTTCAGTGAATAGCGAGATTTGTAAGCCGCAGGATCATCACCCAGATATTCCAGACCACCGCGACCCATGGGACTTCCGGGGACTTTCCAGCGTGCTCCCTTGGTCGTTTCAAAGTTGTCTGTCAGGAATTCCTTGTTGAACTGTTGAGCGTTCACGTACACGCCCCAGCTTTCACCGTTGATTGCGACCTTTACAAAATTCGCTTTCGGAGCCGGGATGTATTTGCGGGCGATCTCGAGATACAGCACCGAATGCAGAAATGTCGGGTCTTCGTGAGAATTGAGCAGATTGAGAGTCTTGTAGCCGTACAGTCGCTGCTTCGGATCGACAAAGTCGAACGAGAGATTTAGCGAACGTTTTGAGCCGGCTCCCACCATTCCGAAGGAAGACATCCCCCGGAAGTGAACTCCGACATTGGGATATTTCACGCCATCGACAGTGACCGTTGCGGGGACTTCGACGTCCGTGTTGTTGAAGTCCGCCAATTCCGCTTCCCAGTCGGGACCTTCGAATTCAAGGAAGATCGTTCGCAGCACGGTTGGTTCATACAGGTTGGTGTCTGCGATCGGTTGGACATCGGCAGGACTGAGCCGTGGACCGGGAGTTGGCTTTTCATCCCGTTGGCCAAACCCCGGACGACCGGGACCGCCTGGGCCTGGGCCGCCTGGTGGCCCAAAACCACGCGGCGGGCCAAATCCTGGGGGACCAAATCCAGGTGGGCCAAATCCCCCGGGGGGACCAAATCCACGACCACCTCCTGCCCCGCGATCCTTCTTAAGGAATTCACGCGCGGCGACGCGTTCTTCCCGATTCAATCGGCCGTCATCATCTTTGTCGAACTGCGCGACCAGTTTTCGTTCCTGTCCCATCATGCCACCAGGGCCCCCTGGTCCACCCGGACCGAAACCCATTTCAGGAAACTGAAATTCCGGCCCCTGCATTTCCTTCCACTGGGTTCGCTGCGAATCCGTCAGTACCGCCAGAGCATTCGCCAGGGCTTCTTTGCGGACTTCCGGAGGTGCAAAGGGCACAAACGCTTCCGGTGGCTGATTGTGCAACTTGTCACGCTGTGATTCTGTCAATTTCAATTTCTGCGCGATGTCGTCCCGCAACATCGCCTGAATCCCTTCACGCTGCCAGCGCAGTTGAATCAGCCGTTCGAATTGCTTTGGTTCCAGCAGTGACCGCAGTTTTTCGTCAGCCTGCTTCATGGCATTTTCGGATTTGGCACGGATCTGGCCCATCACCTTTTCGCGTTCCTCTTCGGTCGCAGAGCCGAGTTCCGCAAAATTGACGTCGCCGTTGGCAACACGCAACTGCTCTTGCGTCTGACCGATCCATTCACCGACCTGTTTTTGTCGAGCGTCATCCAATGCCAGTTCACGCTGCACTTCAGGCATGCTGAGTAACATGACGTTATCGATCGGGGGCCCAAATCCGCGTGGCCCGCGCCGATCCTGTGACAACGCTACCACCACCAGCACCAGACACAGCACACCACCAACGGCCAATCCGCGTCGCCACATACCAACCACCTTTCGATGGGAATTTTTACTTGCCGAAACCACGTCACTCTCATCGCTTGTCAGGGGAACTCTGGCACGCTTCATACTCTCAACACTTCGCACTTTCCATTGCAGTCACGCAACACCGTTCCTCACCGCCGCGCCATATTGAAAATTGACAGTTTTCATTTCGTTCCTGCCGAAAACGTTCGCGAACTCGCATCGGCATCGTCTGATTTCTATGATACCGACCGACCTGTTCGAAAAATTTCTTTCCCGGAGCGAGTTCACATTATGACCGAACGCCTGCCGATCAGTCGTCGTACCGCCCTTCAAATTGCCGCTGCGACCGTGGCTGCAACCACGCTGAATACTCCCCGCCGTGCTCAGGCCGCGCGTCCTCGCGTCATTCTGCCAAATGATCGTCGCCTGGGAGACCTCAAGGACCTGAACGGCTATTTTCCCTTTCAACCATCGGCAACGGTGGCGGACTGGGAAAAGCGAGCGGAATACGTGCGGCGTCAGGTGTTAATTTCCTGCGGACTTTGGCCGATGGCGACCAAGCAACCGCTGAACGCCGTCGTCCATGGCAAAGTCGAACGCGACGACTACACTGTGGAACGAGTCATCCTGCAAACGGGAGACGGCTTGTACTGCACGGGCAGTCTGTATCGTCCCAAAGCCCCCACAAAAGGGAAGCGGCCGGCAGTGCTGTGTCCGCACGGACACTGGGCAGACGGTCGCTTCCATCGGCACAACGATAAAACGTTTGAAGGCGAACTGAAGTCCAAGGCTGAAACATTCGAATCTGGACGGCATCCACTTCAGGCGCGTTGCGTGCAACTCGCTCGCATGGGATGCGTTGTTTTTCTCTACGATATGCTCGGTGTGGCAGATTCCAGTGCTCCACTTCCGGCCGCGTTGATTCATGGCTTCGCCAAGCAGCGCGAAGATCTAAGCAGTCCTGATCGCTGGGGGATGTACAGTGCCCAATCGGAAATGCGATGTTTGAACTCGCTGGGACTGCAGACGTGGAACTCCATTCGGGCACTCGACTGGATCAGCGCTCTCGACGATGTCGATCCCAGCCGGATCGGAGTGACGGGCGCCAGCGGGGGCGGAACTCAGACATTTATCCTTGGCGCAATTGACAGCCGTCCAGCGGCACTCTTTCCGGCTGTGATGGTATCGACCGCCATGCAGGGAGGATGTACCTGCGAAAACGCAACTTATCTGCGAGTCGGAACAGGAAACATCGAACTCGCCGCTCTCATCGCACCCCGACCGCTCGGCATGTCTGCGGCGGATGACTGGACAAAGGAACTCGAAACCAAGGGGCTGCCGGAACTCAAGCAGCACTACGCGCTGCTGGGTGTCCCCGACAAGGTCACCGGTAAGTATCTGCCATTCCCGCATAACTACAATCAGCCTTCGCGTGTGACGATGTATGAATTCTTCAATCGTCACTTGAACCTTGGCGTCCAGAGCCCCATTGTCGAACGTGACTTCACCCCGCTGACCGTCGAAGAAGCAACGGTTTGGACGGGAGGTCACAAAAAGCCCGAGGCAACTCCGGAAAACGAACTGCGAATTCTGCGAGGTTTCGCCAAGGACCAGGACGCTCAGTTCGCGCAATTGACGCCAACCGACGAAGGCTCGCTGAAAGAATACCAGCGGGTGATTGGTGGAGCGTGGGATGTTTTGATTGGTCGCAAACTCCCCGGCAAGGACGATTTCACTCAGACGAACACGTTCAAGTCTGACGGCGAAGACTTGATGCGGTTCAACACTCTCGTTCGCATCGGGAAAGCGGGCGAAGAAGTCCCCACGCTGTTTTACTTGCCCAAGAACTGGAACAAGCAGGTTGCGATCTGGATTTCTGATGAGGGGAAAGACGGGTTGCTCAATGATAACGGCACGCCGAAACCTGCTGTACAAAAGTTGCTCGACGCCGGGATCTCGGTCGCTTTGCCGGACCTGCTCTATCAGGGCGAATTCCTGGCCGATGGCCAACCGGTAACGACAACGCGTCGTGTCCAGAATCCACGAGAATTTGCCGGATACACGCTGGGATATAACCACCCGCTGTTTTCACAGCGAGTCCATGACATCCTGACGCTGGTCGCGTTCTGTCGGTTCAGCAAGTACGAACCGGCTGGCGTCCACCTGATCGGACTGGGAAAACAATCGGGAGCCCTGGCGGCGGCCGCTGCTTTCCAGGCAGGCACAGCCGTGAACAAGGTTGCGATTGGGACAAGTGGATTCCGGTTCGGAAATATCACGGATATCCGTGATCCGATGCTGCTTCCCGGAGCCCTTCGGTACGGCGACGTTCCTGGTGTCCTGGCCTTGCTGGCACCACATCCACTCTGGCTGGCGGACGAACCTGCGGCTCCAAAGGTCGTCGAAGCGGCCTATAAATCAGCCAAAGCTGCAGACCAGTTGAAGGTCGAAGCAAAGTCGAACGCAGATGCTGCTGTCGCCTGGGTGATCGGCTGAACTGCATTAAAAATGGTTTACGGCATTGGG
>JBAWWJ010000223.1:0-13228 GCA_037146815.1 Planctomycetota bacterium
CTCTGTGCATCGATATGTCCTCTGTGCATCGATATGTCCTCTGTGCATCGATATGTCCTCTGTGCATCGATATGGCGTGAAAATTCCCGTCACTCAAGTTGCTACCAGAGTTCAAATGAGGCCTCTCCCCTAAGAACTGATTGACCGGACTTTCATCCGCCGCAGTTGACGGGTTCGGCTGCGACGGTAAATCTCTTCCGCTTGGACCACGACCTGCGCCTGTAGTTCCTCCTGTCGATTGTCGATTCGACGAATGATCGCTTCCGTTGCGTATCCGTCACTCGCTTGAACCGACTCCTGCAACATGACCGATCTTAGCAACTGAAGATCGAGACACTTGCCTGCATCCGCGGTCAGCGACTTCAGGCGTACGAGCATCTCCTGAAGCCGCGAGACGCGATTTGGTGCCAGGATCTCAACGATGTTTCGCAGATACGTGGCCTCTTTCCGTAGTGTATGCAAGTTCAAACGACCAGGATGATCTTTAACTGTCTGCAGCGATTGACGTCCAGCGGAGTAGACTCGCCCAAAACCGCGTTCGATAAGTTCCCCGTCTGATTTGTCAATCTTCCAGTCAGCCACGCGGCGACGTGCGGAACGGAGAGTTCGCGACGCTTTTTGATACCGTTCTTCGACAATCAGCTGCTCATGGGCGAACTGAAGCCGAGTCTGAAGCAATTCTCGAAGCCCGTTCCGTTCGCCATCAGACATCGGTTCTTCGGAAGTCAACGAGTCAAACGCATCCAGGCAGGCCCGGGCATCGCGAACGGCGGAAAACTGGCGAGCTAATACCGAAAACCGGTGGTTCTCGATTCGATAGGCCTTACTGCCGAGGCCGTCTCGCATCAATCTCAAGATCGCGCGCACCCGCTTGATGTGCCGCCGAAATTCATGAACCCGATCATCGACGCACAGTTCTTGCGACTTCATGTCGCAGCGGCCCTGAGCCAGTTCTTTCCGGATCAATCGTTTCGCCCCCTGGGCGATGGATTCTTTCCGTTTCAACTCGAATCCCATGGACAACTCCGTATCTTGCTGAAACGTGCAATGATACCACACTTCTGCCAATGCGACATTCGGACACTGGCGTCTCAAGGCTGCGTGCTTCAGTCGTCGGAAGACTCGCGCAGGACACAGAAAGGGCGTTGAGGAAAAGAGAAGACCCGCGATCGGGCGTTTCGGTGGGGTCGGTAGACTCGCGCCGAACGTTGAATTCGAGCTACTGACGGCATGTGACGGCGGGCAAAGGACTCGATAAGTTGCGAAGCGATTTAACGTCAGTGAATCGTGGTCGGACGGATCAAGTAGATCGACGCGAGACCGGTAAGACCGCTCCGTCAACGAAAGCCAAAGTGGACTGATGATGCGGAACGTATTCGCGCAACGATCCTGGGCAGCCTTCATGTAACGGCCGCCCCGTAAATGCCCACGAATTTGTTGCTGCACTATTCCGTCGAACTGCCCGCAAACTCTGGGATGGCGTGTCGGTCAGGAAACCGTTCTCGATAGATCCAGCGTTCCCACCACCGTGCTGGGCGAAGGCGAGGATCATCGATTTCAACATCGTGCTGCTTACCGCGACGAGTTAACAGAACCACATGACCGTCAGAGCGGACCTCAATGACTGTCCAGAATTTTTCGACCTGGTACGAGTAGGTTTCGCCCGCCGGCGCAGGATGAAGGTGTTTAGCACGCCGCCCGGGATGGGGGCTCACCTTACTGACAACGAAAATCACCGGGTCGCCGACTCGAAACACATACTGCATGTCTGTCCGCCTTCCTGCCAAACCAACAAACAGAATTGCAAGAGATTATGCGCGATGTTGTACGGAGACAAGTCCGATCCTACACAAAATGATTCAATTCTTGTCAGATTTCGGTGATTGCTGCCTGAAACGCCAGTTTCATCACTCGAATTGCCGTTTCATCCCTCCTGCGGATTGGATAATGTGCCGTGACAAGTCAATAAACCAAACTCAAGGATAGATGCGATGGCAGAACGGATTCTGAGCATTTCAGGGTTGCGCGGCGTGGTTGGCGATGGGCTCGACCCCGAGTACGTCACCCGGTTTTCGGCCTCATTAGGGACGATGTTTGGCGGTGGCATAGTCGTCGTTTCTCGGGACGGGCGGTCTACGGGAGAAATGCTCAGGCACGCAGTCCTGTCGGGGTTCCTCGCCACCGGTTGCAAAGTCATCGATCTGGGAATCGCGTCAACTCCCACCTGTGGAGTCATGGTGACCGCCTTGAAAGCGGCCGGAGGCCTGCAATTAACGGCCAGCCACAATCCAATCGAGTGGAACGGACTGAAACCGTTTTCTCCACTGGGATCAGTCTTCGACAAATCACTCGGCGAACGACTTCTGAACGTGCTCGAAGCCGGGCCAAAGTACCGACCGTGGAGTGAATTAGGGAGCTTGACCGAAATTTCAGGTGGTCGCGAACATCTGGATCGCGTCTATCGCCTCGTCGACGGCGATGCGATTCGGAAGCGGCGTTTCAAGGTTGTACTCGATTCTAATCATGGATCAGGCTCGGTCCTTGGGCCGCAAATGCTGCGTGATCTGGGGTGCGAAGTCATCGTGATGGGCGATTCTCCGGACGGTCAGTTTGAACATCCGGCCGAACCGCTGAAAGAGAACCTGACGACACTCATGGCCAAGGTTGTCGCCTCGGGAGCCGACGTCGGTTTCGCTCAAGATCCTGACGCTGATCGACTGGCAATTGTCGACAATACGGGACGTTACATCGGGGAAGAACTGACACTGGCGCTCTGTGTCGATCACGTCTTGTCACGCCAGAAAGGTTCTGTCGTCGTCAACGGCTCAACAAGTCGAGTCACCGCAGATCTCGCTGCCAAGTACGACTGCCCGTTCTATCGTTCGCATGTCGGCGAGGCGAATGTCGTCTCCAAAATGCTTGAGGTGAAGGCACTGATTGGCGGCGAGGGGAACGGCGGCGTGATTGAACCGCGGGTTGGGTTTGTGCGTGACAGCTTTGTCAGCATGGCCTACGTACTGGATGGACTGGTGACGAATTCTGGTTCGCTGTCGACATGGGTTGATCGACTGCCGCAGTACACGATCGTCAAAGACAAGTTGCAATGCCCTCGCGAACGCGTTGACAGGGCTTGCGAAGCTCTCCGATCCGCCTATGGAACTGCAATTGCCACGGAAGGAGACGGTTTACGATTGGACTGGCCAGACCGCTGGGTGCAGGTGCGAGCGAGCAATACGGAACCGATTATTCGAGTCATCTCTGAAGCCCCGCGTCCGGAGATTGCTCGGGCACTTTGCTCAGAGGCCGTAGACCTTGCCCGTCGTGCTGTGGAATGACCATGAACTTTGAGGCGACTCTCTGCGAATGAACAGCGGCACGGTTCCATGAACCGTGCCGCCTGTATTTCACTCACGCGTTCGGAACAATCAGATCCCGTAAAACTTCGCAGCATTGTCGTGGAACAGCTTTTTCTGGAACGCGACAGGTCGATCTTTGACGATCTCTTTCAGTGCGCCGACCCATTGAGCAAACGATGCCTTCAGAGTGCAGACGGGCCAGTCACCAGCAAACATGATCCGGTCTTCACCAAACGTGTTCATGGTATCGTTAATATTCGCGGCCAGATCCGCAGTTTTCCAGTCTTTGTTCGCAGTGACGATAATCCCCGAGATCTTACAGACGGTGTTTTTACGCGCCGCCATCTGTTTCATCCCGTCCTGCCATTTGGCGCGCGCCGCAGCATCCGTCGATGTGACACTCATGTTGCCGCAGTGATCAATGATGAAACGCGTCTTTGGGCACTGATCAACCAGCTTGACGACATCCAGGACTTCGCCGGATCGCAGACAGAGATCAAAGCTCAATCCCAGTTCACCCAGCAATTGGATGCTCTCGACGAACTTCGGCTGCAGACAGAACCCGGCAGGCGTCGAGGCACCGTGCAGCACCTGTCGAATCCCCTTGATGTACTTGTTTTGGGCCAGCTTGCGGGCATAGGGTTCGAAGCCAGGAGTTCCGGGACGACCCGACACGACGGCAGCCTTCATCGGATTGTCGCCTCGCTGGCAAAGATCGGTGACATAGTCGACCTCGGCCTGCTGCTGCTCTGGAGCGACGTCGACTTCCATGTAGACCGTCTTTACCACGTTCAGGCCCTTGGTGGCCTCAAGGTAATCCGACATGACATAACTGCGTCGCAATGACGGAACATCTTCGGTCGCGTGCCAGGGGAGCGTAAATTTCTTCACGTCCCACAAATGCTGGTGGGTATCGATGATCGGCAGTTTCTCAGTCACGGTCTCGTCCTTGGCGAAAGTCATGGAAGTGCTGTGCAGTGCGACAGCCCCCGCAGCGGAAGCCAGAAATTCACGTCGAGTTGTCATGAGCAGCTCCTGATGAGAATGAAAGAAGGTTCCGCATGCTATCCGATGCATCGCCGGACGACAAACAGACGCGGGGGTGAGGTTCGATTCGGGGCTGGTGATGGTTCTGTGAACTGGTAATCGTGTGGATTGAGGCCCCTCAGCAGAGCTTCCACTGCCGCAGTTTCCTCTAAACCGCCGGGATGTCCCGTGTATGCGATAATGGTCATGACGCCGCCACCCGCAAGCAGCGCTAAGCCACTCTGGATGGCAGCCAATGTTGATTGCAACTTTGTGGTCAGTTGTTTGTCTCCCCCCGGAAGATATCCCAGATTCCACATGATGGCGGAAATCCGTCCATGGAACTCCCGAGGGATCGCAGATCGCATCTCCGCGTGATCTCGCTGCAGCAAGTGAACGTTGATCAAACCCACATGGGAAAGTCTGTTTGACGTTGTTTGCAGGGCTGCCAATTGAATATCGAATCCGTAGACCGTTCCCGTCGGCCCAACCGACTCAGCGAGGAATTGAGTGTCAAAGCCATTTCCTACTGTCGCGTCGATAGCGATATCGCCTGGCTTCAGCGTGGATCGAACGAGCGTTTGAGCGATCTCGGTCAACGGAATCATTGGGGTTCTCGCTCTGCCTTGCCCCGAAAGTTTGCATCGTAGTGACGCAGGCTGACTTCGGGATCAATCGGCCGACCTTCGCAAAGGAAGCCCGCAAAGTGATTTGCCAGCCACGGTGCCTGGAGCGAGCCCTTCGATCCGAGTCCGTTAAAGAAACCGAGTTGCAGATGTTGCGGGTGCGTGCCAACAACAGGGTACTGATGTAAGACGATCGGTCTGACGGCGGCATCGTGAGCGAGCACTTCAAACGGCAGGCGAAGAAACTCGCGTAATCGCGTGCAGATTTCCTCACGCCCGAGCGCAGTCGGCACCTCGTCCAGTTCCTTCCATTCGTAGGTCGCTCCCGCTCGAAACAGACCGCTTCCAAGTGGCATTAGCCAGACTCCACGATGAATAATCCGCTCGTCAGCCAGCCCCTCGATCCGCAGAGTCAGGATCTCGCCCTTTGCCGGCTTGAAACGCACATGCGAAAACCAGGGATTCTGAATGGCATCGATCCCCTGACAGAAAACAATGCGACGTGAACTGATCCCGAAACGTGGAACCTGTACACCGTCCGTTGTGACGACAATGTCGTGTTTCAGGTCAAGATCGGCTGTCATCAGCATGCCATCGTCCGTGAACCGTTGTCGTGATGCTGATAAGAACGCTGCAACGTTGAGACGCCCTCCCGCGAGCATCTCAAAGCCACCGAGTCCTTCATCAAACCAGTCCGAATTCACCAGTTGTTGTGGTTGGTCTATCAAGCCCGCAAATTCGTGCGTGATTCGCCGGTCGAGATATCCCTGCTCAGTGTCATCCGCCAACAGGCGAACCATCCGCCGGGGATAAAAGAATTCTGTGCTCAATTCTGATTGAACGTGATGATAGAATTCGCAAGCCGCTGGCCAGAAAGTTTCCCAACGCCATGTTTTCACGAGTCGACGACCGGTGATCGCAGTCATCAGTCCAGCAGCGATCTTCGACGACCCTCCAGTAGCATCACGATCGATGACAAGGACTTTCTTGCCGCGTTCTCGCAGTTTCCAGGCAAGGGTTGTCCCCGCCAACCCCTGACCCAGCAGGACGATATCAAAATCATTCATGCTATGGGGGACTCAATGACGCAACAGGAATTCGTTGGAAATCAACAGTGCGTGTTGCAAGTCGTAAAAGCCTGCGGCACGGTCACCCGCAGTTGCCAGATACTTACGCACCAACTCCTGCTCGACGGGGGTTGGACGACGACTGATCGTCGACAGGTAGATCAGTTCCACCAGCTCGCCGTCGCTTTTGCCCGACGCCAGCCATTTCCCCAGCCGTCCCTCGCCAGACTTGATTCCGTAGATGATGTCGCGGTTATTCATCAAATGAATGACCTGGCTGAGTGACGGATCGTCTTCACGGGCACACTCACACGTGACATCCCGGACCGGCTTCGAAAATGCCTTCAGGAACGGGTGTTCAATCGCTCCCTCGGCGAGTTCGATCGCGCGCGTTCCGCGAGGGTTCCCTGGGAAATCCTGCGAGAGGCCAGTCACCGTCGAAATGGCATCGAGCAATTGCTCTGCTCCCAGCATTCGAATCGACTGACTCGTAAAGTACGGGGCAGGATCGGCAGCGAGTTTCGATTGGGTTTGGACGGGTTTTGAACTGAGCTGATACGTGCTGGAATTCAGGACCATCCGCAAGACGGGCTTCAAGCGATATCCACTACTAGTGAATTCCGTTGCCATGGCTTCCAGCAACTCGGGATTCGAAGGAGGATTCGTATCCCGGAAATCATCAACGGGTTCGACGATCCCGCGTCCGAACAAGTGGTACCAGACCCGGTTCACCGTGGAACGGGCAAAGTATGGATTGTCGCGCTGGGTGAGCCATTCCGCTAACTTCTCGCGTCGATCATCATCAGGGCCAAGTTCGCCAGCCGAAACCCCGAATGCCGCAGGGGCGACGTTGATGTTTTTGGTCGGATGTCGCACATCGCCACCACGATCCAGGTAGACGATTTCGTCGTCCAGCATGAACTGCTTTCCCTTGAACTTGATGCGAGCGAAGTAGGCTGCGAAGCCGTAATAGTCATCTTGAGTGATCGCCTCGAAGGGGTGGTTATGACACTTGGCACAACCGATGCGGACCCCCAGAAATAACTGTGCCATCGCTTCTGCCGCTTCATCCGGAGTTCTGGCAATGCGATGGAAATTGGCCGCAGGCTTATGCAGTGTGTTCCCCAGACTGGTCAATGTTTCGCGAGCGAATTCATCAAAGGGCCGGTCATTGCGAAATCGTTCGACAAGATATCTGTGAAAGCTGTGAACGCCGCGCTGACTGATCGTCACATCGCTGCCGCGCATCAGGTCGGCCCATTTCATGGCCCAGAACAGGGCATAGTCATCGCGTTCCAGCAGGTCGTCGATCAGCCGGGCTCGCTTGTCGTCTGCTTTTGAGTCCAGGAATTGCCTGACTTCTTCTGCCGTCGGCAGCGTTCCAGTAACATCCAGGTAAAGTCGCCGGACGAAGACTTCGTCACTTGCCAGATCAGTCGGAACAAGCTGCAATTCTCGCTGCTTGGCGAACACATGGCGATCGACGGCATTCGCTTCTGAAGGAGATCGAAACGCGTAACCGGGATCACGTTTCAGATACGAAAGCCGCACTCCGCTGATGCGATCGAGATAGCGAACGAGAAACGCCACTTCGGCCGTTCGATGGAATGTGACGAGTCCATCACTCGTGACATCGGCTGTCTCCTTTTCATTTGTTGAAAAGACGGCCAGATCGGTCACATCGCGAATCGTGCCATTGTCAAAATGGGCTCGAGCGACAAGTTGCTGTTGAGGTTGCTGCTCGGCAAGACGTCGCAGTCCTGGCAGAACTTCCAGGCGTACCAGTTTCAGCGGCGCGACAGGCTTGACGGTATTCGGCTTCTGTTGGTTTTGAGGAGGCACCGCAGCGACCGGAGGGCGGCAGCCGTTTTCAATCCAGCCCCGCAGGATCTGGTATTCAATGCTGGTCCGGCGGAATCGTGCGCCTCCCTGATGCGGAACTTCCGCCAGTCCCTTCCGCAAAACAAGGCTGGTGTCAACGTCGTTGGGATTGGTCCGCCGTCCATAGTCTTCGTGTGTCAACGTGACGAAATCGAGTGCCGGATCGAACCCGCGCAGACTGAGTCGAAAACCATTCTTTCCCTGAGGTGAGCCATGACAGGCTCCCTGGTTACAACCGGATTTGCTGAGTGCCGCGATGACATCCGTTTCAAATTCGATCGGGTCCAGTTGCGAGTATCCCTCGACACGTACGGGAACTCGGACTTCGCCCTCGGAATGATGAACGATGATTTCGGTCGTCCCGTGTCCACGCGGAATGATCCGACCGGACGACGTCACAATTGCCACGTTGGGGACAACGGATTCATATCGGGCCTGACGGGTCACATCGGCTCGCGTGTTGTCGGCAAGTGTGAGTGAGACAAGCAACTGTGCCGAAGCGCGATGTCCCTGTATGACGACTTCTGCAGGTTCCACGGTAACCCCTGCAAATGCCTGCGGCGTCCAACCGATTGCCATCTGGCAAACGGCGACAATGACGAGCAAGGTCAACAAACGCATTCCGGTCTCCAGATTAACCCAAGCACCTTATGGCGTCGGCTTTTGGACTTCGATTTGCAGGTTGGGAAGATTGAAACTCTCTTCATATTTTCCGACGAATCCGGCAGCTTCAACTCGGATTCCATGACGGCCAGGATTGAGCTTTGGATCGACTTTGACATCGATCTCAACAAACGGCTGTCCCGCCGGGATTTCCACAGTACTTGGAAAGGCAAATCCAAATTGAGGGCCGATTGTGAAGCTGACGGCGCCATCAAATGTGGGGACTCGATTGGCCACGATCTTGACTCGTGCGGTCCCACCCGGTGCGACCGTCGGCAGTTCCGGTTCGTATGTCGGTTTGAAGGCACTGCGAACATCGAGTGTGAACGCGCGAACGAGGTTGACTCGACGATCTCCCACCATCGCACTGGCCGTGAGGTCGACACGATACTTGATGAGTTGTGTATTAATCCGATTGAAGAAGGTTCCTGTCGCCGTCAACCGCTCGGGCGTCCCCGGAATAAATCGAGCATAAACCTGATTCCGCTCTTCTTTCTCGTCACCAATCTGCCCCCCTTTGACCGTAAACGTAATGGGGCTGACAAATCCTGGTTGGCGAGTCGTCACGATGGGAAAATCGGTCGTCTGAAATCGGGTCAGTGAAAGCAGTGATTCGGGGACCTCTGCTGTAAACGGGACCGGTGGCACGACCATCAACGCAAAATTTTCATGGAGCGACGGAGGAAGCAACCGCTGATCTTCACGCAGTGCGTAGGGGATCAGATCCACGTTCTTCAATTGCCGGTCGATCAAAGGACGCGTTCTGGTAATCGTCTGGATCTTGCTTCCAGATTCCAAAGCTCCAGTACCAACGACTTCCAGCGTGTAAATCCCTTCGGGGGTTGCCGCGTCCGCAATCACCTGACCAACAAACTCCGTTGAACCCGCAGGAATCACCGCGGGTTCAATTCGTAGTCCCTGGGGGGCTCCCCGCAGTTCCAATTGAATTTCACCATTAAATTCCGTGCGAGTCACCTTAATCGGCAAGGCCTGATAGTTTCCCTGTGGGACGGTCAAATCGGTCGCGTCGGCCTGCAGGAGAATCTGCGGTCCGCCTGCTCGTATGTCGATTCGATAAGCGTACTCGGGGCCACCGTCACGTGAGAGTTCGCGGACTTGAAGCCGGTGAATGCCAGGTTTGCCGACATTGTATAAGAAGCTCCCTTCTTCGAGGTCTGTGTCATCCACGCGTCTGGCTTCTCGGCCATCGGCATCAAACAGGATCAGTTCAAGATCGGCAGCGGAACCGATGGTTCGAGTCACTCCTTGAAAGACAAGTTTCTGATCTTTCTGCAGATCGAATGCATACCAGTCACTGTCGCCGGGCTTGCTGAAATGGCCGTTGATGGTTCCTGGAACCGACACCGTCTGAGCGGTTTCTTTGGAATCGTTCAGTTCGACTTCGACCGACGGGGGCAAGTCTGTGGCATTGAGGGGAATCCAGGTCGCGGCACTGGTGGGAGACTGCCGGATTTCGTGAAACGCATCGCCGCGACGAGTGATGGCGGGAAGTATGATCGGCAACTGCCAATCCTTCATTTGAGGGAAATTGAGCGTCGTGGAGTTACCGATCACTACGGACGATGGCACCGCCACACGAGCTTCCGGGAAGTCACCCATCCGCAGGACATAGTGCCACGTTGGATCACCTTCGTATCGAGCGTCACGAACTTCGACGGTATAAGTTCCCGCGTCCGCAAATCGATGTGCGAATCGGCAATCGAACAACAGGCCGATGGAATTGTCGTGTTCCGCGACGACTTTTCCTTTCGCATTCCGGATTCTCACCAGCGGATCATAATTCTTCCCAAGTCGATTACCAACAACTTCAAACGCGACACGTTGATCCTTCGCGACGGTAATCGAGTACCGATCGATGGTGGCTGGTCGGCAACCGGCGGTCACGCTGGCCGGAAGAGAAACCGGAACAACGGCATCGGCGGGTAATTGAGGATCGCGGATGACGACTGGCAGTTCATCGACCAGAAACAGATGAACGTTGCTGAGACCGCTGGTCGTTGCTAGTCGGAGTCCATAAACTCCGAGCGGTGCATTCGCTGGAATGTCGATATCAAATCGAGTTTGAGCAGGCGTCGCATCGCTGGCGATCCGGGCCGAAAAGGATCCAGACGACAACGAGGTCCAGATTCCAACCGGATTCGCCGTTTCAGTTCCGAGAACTTCCATGCGACTGGTTGCTCCACGTCGCACGACAGGTGGCGAGAGATGTTCGACAAATGCCTGTCCCCATCCGACACTTGGAAGGGTCAGAAGAATCGCGCAAGTCACGTGCAAATGTCGACTCATACGGGACAGTTCCTGAATCCATACACGAATCCATGCACAACCACCAATGCGTTTGGATGATAACCGAAGTTCTGACCGAATGCACGGTTGGTTTCTCAAACACCCACCAATTGTCCGCTCCGGATTACTGGCGTTTCGTCGTAGCTTCAATGCCCGTTATTTCCCAATCGAATGAATAGGCTTCAATAGCGGCAACGTCCCAAAGCTCAGGCTCGTCGGGTGCTCAGCAGACCGAAAGACGCGATGCGTCGCTCGCTTGAAGTCTTCCGGCTTCGCAAAATAGATGTTCGGGACAAACGTCTGCGGGTTTCGATCGACCAGCGGAAACCAGGTACTCTGGATCTGCACCATCAGGCGATGTCCTTTTTGAAAACGATGCAGGACATCAAGTAATTCGAAACGGACGCGAGTTGGCACACCGGGCTGGAATGGCTCAGGCTTGGCATAGTTATTCCGAAACCGACCGCGAAAGACTTCGCTACGAATCAGCATCTGATAACCAGCCAGCGGAGTTGTTTCCGGGGCATCCGGACGAACGTCGATCAGTTTGACGACCCAATCGGCATCGGTCCCCGTGGTTGACACCCAGAGATCCGCTTCCAGGGGACCCGCCAGAACAGTGTCCTCGTCAAACGGATCGGTCTGATACGTCAGAACATCCGGACGACGCGATGCGAAACGCTGGTCGTCCACCATATACTCGATCGTCATCTTGGGAGTGATTGTTTCACTGTACGGAACCGGCTTGGCGGGATCGCTGACGAATTCATCGAACAGGTCACCCGAGGCTTTTGCATCAGGGGCGTTCGCGGCCAGCTTTCCGTCCGGCTGAAGATGCAGCTTCTTCGGCTCCGTCCTGGCAGGTGGCCAGTGATCAAATGTCCGCCAGGCGTTGGAACCTGTTTCAAAGACGATGGCTTCGGCAGGAGCGGGCAGATCCTTGTCCTTCAGGTACTTTTCGAAAAAGGGGAGTTCAATTTCGGACCGATAAAACGCAGCCGTTTTGGAACCAAAATTCACTGGCCCGAGCTTATCGCCATCGACCGATGCCCAGCCGCCGTGATGCCAGGGGCCAACGACCAGTACGTTCTTCACTTTGGGATTCAAATTTTCGATCGCCTGATAGGTCTTGAACGAGCCGTACAGGTCTTCTGCATCGTACCATCCCGTCACGACCATCACGGCTGGGGCAACATTTTTGAGATGCGGAATGAGTGCACGCTTCTGCCAGAACTCGTCCCGATTCGGATGTTCCATCATCTCTTTCCAGAACGGAATCGAACCTTTCAGATACTGCTTGTCGATGTTCTCGACCGATCCCGCTTCAAGAAACAGCTTGTAGCCATCGGGCGTCGGGTAGACATACGGTTTGACAGGCTCAGTCGTCGGCTTCAGCCGCTCGGTCGCGTTGCTGGTGAGCCAGCGGAACGCATGGGCCAGAAAGAATGACCCGTGATGCAGAAAATCGTCGAAGTACCAGTCTCCTACGGGGGCTTGTGGGGAAACGGCTTTCATGGCTGGATGAGCGTCGATCATTCCCGCAGCGGCATAAAAGCCGGGGTACGAGATTCCGTACATTCCGACCCGTCCATTGTGCTGCGGAATATTCTTCAGCATCCATTCAATCGTGTCATACGTGTCCGAGCTTTCATCCACGTCGGAGGGTTTCGACTTGAACGGAACATGCGGCGTTACCTGCAGGAATTCTCCTTCTGAGGCAAATCGACCACGAACGTCCTGATTGACGAAGATGTAACCCGCCTTCACGAACAGTTCACTCGGTCCCAGCTTTGCCGGGTACTTGTCCTCGCCATACGGACCGACGTTGTACGGAGTCCGCTTCATCAGGATCGGATACGTTTTCGTCGTATCGCGAGGCACGAAGATCGACGTGAACAACTTAACGCCATCGCGCATCGGGACCATCTGTTCGGTCTTGGTGTAATGCAACCGGATGTAACTCTCTAGTTGCGAAGGCTCCTGCGCCCACGATGCTTGCGAACCAAACCAGAGCACAGTTCCCAATGTCAACAGGCGTACCAGCCGCATGAATCAGCTCCTTGTGAAGATGCCACGCAGCGCAGACACCGAGCCATGCCTGCGACCGCTTGGCAATCATCGTACACTTGAGGAGCGTGAACACGAAACCAGAATGCGATGTGCCGCCAAGGCCAATGCCTTTTTGAAGCTGGGCAGGATGTAGGGTGGAGTGGTAGCTGTTGGGGGATGCTTAAACACCAGTCTTGCTAAAGAAAGAAGATTAGAAACGCTGAGGACGCAGAGTTCGCAGAGAGAAGACTGG
>JBAWWJ010000224.1:0-13182 GCA_037146815.1 Planctomycetota bacterium
AATTTGATTACACGTTTCTACGAATTCCAAAACCATTAGCCGGACACTTGTGATTTCGCTGATAAAAATCGCGTGCCAGCAATGACATCAGGAAGTGTTTCCTTTGGAGTCGGAATGGGGTCGGGTCTACGCTATTTCGATTTTGGCCGGACAAAGGCTTCGGTAATTGATCAAAGTTTCTTCCGGCAAAAATCGAAATAGCGTAGACCCGACCCCTGATTGCGCGATGTCATTGGAAAATACCGTCCGTCTTGACGCAACCGAGCCACACGGCTATGATTTTGATTGATCAAAAACTTATTTTTCGAAACCCGTTTACCTGCCAATCCTCCCGCCTGAAAGCCTTGCCATGTCGCCAGTCCGCCTACCTGCAGCCTGGATTGCGTTCATTTTTTGTCTGACTTCGAGCGGATGTGATCGTTCGGTATCGGCACCAACTGCGACAGGTGAACAGTCGTCTGGTTTTCGAGTCGTGACCACAACAGGGATGGTGACGGATGTGACTCGACAGGTCGTGGGTCGACGGGGTGAAGTCTTTGGACTGATCGAAGCCGGAGTTGATCCGCATCTGTTCAAGCCGACGCGTGGCCACGCCAAGCAATTGCATATTGCCGATATCGTCTTCCATTCCGGCCTGATGCTCGAAGGCCGGATGGGTGAATCGTTTACTCAACTGCAGCGATCAGGCAAGCCCGTGTTTGCCGTAACGGAAGCTCTCGATAAGGAGTTTCTGTTTTCACCGCCAAACTTCGCCGGACATTACGATCCGCATGTCTGGATGGATGTCAAAGCGTGGAGTTTGTGTGTCGACCACATTGCCTCATCGATGGCAAAGTTTGATGCCGAACATGCCGAAGAGTACCGCGCGAACGCCAAGTCCTATCGTGAAGAACTTTCCAAACTGGATGATTATGTCCGGGGTGTGATCGAGTCGATTCCGGAGTCTCAACGGGTACTAGTGACCGCACATGATGCGTTTGAGTATTTCTCGCGTGCGTACGGGATCAAGGTGAAGTCGGTTCAAGGAGTCTCCACCGAAGCCGAAGCGGGTGTCAACGATGTCAATCAGCTCGTCGATTTCCTGGTGGAACGGAAGCTTCCCGCGATCTTTGTTGAATCGAGTGTGAATGCGAAGAATATTCAGGCGGTGATCGAAGGGGCGAAATCACGCGGGGTCACGGTTCAAGTTGGTGGCGAACTGTTTTCAGATGCGATGGGAGCGGAAGGAACGTACGAAGGAACCTATATCGGCATGATTGATCACAACGCGACCTTGATCGCTCGTGCCCTGGGAGGAACCGCTCCTGAGCGAGGTCTGAACGGCAAGCTGAAAGAACCGACTTCCAGTCCTGGCGAAGGTCGCTAAGAATCTGTCATGAGCAATCATCCCGAATCGTCACCTCTTTCGATCCATGACATGACAGTTGCCTATCAGCGGCGGCGTGTCTTGTGGGATGTCGACTACGCGGCCCCGGCCGGGAAACTGACCGCCATTGTCGGGCCCAACGGAGCAGGCAAAAGCACTCTGATCAAAGCCGTGCTGCAATTGATTCCAACGGCATCAGGCGATGTTGCGTTCTTTGGTCGACCTTACCGCGAGCAGTCTGGCCGGATTGGTTATGTCCCTCAACGAACTAGCGTCGACTGGGATTTTCCGATCGATGCGCTGGGTGTTGTCGCGATGGGGCTGTACCGCAAAATTGGCTGGTTTCGCCCCGTCACGCGTAAGTATCGCCAGCAGGCACTTGCCGCACTCGAGCGAGTCGGCCTGGCGGAATTCGCTTCACGCCAGATCAGTCAACTTTCGGGAGGCCAGCAGCAGCGAGTCTTCCTGGCACGTGCTCTCGTGCAGGACGCCGATCTGTACTTGATGGACGAACCGTTCGCGGGGGTCGATGCTGCGACTGAACGAGCGATCGTGGAATTGCTGCGTGAACTTCGGTCGGCTGGCAAGACCGCGCTGGTCGTACATCACGATCTGCAAACGGTGGCCGAATACTTTGATGAAGTTCTGTTGCTCAACAACCGTCTGATCGCCAGCGGACCCGTGGAGCAGGTTTTTACCACCGAAAACCTTCGTCGCACCTACGGCGGCAAGCTGGCACTGCTGGATCTGGTGGGATCTCGTATGAGTACCAAATAATCCCTGCCGAGCGATTTCCCAACCAACGCATTTATCGTCCATGACCAATTTTGTTCGTGTTCTGTTGCTGCAAGACTACAACACTCGACTGGTGTTGTGCGGCACCCTTTTGTTTGGAGCATGCGGCGGTGTTGTCGGCGCGTTCATGCTGCTGCGCAAGAAATCGCTGGTGGGTGACGTTGCGAGTCATGCGGCATTGCCAGGGATCGGGCTGGCCTACCTGATCATGGAATCGATCTCACCGGGGTCTGGCAAGACCCCGGTTTGGCTGCTGCTGGGTGCGGGGGCCGGATCTGCGGCAGGACTGTACTGCGCCGGCCTGATCCAGCGGACTCGACTGATTAAGGAGGACGCGGCTCTGGGAATTGTCCTGAGTGTCTTCTTTGGCTTCGGAATCGTCCTACTGAGTATTGTGCAAAGCCTGCCAACGGGAAGTGCTGCGGGGCTGACAGAATTCGTCTTCGGGAAGGCAGCCGCTTTGACCGCCGGAGATGTTGCTTCGATCGCTGTCGCCAGCCTGATCGTGCTTTCGATCTGCGCCGTCGCTTTCAAAGAGCTTTCGCTGCTTTGCTTCGATGAAGCGTACGCAGCTGCGTTGGGCTGGCCGACGCGTCAACTGGATCTGCTGCTGACGTCGCTGGTTGTCGCTGTGACGGTGATCGGCATGCCCAGCGTCGGATTGTTGCTCGTCGTCGCTCAACTGGTGATCCCCCCCACGGCGGCGCGATTCTGGACGGATCGACATGGTCCGCTGACGATTGTTTCTGGAGTACTCGGCGCCTTGAGCAGTGCCATCGGCGTCCTGGCCAGCGCCCTTGTTCCACGTTTGGCAGCAGGGGCCGTGATCGTGCTGGCAGGAACCGGAATCTTCATCATCAGCATGTTGTTTGGAACACGACGTGGTGTCGTCTGGCATTCGCTGGGGCAGTTTTCTGCGAGGCGACGGATCGGTCAACTCGACCTGTTGCGAACGTGCTTTGAGATCCTCGAACAATCGATCGGCGATGCCTCGCCCGTCGAATGCGACCTGACAGCGATTCCAATTTCCAGACACCAGTTGCTCGATGCGAGAACCTGGACGGAAGCCAGATTGAGAAATGTCCTGGCGGCTGCTCAGCGAGACGGCTCGATTCGTCTGGATGCTGATGGCAATTTCCGTCTCACTGTTGAAGGGACTCGACTGGCCCGCCGTGCCACACGCAATCACCGCCTGTGGGAACTGTATCTGATCCACTTTGCTCAAACGGCTCCCAGTCGAGTCGATCGGGAAGCGGATGAATTTGAACATGTTCTGGAACCCGACCTGGTGGAACAACTGGAAGTCCTGCTGGAACAGGATCGAGTACGAGCACGCGTTCCCGTGAATCCTCACGCCTGAAAGATTCTAACGTCGCGTAACATCGATGGCTGACCAAAGGTACCTGAGCTGATGTTTTCCGAATTCCTGCAACGCCTGTCTGTCTGGGAAGGGATCGACACCTGGATCGCCGTAACAGGCGCTCTGGCAGCGATGGCCTGCGCGTTGCCAGGAACCTGGCTCGTTCTACGTCGGCAAAGCCTGCTGGGTGATGCTTTAAGCCATGCAGTATTGCCAGGGATCGTGCTGGCGTATCTGGGGATGTCGTGGATGGAAGAGATCGGCTGGCTGGCAGATCCGTCGCATGTCTCCAGTGCCACAGGGATCGGTCGCGTTGCCGAGGGGATGTCGCTGGTTGCCCGACGTCAGGGAGCCTTGTTCATAGGCGCGGCACTATCGGGCGTCGTCGCAGCGCTTCTTTCGGAGCTTGTACAGCGCTGGGGACGGGTCGAACGAAGCGCGGCCATGGGGGTTGTCTTCACGTCGATGTTTGCACTGGGACTGCTGCTGATCCGCTTGTTCGCCGACCGAGCTCATCTGGACCCCGGGTGTGTCCTGTATGGAAACCTGGAAACAACAGCCTTCGATACCATCGGCGGTACGATGATTCCTCAAGCTGTTGTCGTCAATGCCGGGATGCTGCTGATCAATGGACTGCTGATTTTGCTGTTCTTCAAAGAGTTGTGCCTCAATACATTCGACCCTGAATTAGGGGCTGCTCAGGGACTGAAGCCCGGTTGGGTGTCACTCGGCCTGATGTCGCTGACGGCCGCGACGGTCGTTGCCGCGTTCGAATCGGTCGGGGCGATCCTGGTGATCGCCATGCTGATCGTGCCGGGGGCCACGGCGCGAATGTTGACAGACCGTTTGCCTACCATGCTGGGATTGAGTGTCATCGTGGCGGCATGCGGAGCTGTGCTGGGACACGTGTTTGCGCTGACCCTGCCCGCGATGGTCTACAAGTATGGCTTCGGCCTGGATCAGCGAGTGATGGATGCCAGCAGCGCTGGAATGATGGCGGTGACGACGTTCGGACTATTCATGATGGCAGTCATCGCCAGCCCGAGGCATGGGCTGGGTCGAGTCTGGCTGGATCGACTCCGATTGCAGCTTCGCATTGCCAGGGAAGATCTGCTGGGGGGGCTATACCGTCGCGAAGAGGCCGCCGTCGAAAGCCCGTCAACATCACCTCAACAGTCCAATATTCCCCGGATGAGTCTGCTTCAATGGTTCGCTCGCAACAGCCTGATTCGCCAGGGATTGATTCAAGTCGGTGCAGCGGGGGACACATTGACATCACCGGGGACGACCGAGGCGAGGAATCTTGTCCGTTCGCATCGCCTCTGGGAATCCTATATGGCCCGTCACTTCGATCTTCCCGACGATCACCTGCATGCGACGGCAGAACAGGTGGAACATTTCCTGGGCCCGGAACTTCAGGCCGAACTTGCCGCGGAACTCGATCAACCCACGACCGACCCTCACGGAAAGACGATCCCGCACGGCTCAGAGAATTGACTCACAAGACTCTCGCACAGGCAGCGAATCATCATGCCGATCAAACCAGATCGATTCTGGGAACAGCCCGCTGATAGTCAGGTCCCGTCAGGCCTGACAAGACGGCAAATCAGCGATTGGGAAGCCTGAATGGGTATCGCATTGCCAAAAGTTTTGAAACCGCTCTTCCAAGTACAAAACGGCGGTGCCGTTCAATACTCGGATATTCGTATCCTGCCGCTGGACCAAGTCGCACCTGCGGAATCCGAGTTCTGGACCGACGCGGAGTATTCCAGGAAGTTGATCCCGGACACGTCGCTCGTCTTTCGATTTGCTGCTGATCGGCGTCGTGGTGACCATCATTTCTTCTTGAATTTCAATGCCAATGGCCGCGACGGTGAGGCCTCGGTCTATCACCTCTACCACGATCCTGGCGAATTGAGCCTGGTTGCCAAGACTGTCAAGGTACTCTTCGACAAACTGATCGGCGTTACTGACTCACCGCTGGCAGACTGGTCGCACCACATCACCGTCGAAGCCACTTCCCTGGAGCGTCTGGAGAAACTCCAGCGAACACTGTTCGGGTCTTGAATCGCACGAATCAACCTCGGCTAGAATTCGACGTTATACCGTTCCGTCATAGCGCGGCGGATCTGGACCATGCCGTCTTCGATCTGCTTCATCTCTGAAATCTTGACCTGAGCAGCGTTGGCTCGTTCTTCTGTTCCGATCTGGATCTTGTTGGGGGCTACCTGAACAGTTCCTGCGAATGAATAGCCGCCATAGGTTCCATACGGCCCTACGGCTCCTGCCCCATAGGAATAGTTCTGATAGACAGGCTGAGCCGCACGGACGCCGCCGCGAACTGCTGCCATCCGGCTGGCTTGAGCCTGATAGCGCAACGAACTGCTGACATTGCCGCCAAACGTCAACAGATCCTTGTCGACATCCTTCAAAGGAAGATCATCAATCTTGCGGGCATAGCGTTCCATCCAGACCAGATGAGTGTCGCGTTGACTCTTGTCCATCGTTTTTCGCAGTTCCTCGATCAGCGTCTTGACCGAGTGAAAATACTTGCGGGACGCTTCGGCCTTGATCGCCTGAGGATCCAGAGTCCCCTGTTCCGGTACAGCGTCATGAACGTCATGCGTTGAAGGTGACGCTGCAAACAGACTGACAATCTTTCGCAAATCCGATTGCGAAAACTCTCCCTTCAGTGTGAGCGCATTTTCTGAGGTGACTGCGGACCAGTGTTCCAGATCGGTAAGGCTGATTTCCAGAGTCGCCAGAATCTCTTCCATCAGCGGTTTGGCGACAGGTTTCAGCAGTGAAGCAGGTTTGGCAAAGTCGATCTGAATGGTCCCTTCGCGTTTGTCCGTGACGTGGACCGACATGACCACTCCTTTGACGCTGGCCAGGATTTCTGCAATGTCGGCCTGATCAGCCGTCTTTCCGCTCAGCGGTTCAAATTTTGTCAGCATTTCTCGAATCGGTGGTGCGGTCACACTATCGGCCAGATCCAGGGCCAGGATCACCTGCGATTTGCGATCGACGTGCTCGATCGCTTGCGACAAATAAGGCGACAATCGCGGGGCCGCGCCGGCTTTTGTCGCACTGACCCAGCGAGAGATCACCTGGCGATTGGGCTGCGACGTGATCAGGACGATACCGGTATCGAGTTCTACACCGGATCGGCCACCGGGAAGCTTGATCGCCGAATGGCCAGCGATTGTGTCGAGTGAACCCTTTTCTCGTCGTGCGATCAGTGCGAAGGGTGGAGTCTTTTCCAGATCAAGAATTCCCAACTCCCAAACCGGCTGCAGGCCACCGCCGAGATCCAGTTGCGATGCCATGACGACTCGACGGGCATCGGGCGGGATACTGATCTCCTGATTCACAAATCGATCAGCAGCCTGTTTCCGCCAGTTCTCGCGTGTTGCCAACGGGGCCTTAAACAGCGACTCGGCATCAATCACAATGATGGCATTCGCGTCTGCCGGAACCCACGTCAGCAGTTTTGTCGGCAAGTCCGCATGCGCCCGGTTCATGGACAGACCAAGCAGACAGAACGCCATTGTCAAAAAAATCTTGCGTAGTTGCATAGTACGGATTCCCAGTTGCCGGATCGTGAATTCGAATGTGAGTCGGAATTGAGCGTGAGTTTCATTGGGACGTGAATCAGTCGCGGGTGCCACGGTCTTGGCGTCTTCGACAAGGCCGTGCGGATGGGTCAAAAGCGTCGATCTTCGCGTGAAACACTGGTAGCGCCGGTAGCACCCGCTACCGGAGTGACGAAATCACAAGAAGTTCGACAACAATACCACGCTGACTGCAAAACGTCTTGTACCCCGATAACCGGCGTCAGTGACTACATCCTCGGGTCGCTACCAAATGACAACGCCACCATGAGCTTGTTGGGCTCGATTTACTGCTCCAAGAATGTTTTGGACACGAAATCGCAAAGTTGCAACATCGGCCTTCGCTTCGGGGGCAAACTGTTCGAGATTCTGCATGATTATGGTTGCCTCGTTATGCAGAGCCGCCAGGTCGTTCCCTTCGGCAAACACGTTTGATTCTGCCAGCGACGGCAGCAATCGCAGCCCAAACAATCGAGCCATGTTACCGCCATAAAACGTCTTGCGAAAACTTTCAAACCCGGCGACATCTTGCGAACCGTCACTGGGTTCGATGAATTCCATCTCGCCAGCTTCGTTACGCCGGTATGCATGAACCGAGAGGGTCATAAGGAGCTTTCGTCGACTTTCACAAGACACGTCAGCCGAATGTTCAAGGCAACTTCCCCGCGATGAATTGCGAGCTTCCAATCAACACGCAAATACATTGAACCAGCAGCGACGGGAGATCAAGTTGACCACTTCGTACGGCGACGAAGTTGGTCTCCTTCCCAAGCAAGCGAGCCGCATGGTTCAACGGACGTCAAATGGGAAGTTCCCCTTATCCTGCTTTACGTGTGGTTTTGGCGTTCTCCACTCTTGTCTGGTATACCATCGCAAGTTCGTTACTCGGGTATCGGTTCGCAAAACAGAATCAACAACGCTGACGAAGTGTTCTTGCTCGTCATCCCACCTCCCCCAATGCAACCAACTTGCCAGGCGACGACTTGGGTCGCACGCAAAAAGCCACTCGCAATGGTCAATGCGACCGAGCGAGCAGGCCAACCAAATGTGCGGCAACTGACATGTGAAGTCCCAACAGTACTGCGCGTACTCAGGAGGCGAAAGGTCGAGCCCAGCTACCCGCAGTCGCTCGCGAAACTCTTCAACCTCAACCGCCGCGTAGGGCGGTTCCTCGTCCTCTGGTATATCAAGGTCCCACATAAAATTGGCGTAGGTTCGAACCACACGGAGCCTCGATTACCGAGCTTGCGTTTATCACAACAGAACGTTGAGAATGCTTTTCCGCCCCGACCCCTGATTGGTGGCAAACAGCTATTTCGCTAGTGAAACACAGACAATCTCTGTGTCGTTCCTGACGTACGCACAGCGGTTGGCGAATGCGGGATGCGTCCAGACGACCAATCGTCGTTGTGACGGTCCCGTTGGTTCCAGCAGGTGAGCCCTGCTGAGTTCTTTGTATCCTTCAGGCGTCATCTGCGCCAGGATCAGGTCGCCCTGCTCGCTGAAGAGCACGTAGCGGCCTTCGTGGCGAACGATGAAGGCGTTGCCCCAACGTGCGGATTGCTTGCTGGTCGGTTCAAACGTCGACCACTTACGATCGCCGTTCTTGAGATCCAGGCAGCGCGTTTCTCCGTGGCTGCAGACACCATAGATGTAATCGCCATCGATGACCGGGGTGCTCATCAAGCAGTGCAGTGCATCTGTATTCTTTTCGTTTTCGCCGTGACGCTTCCAGACCACTGACGCTTGTGGCTGAGACTGATCGAGCTTCAACAGCAGTGACCCATTATAGAATGCACTGATAAACAGGTTGTCTCCGCTGACTCGTGGTGTCGCAACGCTTAGACCCTGTGCAGAAGCAAATGGCTGAGTCCAGTATTGGCTTCCTGATTCGGGGTCGAGCGAAGTGATTGCAGTCGGATGCCAGACGATCAATTGGCGTTTGCCCCCGGCTTCGATAATCACGGGTGAACTATATCCAGGGCCATGTGGACCGGACGAATCGATTGCTCGCCAGATCTCTTTGCCAGTCTCTTTATGGAATGCCACAACGGTCGTACCCTTACCGCCGACGAGACAAATCAGGCGGTCACCATCCAGTAGCAGGTTGGCGGACCAGCCCCAGACGGGTGACTGTTCGTGCTGGTAGTCCTTCTTGAGTTCCTTCCCCCAGACAACCTTTCCGTCTTTGGCTTCCAGACAGAAGAGATGTCCTTCTGACCCCAATGTGTAGACGCGGCCGTCTTGAACGACAGGAGTGGTGCGAGGGCCGGCAGGATAGCTGACCGTATAGGGGCATTCGTATTCGTGTTTCCAGACGATCGAACCATCGTCGCCATTCAGACAGACCACACGTTCTGTCGCGGGAGTGCGAGTTCTGTTGAATGGATTGTCAGGATTCTGGATTCCTTGCGGCATCTGTTTGTCGGTGACGTAGACGCGATTGCCGACTACTGCTGGGCCTGAGTAGCCGCCCCCAATTGGGACTCGCCAACGAACCGGCGGTCCACCTGCGGGGAACGTGTCAACAATCCCGGTTTCTCGCCAGACTCCGTCTCGCTTCGGTCCCATCCACTGCGGCCAGTCATCGGCACACGCGGGTAACCCGCAGACCAGCATCAGAAGCAGGACGTGAGTAATATCATGAAATTTCATCGTGATGCCTTTAGAGAACGTGGATCGGAAGTGATGTCCGATCAAACTCGCCCGGAATACAGGACTGTCGGTTCGGAAACTCCTGGACGGTACATCACCAGTCCACCATGAGAATCATTGATGCGAACAACGCAATCAGGTTCACCTTTGGCATGTGCGTCCAGAATCGCTTCCAGCGCCTGCACGGCAGCCACCGACTGTCGATCAGCCGCCAGATCGTTGTAGGAGAGTGCCTGCACTTCTGTCAGACGCTGCTGCGACTCCGCAGCACTTCCACCATACTTGACGTACGCCAGTTCGCGAGCGAACCGTTCCAGCACTTCGACCCCATAACCCCGTTGTGAACGTTCGCCCCAGGGTTCCAGGAACGTGCCATTGTAGTGGTTGTTCATTGTGATTTTTCGCTTGGTGGGGGTCTCACCTTCCACAGTGCATTCGACTCCCCGTTTACGGCTGTGGCCGTTCCAGACCCCATTGTCGAATCGAAACTGGACTTCCTGTTCGACGTAGCCGGGGAAGTTATCGGGTGTCACCCAGGAGGTGTGGATGTCGAATGCGGCGTCGCGGCCATCTTCGTATTCGTAGACCATTCGCATCTGAGTGCTGTCCCAGGTTGGTCCGTCATGCGGCCCCACCAATCCGCGCTGGCCGGTCGCATTGACCGATTTCAGTCGACCACCGAACGTGAAGTCGATCAGCTTGATGTAGTGACAGGCGACATACGTCCCGGGGTTTCGTCCGACGATCCATTCCGCGAACTGCCCTCCCGAAATCGATTTCGGTTCCAGCAGGGAGCAGTACCCCGTGTTGATGTGTTTTAACACCCCATCGACAACCAGTGTTCTCAGCTTCTTGTGATCGGGATCAAGCAATTTGTGGTAGACAACTTTTGCCAGCAGGTTCTTGCGGCGGGCCAGTGCGACGAGTTCATCGAGTTCCTGCAGCTTCAGAACCGATGGCTTTTCGATTAACAGGTGAGCCCCGGCATCAAGAACTTTCTTTGCGGCTTCGAAGTGGCGATTGTCGGGCGTGGCGACACAGGCAAAGTCGACTCCGGCGGCCAGCATCTTGTCGACTGCGTCGTTTCCCGAGTGGCTGACGAACGGATGAATGGCAGATCCCGCAGATTTGCGATAGGCATCGGCACGAGTTCCGGTGCGCGTGGCAACCGATGTCAACGGAACGCTGACGTCGCCGAAACGGCGGTCATACAGTCCTTCACGGTGAGACCGTTCAAAGAACGGCCGATACGTTTCGTCGAAGATCATCCCCATGCCGACCATTCCGGCACGCAATTGTCGAGTTTCTGTGATGCTCAAGATTTCAATTCCAGAATTCGAGTCACGCGAGTTCGCGTGGGGCGGGTGCTTCAAGGAATAGCACATTCTCAGGAAACGCGCTGCGTCAGCGAGCGGTGAGCGTGGATGTCATCAACGTTCCTTCGTCACCCTTGCTGACGCGGCGGGTTACATGCTTCGCACATGATGTTCCTCTGGAGCCCGCGGTTCAAGACAGCAGCCAAATTGCATTCGGAATGTCGCACGTTCGCGGGCATGCCCTGAATCCGTTAATTCCCCAAGTTCCTCGATCAATTGGTTGTATTTCCGATTTTGTCGCCGGTATTCTTCAGCGGCTGGTGCGTTGTCACGCCTAGGAATTTGGGTTGTATCCATCAGCCGCTGGGCTTTAGCCCACGGTTAAAACCGGACGCTAGCGCGTTCCGGCGGATTGATCGAACGCGAAAAACAAGCCGTGACGAGGCACTACCTGACGAATCAATCATTTGACCTCCCGGTTTACCAAAGGTTACTGCAATGTCCGCCCCCGCAATTATCTTGAGCGCCTTCGCTGATGAAGCGGCGAATACCAAGACCGCCGTCGAACAGCTTTCTGCGATGTCTGCCATCGGCCTGCAATACTACAGCCCTCGCTTTGTTGACGTCTCTGGATCTGGGAAGGTGAAGCATGTCACTGAACTCGACTCGGACGAATTGAAGAGTCTGGCGAAACTGCATGCGACATATGGAATGAAAGTGACCAGTATCGGTTCGCGACTCGGCAAGGTGAAGCTGCTGGATGTCGACGATGGAACACACAACAAGTTTGTTCCGGATGCGACGTATCACGCTGGCGATGTTGCGGCGACGATCCGTTCCGCAACAGCACTTGATGCGAAACTGATTCGTGGTTTCTCGTTCTATCATCCGCGCGGCGAAGACCCGGCCAGGTATGTTCAGCAGGCCGCTGACCGCCTGGGGCCGATCGTGGATCTGTGTGCTCAGGCAGGTCTCATTTATGGCCTGGAAGTCGAAGCGAATCTGGTGGGTCAGAATGGCCGGATGCTGGCAGCGCTGGCCACTGCCATCGGCCGCGACAACCTGGTCTGCATTTTTGATGGTGGCAACATTTCGTCACAAAACCTGTCGCCACTCGATTGCCTGACGGAATATCGTGCGATGCGAGATTCGTTTGGCTGGATGCACATCAAGGATTACCGGGTCGATCAGAGTCTGGTCTGGACCGGCGTCGTTGACGAAGAACGCCTGAAGAATTTCGTCCCGTGTGACATCGGTGATTCCGGCCACGAGTTGATCCTGCGAGACTTGCGAGACCACTTGCCTGCCATCGACGCCAAGATGAAAAAACTCGGTGCACCCGGAGTCTTCCTGGAACTGGAGCCTCATCTGAAGGGGGGCGGCCAGTTTGGTGGGTTCAGCGGTCCAGATGGCATGGGTGTCGCGGTACGATCCTTGTGCCGATTGCTCGATTACCTTCAAATTGGTTACAAGCTGCGAGACTTCGACGACATCCGGACGGCACGCGGATTCTGAGAACTCGCGGACCAAGGTTTTCGCGGAGCACGTTGCCAATCCAACGTGCTCAATTCGCTCAACAGCTGGCTGGCGAATTCCTGGTGAGGTTGGCAGACTGCTTCGTTGTCAGGTCTGATTGGGGGTTGGGTGGCCGGGGCTGGACTGAGGCTTTGCGAAGGAAGCCCCGGGGGATTCGCGAAGACGCTCAAACCCGAATCAGTCAAAACAAGACCTGACATGGCACAACCGCCAACTGTTTAAGAACTTGCGGAGTCAAATCACGGATGGACGAATTGGAACTGGCAGCGGTTCAGCGCGCGGTTGTTCAGCGACTGGATGACTTTCGCCGTGCTGGGCTGACCCACTGGAAGCGAATCGTCCCAGCGGTCTCGGAACCAGCGCCCGCGCGGGCGGCCACCCCAACCACGAGTGTCGCTGCCAGCATGAAACCGGCTGCTCCCGTTCGCAGTGAACCCGTTTCACGCGAGCAATCCCGTCCGCAGGTGCAATCAGAGCCTCAGGTCACATCCATGGCACCGAAACGTTCCGCCCCGGCGGCACCTCCGTCTGCTCCTGTCG
>JBAWWJ010000225.1:0-13065 GCA_037146815.1 Planctomycetota bacterium
GTCGAGTGGAGGGGCCCATCACAATCCCGTTACCGCCGCGAGCCACAGGTGTTTCCTGGTCCAACCATTTGAAGCCGGAAGCAAGTGACCGAAAGCTTGCACTGGCCGCCGAACTGGAACGCGGTGATCCCGTGACGCAGAGGCTTCGAGGGGATTGGCGCGAGCGGGCTGAGGACTTCGTCTGGACGCTGATTAACTCGCCCGAGTTTCTTTTTGTTCCGTGAAACCGACGTTCCATGCCTCTCATTTTTCGGGAGGAGTCATGCACGGTTGTTTCCAGCCCTCTTTCCTGGCCAAAGAATGAGGATCGCAGAGACCGCTGACAGCGGGGCAACAATCGTCCAATATGGGATCGTCCATGCCACCGCACCCCTGCCTTGATAGAGTTCTAAAGAGAACCACTGCCTGGCTCTCACAAATTCAATTGCCACGTCTTCAGATCCCGTTCGGTGAACTGGATTACTCGACCAATCTAAAGAAAACCTGATATCCCCACGATCACACGCTCCCCAAAAGATGGCGTTATCCATCGAGTCGAAACGATGCTTTCGATTTCCGAAATCCAGTATCGCCACATCGTAATAGAGGAGACTTCGCAATCAACCGACCGTCAGTAAACAAGCCACTCCCAGCGTCAGGTATCCGACCTTGCGTCGCCATCCTTTCAAGATTTCTCGCATCACCAACTCCGTTTGATTGCGCACCCGTTGTGACCGACGTCTTTAACGTGTCGTCAGAAACTGTGAGTTCATGTCCATCGATTGGATTACTTGTCGATTCGTAAAGATGATGTTTCTCAAGCTTATCACGACCATGGGACACGGGTTGAATGCTCATCACACAGGTTACAGAATTACGATCACAGCGAATGTCCCATTTGTAGCGACTGTATCGATTGTACCAGCGATTCTGTTCCGGTTGTAACGCCTGTATCGATTCTCCTGCCACGAACATCCGTCCTGTACAGGCTGTGCCGGTTGTGCGGAATTCGCAGCTTACTCCCATGGCATTGATTGTGCGACATCTCCCGACTGTGACGTCGCGTCGCCATTCGACCGGGGAGGTACCACTCGGCCGATGACGGGCATCAGGTCTGGCCACACCGGAGTTGATGCTTGGAATACTGGATTGAAATTCAGTTCGGCGAAACGTTGCGCGTTTGACTCAGTCTCAACAAGTCTCTCATTTGCAGAAGGTCTCTCACATGCTTCAAAAACTTTGGAATGATGAATGCGGATTGATTATCTCCGCAGAACTGGTGCTGGTCCTGACGATTTGCGTCCTGGGGATCATCGTCGGTCTGAGCAGTGTCGTCGTGGCAGTCAATGAAGAACTCCTCGACACCGCTCATGCCATCGGTTCGCTGAATCAGTCGTTCGGATTCTGCGGTTTCATCGGTTGCAAGAAGGGTGGCAACCCGATCTCCTACACCTACGGTTCGGTCAACACCGACTTCCCGGATGACTGCGATTGCATGTCCTCATGCGACATGATCGCTGCAGGCATAGCCCCGGTCAGCGTTGGTGGCTGATCTCAATCGCATTGATTTGAACTGGCCATTCGGCCATTGCTGATCTGGTACCAAAGCGAGGGAATCAAATGGATTTCCCTCGCTTTTTCTATTTTACGCTTGGATCCCAAAGATCAATTGCACGGGCAGGGTGCCGTCCGAAGTAACGGTCATACCGGTTTTTCTGAAGTTCACCCCATCAACATCTGGAAATCTCGTACTTGACGAAGTTGCGGATTGCGTAAGGTTGGTTACACCACTGATGCTCGTGACGTTGCCGCAGAATGCTTGGATCCACGCTTCAATTCTGACTGGCATGACATCTTCATGATCCTCATCGCTGCCGCATCAATATTATGGATGCCTCGCCTTCCATCGGACCAGACTTGAGGTCGACGTATCACGTCGTGATCCTGATTCCGGTCTGGAACGACTGGAAATCCGCTCAGTTACTCATCAGGCAATTGAGCGAGCAGTGCGCATCGCCGCTACTCAGGATCGATATCCTGCTGGTTGACGATGGTAGCCGCGAAGGAATTCCATCCGAACTGGCTCGTTGCACCTGGTACGACAACGGAGGACTGCGAATCCTGCGGTTGCGGCGTAACCTTGGGCATCAGACTGCCATTGCAATTGGCCTGAGTCATATTGAACAGCATTTCGAATGCGATGCCGTGCTGATCATGGACGGCGATGGTGAAGACTCGCCTGCGGACGCATTACGACTGATCGAGGCGATCCAGCAGCAGGCCGAGCCGCGGATTGTGTTTGCCGAGCGAACATATCGTTCCGAAGGTTTGCTGTTTCGAGCCGGATACGTCACCTATCGCATGGTCCACCGCGTTCTGACAGGACGCCGCATCCGGTTTGGCAACTTCAGTATTATCCCACCTGAATTCCTCATGACGCTGGTCGTGGTTCCGGAACTCTGGGTTCACTATGCCGCTGCTGTTTTGAAGTCACGACTTCCTTTTGATGCGATTCCCACGCGCCGCGCTCGCCGACTGGCCGGGAACAGCAAGATGAATCTGACCAGCCTGACACTGCACGCCATTCGAGCGTTCTCGGTCTGCAGTGATATCGTCGGTGCGCGGGTTCTGCTGTTCAGTCTTGTCTGCCTTGCCGGGTGCGCCGGGATGATCGGAATGGTCGGGACTATTCGACTTGTGACTGACTGGGCTTTGCCAGGGTGGTCGTCAACGATCGGTGGCCTGCTCGTCCTGCTGACGTTGCAACTCGTTGGCCTTGCGGCCCAGTTTGCACTGTTTGTCGCAGGTGCAGCATCCTCCATGCAGGTCTTGCCCAGCCGTGATTCTGCCGCGTTCATTAAATCCGTCACGCTCTGCAATGGTAACGGATTTGGACCGATGGAATTCCCTTCCGCTTCAGTCTCAGATCTCGATGAGGCACAAGCATGACAACGGAAGCAACGACGCTCGAATATCTTGGTAATGAACTCGAGCTCTTTCAGGAAGCAACTTGCTGGAAGTCTTACTTTGCTTCGCACCTGCGTCCGTACCTCACTGGACGGGTGCTGGAAGTTGGTGCGGGAATTGGCGGGACATCACGCGTTCTGTGTCATAGCAATGTCAAATCGTGGACGATGCTTGAACCAGATCCAGCGCTTGCCCGTTGTCTGCAGGAATCACTCGATCAAGAGCCGCTCCCGATACCCCACGATGTCCGAATGGGAACGGCGGACGACCTGCAGGGCGAAAACTTTGCAGCCCTCCTGTATATCGACGTGATTGAACACATCGAATTCGATGCGGCGGAACTTGAGCGAGCTGCCAGTTTGCTGCTTCCGGGGGGACATCTGATTATTCTCGTCCCGGCTCACCAATGGCTGTATACACCATTTGATAAGGCGATCGGGCATTTTCGCAGGTATTCTCGCTCGTCGTTGCGCGCCGTAATCCCCACGTCGCTGCAGTGCCAGAAACTGATCTATCTTGACTCCGTGGGTCTGCTTGCTTCGCTGGCCAACCGACTGCTGCTGAATGCTGCGGCGCCGACGCGACGGCAGATACAGTTCTGGGATAAAGTTCTCGTTCGTTCATCGCGCTGGATGGACCCGTTGCTGCTGCATTCCATTGGCAAATCTGTCGTGGGGGTCTGGCGGAAGCCGGAATAACTTTATGACATCCATTGAGTCACCTGTAACAGTGTCGGTGCTCCCTGCAGAACCGGCAACAGCATTCCAGACGTTTTCGTGGATCGAATGGCTGATTGTACCAGCCTTGATCGGCCTGCAACTGCTATTCCTTGGCGATCCAATCCCGTTCACCCATTCATTCTGGCTCGATGAGATTCACACGCAACTGCTCGTCGAAGATTCCAGTGTGGCTCATGCGGCAACGGCACTGGCACATGGCATCGACTTCAATCCCCCGACCTATTACGGACTGGCTCGTCTGGTTTCGGGAATTGGGCCGACGCCGGAAGTCAGCCAGCGAGCGTTCTCGTTAGCATGCGTCGTTTTCTGTTGCCTCTGTGTCTATCGACTGGTTCGTGATCGCTGCTCACCAATCGTTGCAACGGCTGCGGCTCTGTTGATCTGGTCGTTTGAAGTCGTACAGACCCAGGCATTCGAATCACGTTTTTATGCCCCGTGGCTTGCCGCCACAGCTCTGACGGCCTTATGCCTGCAGCGAGATTCGATGTCACCGAACGTGTTCTGGAAAGTCGGGCTGATCGTCGGTTCGACGTTGATTTGTACCGTTCATTACTTCGGCGTGATTTCGCTGGGGTTACTTGCAGGGACACAGTTGGTGAAGAATGTTGTGACACGCCGGGGTGGTGTGTCGTTTGTGATCTGGCTGGCACCGGCGATTCTGGGATTATCGGTCTGCATCGCCACATTCTACAGTGGGCAGCGTTCAGCTCTCTCCGTTGCAACGTGGGTTCCCGCGATCAGTTGGAAAACGTCCTTGCAATTCCTGCAAGAACTGGTCCCAGTCTGGGCGTTCCCAATCGCATTCGTAGTTTGGCTGTTAGCGCGCCGGCCTGTCAGCGAACCGTCATCAAAGGCAAATTCTGTCCAACCCGAGTCCGGCGTTCCTGCCGCGATTGGTCTGAGTCTGATGCCCGTTTGTCTAATCCTCTTCTCTGTCATCCTGCAACCGTCGTTAGTTTCCCGCTACGGAACGGTCTGCACGATTGGATTCGCAATCATGATTGCGGGGTTTCTGCGACCGACTTCGAAGTGGGTCGCAATGGCATTCACAGTCTGGTTCTTTATTGCCGGATTGCGGATTCTCGGCACTCAAGTCGATCGCTGGCATCGCACCGAAGAACGCCAGAAGGAGATGATTGCCAGGTTGCGGCAGGTGGACCCTGATGTGCCGTTGCTGTTTGAGTCCCGACATGCCATGTATCCGATCACTCGGTACGCCCCGGATCTTGCTCCCCGAATCCATTTCCTGGCACTCAGCAACGAAAATCTGCGAGATTTCGTCTCGGTGACGCCGTTCCGCGTCGTCGAGCGTGATGTCGCAGTCAAGATCGAAGAATTCTATCCAGTGTTTCAGACTTACCCGCACGACAAATTGAAAGACCTGTCAAAGGCCATCCTGGTTGCTTTTCGACAGCGAAAGGACTTCGGCAGGCAATTGGAGGGATTCACTGTCGCGCAACTGCAACCACAGATTTACGAGATCAAGCCTTTGGCTCCCGATGCGATTCCCGAGCCCCACCAGAAACCATCGGCGGGAGAATCCGTTGTCGGCAACAAGTAGCATTTCCAATCCTGTAGTACCGGTCCCCCGGACGGACGAGCGTGCCGAGTCGATTGTCATTGATCGCCTGACAGTGAAGTACGGTTCATTTACGGCCGTCGAGTCCTTATCTCTGAACGTCCGCGCCGGTGAGTTGTTTGGTTTCCTCGGACCAAATGGCGCAGGCAAGAGTACAACGATTCGAGTTCTCATCGGGACTCAGAAGCCAACGTCTGGCCGGGTTGAAGTGGCGGGGTTTTCACTGCCCAAAGACTTTGCCAGAGTCAAACCACTGTTTGGATACGTTCCCGACGCCGAAAACCATGTTGAAGAATTCACGGGACGCGAGAATTTAGTTCTGTTCGCGAAACTTTATGGTATCCCCTTGAGCGAGGTCGACAAAGCCCTGGGGCGACTGGAACTTTCTGAAGCGGCGGATCTGCCGGTGCGGACATACTCGCGAGGAATGCGAAAGAAATTGCTGATTGCTCGCGAAATCCTGCATCGACCGAGCATTTTGTACCTGGATGAACCAACAGCGAACCTCGATCGCCATTCGACCGATGTCGTCCGCAAACTATTACGAGAATTGGCAGCGAACGGAACAACGGTGTTTCTCACGACGCACGACATGGAAGAGGTCGAGCAGATTTGTGATCGCGTGGCAATTCTGTGTCGTGGGAAACTCGTCGAGTGCGATACACCAGTCAACTTTATGACACGGCACGCCGAACGGAATGTGCTCGTTCAGTTCGAACGGGAAGGTGTCATGCAGCGTGAATCGCTGGATCTCGACGACGACGAATCACGCGAGCGACTGGCAACGATCATTCGGACGGAAGCGTGTGTCCGATTGCATTCTCAGGAATTTCAGTTTGAGGATGTTTTCCTCAAACTGACCGGACAAGCTTACTCGTAACGGTCGTTCCACCATGCCTCGCCTGAATATGTTAATGACACTGATGCAGCGTGAAGCGATGCGGCTGATCAAGAACCCCTCAGCCCTCATGCTGCTCGGCTTGATGGTGACGTTTTCGATTTTGCTCGTACTCAGCCGCAGCGAAAAGAAGCCACCCATCGGGTGCTGGATCGTCTACCCGGACGCATTCGATTCGTTCCCGCAGGGGGAGTTCAAAAGCGACTTTCTGAAGACGTTGTCTCAGCAGGCCAAACAGAATCGCTCGATTCGAATGGTTCCCATGGGGCAGGTTCCGAAACTTCGTGAACAACGCGTTTACCCGCCGCTCACATGTGCCATTGAATTGCTGGAACTCCCAGGGAGTTCCGAAGGGGCGAAATTAAGTATCGCGTACCGCCACCCAGGTACGAAGTCCGAAGTGCTGGAGCCATTTTTGCGATGGTTCTGGCCCATCGCAGTCGATCATTTCGGTCAGATTGCCGTGCAGGAGAAAGCTCCCGCGATCAGTCGTCCACTATCGGCTGCCACGCTGGTGATGGAAAAGCTGCAGTCCGGATCTGTTGGCGATTTGATGAATGAGGATCTTGCGGCGGCGATTCAACTGCTGATCATTCAGTTTGTCGCCTGCTGCCAGTTAATGGTTTCATTCACAAGTCAGGACCGGGAGCGAGGGACGCTGACGGCACTGGCCCTTTCACCCATCACAATGACGGAACTGATGCAGGCCAAACTGCTGTTTCACCTGGGACTGGCAGGGGTCGGCTCGGCGTGTGTCATTGCCGTATTAAAACCAGTGGCCCTGGCAAACGCGAGTCTTTGGGTCACACTGCTTCTGACAGGCATGGGACTCTGCAGCGTCGGTCTGGTGATCGCATCACTCTCGAAATCCCAGAGTTCGGCGAGTCTTTTGGCGCTTTGCTACATGCTCATCGGGGCCGTGGTGTTTTATCTGGCCACCCGGTTTTCGGCATTCGCCACGCTGAAATCGTTCTCGTTCGAACACTACAGCTTCGGGATGATCTACGTATCACTACAGCGCTCAATCCCACTGGCCAGTGCGGTCGATCTTAGGCCGATGCTGGCACTGGTCGCGGTCTGGTTGACAGCGGCGAATATCCTGTTTCGAACCCGAGGATGGAAGTAATGGAACACATCCTGTCGACGCTCTTCGTCGCGCGGGCAAATGATGTCCATTTCACAGGAACTTGATTCATCATATAGCAACGGATTTCGGCGAAGAAAGTATCTGCCTTTTGTCCCTGTTTCGTACCGATCGGTAACGCCATTGTTGCGATCGCCGGTAACGAACGGAGCCGCCGAGACACCTGGTCCAGGTCGCCATCGACGACGAGTTGTGCGAGTTCAAGTAAGGCAGAAGTTTCCATTTCGAATCGATGTCCCGTCTGCACTCAAGTTCGATCGGACCAACTCACCCGATTGTAATTATGCTGGCGCACTGCCGTAGAGTGGCCGCTTATGGCCTCTTCCTGGCTCATCACGAACGAACTGCGGTACCGCGTAACCTGGCAACCGCTGCCTGAGTTCTGCAATGATCTGCAACCCCGTGGCATCATCGACTTCGAAATGGGCGGTACCACGGACTCGATCGAGTTGATTCAGGTAGTACGGGACGACTCCCAGATCGACCAGTCGCTCGCAGAGTTCGTGCTGAACGTCGACCGTGTCATTAATGCCGCGTAGCAGCACGGCCTGATTGAGTGTCGTGATCCCGCTACGGACCAGCTGCCGAACAGACTCGGCACAGTCACCTGTCAGCTCACGCGGGTGGTTGGCATGAATGACCATAAACGGGGTCAGTCGGGTCGACGCGAGGATCTTCACCAGACGATCCGTGATGCGATCTGGTAAGACGATTGGGAGACGACTGTGGATTCTCAGACGACGCAGGTGTGGAATTGCAGACAGCTTCAGGATCAATTCCTGCAGGCGGTGATCGGTCAGCATCAATGGATCGCCACCACTCAGTAGAACTTCGTGAATGGTTTCGTCTGCAGCGATGGCCTGCAGGGCCGGAGCCCATTGCTCGAGCGTTTTCGGTTCTTCTGAATACGGGTAGTGACGACGAAAACAATAGCGACAGTGAACGGCACAGGCTCCCGTCATGATCATCAGGGCGCGGCCGTGATACTTATGCAGCAATCCCGGGGCAGTTCGCGCACCGAGATCGTCAACGGCGTCGTCAACAAACCCCGGAACGTCGTGTGACTCGTCACCGAGCGGCAGAACCTGAAGCAGCAATGGATCACGCGGGTCGCCCGCCTGCATCCGCTGCAGATAGCTCTCTGGCACCATCACTGGAAACTGCACTGCAGCATCGCGGGCTGATTGTAGCAACTCCGTCGGCAAGTCCAGTCGTCGCAGCAACACTTCCGCATCGCGGATTGCGGCGGAAAGCGAGTCGTGCCACGTGCCAGACTCTGACGGGCGAAGTCGATTCAAGACGGCGACGGGATCAGGCACTCGGGGCTTTCAACATTGGTCAAATTTCAATTTCGGTCGATACAAAGATGATACCGTGGGGAACAAAGCGAACACAGGCGGGTCCGCTCGCTGACACCGCGGTATACCATCAGAACACGAATGACGCAGTTTAGCGTGCCAGATTCAAAATCTCTGTGGCAGACAGAGCCTTGTCAAAAACGTACGTCTGACCAATCAGCCCACGATAATAGGCATCATGCAGGTAAAAGATCTCGGCCCCCAGAATCAGCGACGGGGGAATCACTGAGTCTGCAGGGAACTTCCGGGTAACTCCGTCGGCGACCGATTGACCGTTCAGATAAAGACGAACACGCCACTGGCCCTCTGATGGCTCGGCTGTCACGGCAACATGCGACCATTGATCCGCTGGGATTTTTGCTTCGGATGTGAACGAGTCATTGACGTTGATCCGGGTCGTTAACTGGTATGGTGCCGCCTGCCCTTGTAAGCCAAGAATGAATCGTCGGGCTCCGTAACCGAGAATATCGCCTTTGCCCCCGTGCGGACTCTTTCCCATCTCAGCAGCGGGTTTAATCCAGCAGGCGAGAGTCAATCCCTTCATCGGGCTTCCGCCGCCATGAAAGCCCGTCAGAGCGACTGGCAGGGTCTCTTTTCCGGCATAGCTGGGGTGACCCAGGTAGCTACGAGCCAGATTGCTGTCCAATCGGTAATTCTTGCGACCTGTGTGATTCTCAGCAAATCGAAGAGCATGGCGACCGGAATCAACAACCCAGTCAATATTCGCCAGGTCAAGGTGACCGAGTGGCCCGGTTGCGTAGTTCAAGACGAAGTTCCCAGTCCCTTCCTGCATTCGAAAGTCTGCAATCGCTCCTGCAGGTGCATTTCCAAACGCAGGTGGAGTCGCATTTGGCGTCGCGGCGGTTCCGTCCGCCAATGCCTCCGTATCGCCGAGTTTCCGAAACTCGACGTCCGTGACCAGCATCTCGCCCGTCCCGGAATTTCCGAATGCGATGGACAGAGAACCCGCATCGTCGCTCAAATCGAAGACGAACCCTTGTCCCTTCCACTCAAAACTTCCGTTCCCGACATAGTGAACAAGTTTTGTGAATGGTTGGCTCGCTTTGGCTTTGGTCGCTTCCAATTCGATCCGCCCACCGGGACCGTGAGCGTTTACCGATTTCACCAATGCAGAGACAACCCAGCGGCCTTTGGTCAATGATGTGCCGACAGGTAGATTTGCTTTCCCGTAGGATGCTGGACCAAGCTTCATTGCGAAGCCACTGCCAACGCCGCAGTCTTTGACCAGTTCGTACGAGGGACGGGTGTTGTGCGCCGTCATGAACGGGGAACGGCCGTAAATCCAGGTCTTGCTGAGAGGTTCAAACTTGCTGAACGTCAGTTTCGGCCATTCATCCGCAAAAATGTAGTGGTGCGCCGGGTCGAGCATCGGGGCTTCGTAGATCTTCGACTGATCAAATAACTCTGCCGCTTCTGCGACGGGTACTCCCGTGTATCGGTATTTCACTCGCAGCTTGGTTCCCGGTTTAGCGGTTTCCGGTTCGAAAGCAACTCCCGTGTCATAAAACGCAGCACACACGGCGGTATGACATTTCCTGTCGCCCGTTTCACCGGGGGAACTGAGATATTCGACCGCTGGTGCGACATGTTGCTGTTCCATGTGACGGCCATACCAGACGCGAGTCCCACTGGTCATATCGAGGTCGAATTGCGGTCCCGGATCGATCGGATAAACCGATCGGTGGTACAGATCGCCGGTACGACGCCGGGCGATCAGGTACTGCCAGCGGAATGGGTCGAGCGGGGTATGGTGCTCGAAGTCGAACCCGTATCGAAAATGAAATGGTTCGCCGGGGAGGACTTCCAGTTCGCTGTCAATCTGATAGGTATACATTTCACGCCGCGTATCAAATCCGACAGTCATCGTGCTGCGTGTTGTGAATCGATCTTTCACATTGCGAGCGGACCAATCCACGGTGAGAGTTCTTCCCCCGCCACTGACTTTCGGCTCCGTCCACTTGCTGGCCGCGTCAGGAAACGCCCCCTGATTCTCCAGTCCCCAGTGCGAATCGAATGTCAATTGCGGTTTGTATCCCGGCTTCAATTTCGCAAAACAGCTCGGATCCTTCTCGGAATGGAGTTCCAGAATGGGCTCGTCGCCATCGAATACATACTGGCGATCTCCTAGAAATTTGCGGACCGAAAAATTGATCGCCCGTGCCGAGGGCGGAATCACCGGTTCGCTCGACGATAAAGTGAGTTTCACATTGCTGTAATTGACTTTCGCCAGACTGGAAACACCGATTCCAGACAATCCCTTTTCGAGTGGCAGAAACACATCGTTCCAGCGGAGTTTCTCGCTTCCATCGACGCGTACGACAATTTGCCTGTCGCGGATTGTGGCTTGCAGCTTGAGTGGTTCGTTGAGTTTGATCGGGCATGGGGCCACCCGTACGTAGCCACCTTCGGGAAACTTGACGAGAGCGATTACCTGGTACTTATGCGAGATCTGAATTCGGTAGGCCGAATCGATCGGACTCGTTGCCTGCATCACCCCTCGTTGACCATGCAGAATGAAAGCAGCCTCGAAGCCGGCATCACCAAATTTCGGGTCAGGCCAGGCACTCCACCCGTCCCCGAAAAAGCCGAATTGACGGGCTGGTTCTTTGATGACAACTGTGGCGGAAAGTTCGCAATTGGTCGCTTCATCGGGGGCAATCAGATAACTCCATTTGTCACCAGTCAGCGTTGCCGCATCGTCAGAGACGGCAACACCTTTCCAATCGGTGGGCTGACGTCCCCACAGAGAAACGTCCTCAGCCAATGCGGCGGAAACCGCTGAGACCATCGTGATGAAAATCAGCAACGCGCGCAACCAAACGGTCGTCATGTTTCCACTCCAAGGCAAACTAGTATCGCCATCACATTCATCGCGGGCAGATTCTCGCCGACAGAATTGATGTGTTTTTTTCGCTGCACTCGCAATTGCCAACGTTACGAATGAGGGAACTTACGAATGTCCGCCGTCCCTTCAGAGCTGGGAGTCATCAGGAGCTTGACTCTACTGCTTGACGTGAATGACCTGCAAGTATCATCGTTACGGATTCTGCAGGGCTGCTTCCCCTGCAAAGAAAAATTCGTCGGCTTGCCCCACTCTCGCCGCTGCATCAAAGATCCATAGGCAATATGGCGAAAATCACCGGAGCAGAGTAGCCCGGATGTTTTGTATGCGGGTTCGGAGTTCGCTACGATCTCCTGCATCCAGCGGTGGACAAGACGTCCTTGTGAAATCATTGGTGAAACTTCTGTCGCGTTTGACGAACGCGACTTCAGCAGACTGACTTGATACGAAACCCATCAAGGAGAGGTAGCACGTTGAACTCGAACATTTTCCAGGGCTGCATTCCAGCACTGATGACCCCCTGTCAGACCGACGGTACGCCGAATTTTGCAGCCTTGGTCAAGAAGGCTAAATCTCTGATGGCCGCGGGCATGAACGGAGTCGTGTACTGTGGTTCGATGGGGGACTGGCCATTACTGACAGATGAGCAACGCCAGGAAGGTGTTCGCCAATTGACCGAGGCGGGTGTCCCCGTCGTTGTGGGGACTGGGGCACAGAATCCCGCGATTGCCGCAGCCCATGCCGCTCATGCTCAGCGAGTCGGTGCCAAGGGGCTGATGGTCATTCCCCGAGTTCTTTCGCGTGGCACGTCGGCTGCCGCCCAGCGGGCACACTTCGCGCGGATTCTGGGGGCTGCTCCCAATCTGCCCGCCGTGATTTACAACAGCCCATATTACGGATTCGAAACGAAAGCAGATCTGTTCTTCGATCTGAGACGCGAGTTTCCGAACCTCGTCGGATTCAAGGAATTTGGTGGTGCCGATGCATTGAGCTACGCCGCCGAGCATATCACGCACGCCGACAGCAATGTCCTGCTGATGGCAGGCGTTGATACGCAGGTCTGTCACGGTTTCATTCGGTGCGGTGCTGTCGGTGCGATTACAGGGATCGGAAATTGCCTGCCCCATGAAGTCCTGCATCTGATCGAACTTTGCAAGCTGGCTGCCGCAGGCGATGTTGAAGCCAGACGTCTGGCACGAGAACTTGAAGAAGGCTTGGCGGAACTTTCACGATTTGACGAAGGCCCCGACCTGGTGTTGTATTACAAGTACCTGCTCGTGCTGCTCGGTGACACCGACTACGAACGACACTTCAACGAATCAGATCGACTGTCTGCCAGCCAGAAACACTTCGCAGAATCGCAATTGAAGCTCTTCCAGCAATGGTGGAGCAACTGGCCAGGTAAGTCGTACAAGAAGTAATTGAGGCGACGGAGCGGCAGGATGGCCGGGACTGCTTGAACTTACCCGCAAGTCGAGAGGGAGTGCCACCCAACGCGGGTAACGATTTTAGACTTTGAGCTGTTTGAATCGCTGTC
>JBAWWJ010000226.1:0-12980 GCA_037146815.1 Planctomycetota bacterium
ACTGCTATCCGCATCAAGACTTGTTTCTACTCAAGCAAAGTCGTTACCCGCGTTGGGTGGCACTGGCGATCGCCTTAGATCGCCAGTGCCAGTGCGACATTGGTAACGCGTGACGTTGGGTGGGATGGCATCAGACGTGCTCAAGGATATATTGGGAATCCAAAGTCTCAAGGTAAGTCGTTTCAACAACAGGTTGTTGCTCTGCTGAAGCCATCTCAAAAGTCGCCATATGCCGATCCGTCAAAATCGCGGGACATTGCCACAGATGTCTATTGTTTATGGCTACCACATTGGCACTGGCGATCCAAGGCGATCGCCAGTGGCACCCAACGCGGGTAACGATTTTAGCGGGGCCGGCGTCTGAAAGTCGTGGTTCGCTCCGCGAACCAACGCTGAATTTTCTTATGACAACTCAAATAGTCGCCTCGTCCTCCGACGTCTTGTCAACCAGGAAGCGTTGGTTCGCGGAGCGAACCACGACTATCTCACGCCTCACGAATTCAGGGGTTTTCAACGCATCTCCGATCTCTCACGAGTTCGGGTACGCAAATATTGCCGTTCAAAATATCGTTACCCGCGTTGAGTGGCACCCCCGAGAAACGGGTACTCGGCATTGATGCCACCACGCCGACTAATGCACAAGTAAAAAGTCCCGGCTGTTAAATAACGCCCACATCAAATCCTGTGCAGCGGCCGTACGATCCATTCCATAGACTTCGAAATGCTTGTTTGCCACCTGAATCTCTTGCGGCGTTGGACGACGTGCGACCGACCACAAATACAAATCCTCGATCAGCGGTTCGTTTGCCGCATGCTGTTTTAACAATTGGGCGACACGGCCATTGCTATCAGTCACCCGGCGCAAAATCGAGTTTCCATTGATCATGTGCAGTGCCTGCAGCATGTTCGATTCGCTATCTCGTTCACACTCACACGCCTCCATCCGCTGAGGCTTGCCAAACAGCGACAGGAATTCGCTGGTGATTTCCGCATCTGGCAATTGAGCCGCATTGAATCCGCCGGGTGCTCCCCCAAAGTTCTCTCGAACACCCGTTGCCTGGACGAGCGAGTCCAGCAGGGCTTCGGCCGCAACTCGACGAGGAATCGAGCGCGAGAAGTTCATCGTGTCGATCCGGTTCGATTCATTGGGGGCACTGCTGCGTTGATAAGTCTGCGATGTCACAATCGTTCGCATCAGGTGTCTGAGATCAAATCCGTGGTCAACGAAATCCTTCGTCAATGCCTCAAGCAGTTCCGGATTAATGGGAGGATTAGTGGTCCTGAGGTCGTCAACCGGATCAATGATTCCGCGACTGAAGAAATAGCTCCAGACACGATTGGAGAGACTGCGAGCAAAGTGAGGGTTGTCTTTGGCTGTCAGCCACTTTGCAAAGTCAGGCCGACGGTCTGTTTCGGCCGGAAGAGTCGGCTCGCCCCCTCCCAGATATCGGGGTGGCTGAGGCTGGCCAGTCCGTGGGTTTGTTGAGAAGCCCGAACCGAGTTGCAGGACGACGGACCGGGCATTGGGGACACCGTTCAGCCGAGTGTCTGCCTTGGCGGAGACCTGGTTGAAGAACGTGTGCATGCCGTAGTAGTCGGCCTGAGTCCAGTTTTCCATCGGATGGGGATGACAGCGGGCACACAGCATTCGAACCCCGCAGAAGACCTGTGCCACTCGCTCGACCGTATCGTTCGTATCCTTGCTGATTGTGAAATAGGCACTGGCCGGATTATCGCTGGCTCCACCGCGACTCGCCAGCAGTTGCCGAGCAAACTCATCCATCGGCATATTTGACGCGATGGCGCTGCGCAGCCATTCCCGAAAACTGTAGACGGCCGGCTCGCTCAATCGGACGCGTGAGTTCTGAAACAAGTCACCCCACTTTAAGGACCAATGATCGACAAACTCCGGCCGCGCGAAAAGGAGATCGATCTCCGCGGCCCGTTTTGCGGGATTTGTGTCCGCAACGAATTTCCGGACCTCTTCAGGAGTCGGCTGGAGACCGATCAGATCCAGATGAACCCGACGCAGGAACTCTTCGTCTCCGGCAACGTCCGAGGGAGTCACTTTCAGATCATTCAGCTTCGTGATGACATGTCGGTCGATGAAATGGTCGGTGGGAACCGGTGTCGGCTGAAATCCAGGATTCTGCTTGAGGACGATCAGGCGGGACGCCGCGAATTTACGTTCATACCGTGCGACCACGGCCGATTCGCCGTATTCTCGCGAAGTCACCAAGCCCCCCTCGGTCACTTCGGCAACACCCTCAGTATTGACCGTGAAGATTCCCATCCGGGTCACGTCTCGTGTCGAGCCATCGGTGTAATGAGCGATCAACTGCAGGCGATGCTTCATCCCCGGTTCCATCACGAAACGTTCCGGAGAAATCGTGACTCGTTCCACTTCGATCTTCTGGTCCGGGTCGAGTTGCGCCCCTTGCTCAATCCACTTGACGAGGATTTCATTGAGGCGACTGTCACGGGAAAACCGTGTTCCACCTCGGTGAGGCACGTCGCCGACCGGTTTGCGGACCAGCAGACTGCCGTTCGGATCAACCTGATTCAGCCGGCGCGACTGGGCATCGCTGAAGATCGCCTGGTAGTCCTGGTCGGCATTGGCTCCACGCAGCGACAGGACGAATCCCCCCTTACCGAGCGAGTACCCATGGCAGGCCCCCATGTTACAGCCCCCCTTTGACAGGACGGGCATCACTTCGTGACGAAAGCTGTAAGGACGTTCTTGAGGCGGCAGGACCACCGAAACAGGAATTTCCAAGGTCTGGCCGTGCGACTGAATGGTGATTTTCGTCTCACCCGTTTTCAACGGCCGGACCCACCCCGCTTCCACAACCGCAATCGATTCATCAGCGGATTTCATGACCGCCTGATCCGTCAGATCGAGAGCAAACCCATCGGCGGTCCGTCCCACGACCAGGACAGACTGTGGCTGGCGGACGTCAGTCAATTTGACGACGGAGGGAACAATTACAATGTTGTCGGCCGGCGTTCGCACAGGGGCGTCAGCACAGAATCCGAGTTGAGGTACAACCGAAACCGTCAGTGTCAGGAGCGTCAAACACGCGAAACGCAGTGAGTTTCGAACGCCGAAACCGGGGCGAAGATCGTCAACTGTCATTAAACCGCTCCAGAAAACTCGCTGCACGCACCAAAACATATTCACGATTACCATTGCGACGATGGTACCGACGCCGCAGAGGTGATTCAACAGGTGTTCCGAACAGAAAACGAGGACAATCGGTTTGTTGACTTTGTTGCAATACCGTGGCGATGCGGGTAACTGTAGTGCCTGATGCGTCTTGACAATCCTGGCAGACCCGCTGGGAGGCCATTGGACGAGGGATTGCCCCCGATAATCATGGGCAGAGCCGACAGAGGCCGTTTTGTAGAGACAGAGGAAAGGCCCAGAATGCGTCAGGTCAAGTCGTGCGGAGTGCTGTTGTTTCGCAGGATTCCTGAATTATCGTTCCTGTTGATGAAACATTCGCACCGTTTCGACTTGCCGAAAGGCCATATCGAGTCGGGTGAATCCGAAATCCAGTGTGCCTTGCGCGAAATGTGGGAAGAAACAGGCGTCGCGATCGACCAGGTGACCCTTGACCCTGAATTCCGCTTCGAAGAAATGTACTACCCGATTGAACCTCGCTTCGGTTCAGAACGGGTCGAAAAGACTCTGGTGATCTTCCTGGGCTGGATTGATCGTGTCGATCAGATTCAAGTGACTGAGCACGGTGGTCACGAATGGCGGGCCTGGAAACCCCCGCACAATATTCAGAAGTACACGATTAATCCACTTTTGACGGCCATCGAACAGCACTTTGCCAGGTCACCAAAATAATTCCCTTCAATCCGCGCCAAAACATGCGAAAAAGCTTGATCATCACACGATGAAGAAATCTCGTACTTGAAATGTTGGCACAAGCCTTCAAGGTTTGGCGGAACATCCGCCGATACCACCTTGTTGGGAAGCTTCGTACCAGACAAGGATCGCTGTATGCCGCCGCGTAAACGCCCTGCTGGCCCTGCCGCATCGGTGGGCGAACGTCCCGCTGATCCGGGGGTGCATCTTGCTGGGTTTATGAATTATCTGCGAGCGGAATGCGGCCTGAGCGACAACACCGTCATTGCCTACCAGCGCGATCTGACACAGTTTTCCGAGTGGTATCGGACTCACGGTCCGGCCCGAATCCAGCAGGTCGAACTGTCGCTTTTTACCGATTATCTGGAATTCCTGCGCGATCGCAACTACGCCGCGACATCCGTGGCACGGCACCTGGTTTCGATCAAGATGTTTTTCCGATACCTCGTGCTTGAAGGAGTCATTCCCGAGAGCATTGTGGAACTGGTCAATTCGCCCAAACTCTGGCAGCATCTTCCAAAAGTTCTGAGCCCCGAAAAAGTCGATGAACTGATCGCCGCCCCGACGCGCCAGGACCGATATCCGCTACGAGATCGAGCCTTATTGGCGCTGATGTATGCGACCGGATGCCGAGCCTCGGAGGTCTGTGCTATCACGCTCCGGGACATCCGTCTGGAAGAAAGCTATTGTCGATGTCACGGTAAGGGAAACAAAGAGCGAATGGTGTCGCTTAACCCCGTCGCCCGTGCAGCGGTGGAAGCGTACCTGGCGCATGAGCGTCCCCTGTTGGCACGCGAGAGCGAACAGTCTTCACCACTTCTGGTCTCGCGCGGCGGGAAAACGCTCAGCAGGATTACGGTCTGGAAACTCGTCAAACGATACGCCGCCAGGATCGGCGGCAGCAGCGAAATCAGTCCGCATACGTTACGGCACAGCTTTGCAACGCACATGCTGGCTCGCGGTGCAGAAATCCGAGCCCTGCAGGAACTGCTTGGCCACGCCAGCATCCGGACGACGCAGATCTATACTCAAGTCGAACACAGTCGCCTCAAGACGATTCACGAACGCTGCCATCCTCGTGGGTGATTTCACGGCTTCGTCGAGGACAACGTCATCGACGCAATGCACAGTCGAATTGGCTAACAGAGTTCCGCCATCACGATGTCACCACGCGTGGAATCAACGATGGCGAAGATTTCTTTCTGTTCCCGATCCGGGACGCCGAATTTGCTCAGCGTCTGCTGCAGGTCGTCCATGAAGGACAGCCATTCGGCAGCGGTAATATCGAGGTGAATATGGGAATCCCTCATCGATCGCCCGGTGTATTTCTGCGGTCCCCCGGCAGCCCAGCAGACCTGTTCGGTGACCAGGTACTTGAACCCTGCTTTGGAGACGCGATGGTGAGCTTCGTCGACTTTGGGATTCGCATTCAGTCGCGGATCATCCATGATTCGATCGATGAAATCATCAACCACGGCAGCGATGGCATAAACTCCGCCGAGGCGTTCATAGAGCGATGGTTCAGTCATGGGGTGCTCCACCTGCAAGTGATTCGGGCCAGATCTCAAATACTGAAGTCGGTTGTACGGCCAAGCATTCGGTCGATCAATTCCTGCGGCAGATCAATCGAGAGCGACGCTCCGCTGGCCAGATCCGAAGGATTGATACCGCAATAGACTGACCACGGGCCTAGATGTCGCCAACGACCGGCACGTTTGGGCTCGCCTGGCATGACGGGCGTTGTACACCGATTGCAACTGATTGTTGAAAAGCCCTGGTAGTGCAGGGGATTCACAATGACCTGATTGTCGGCGATGTATTGTTCCATCTGTTCGTCGGTGAAGTTCGCCAGCGGATTGACTCGCACGCAGTTCATCGCGGTATCGACGGACAGGATCTGGCAGCGGCTGCGAGCTCCCCCTTCTGCCCGGCGCAGGCTGCCGACAAGGCAATCATATTGGCCTCGTACTTCATGCAGCGGGGCCGACTTCCGCATCTCGCAACAATCCTTCTGACCTTCGGCTGACAGATAGAGAATGCCGTACTGCTTCGTCTGCTCTTCCATGCTCAACTTTGGCTGCAAGGTGATGAACTTCAAATTGTACTCGCGAGCGATGCGATCGCGCGTGTCGAGTGTCTCCTGGAAGTTGACTCCGGTATCCACGAACAGTACCGGCATGTCGACTTGCAGGCGATTCAGCATGTGACAGATGACGCTCCCTGCCATCTGCATTGCCGAGAGTGCAGCGACTCGTTTACCGAAAGTGGCACCGGCCCATTGGAGCAACTCATCAGGAGTCCGGTCTTCAAATGCCTTATTGAGTTCGGCCAGATCGGCCTGCGAAAATCGAGCCATTCTTGATTCAACCCCACCGGAAAAACGTAATGGATGGAAGAGGATTGTCGAGTGAGCATCACTCGGTTATGGAGTGAAATCGCTGGTCGCATCGACGCTAAGGCAGAACTGTGCAATCAGTTCCGCGGCTTGATCCAGGTCGGAAAGCGACACGATTTCGACCGGGCTGTGCATGTAACGATTGGGAATACAGACCAGCCCTGTAGCAACGCCGCCTCGCGTCAGTTGCAATTGAGCGGCATCATTGCTGGCGGCTGTGGCGAGTCCGTTGATCTGGACTGGAATCTCGGCCGAGCCTGCGCGTTCGACCAGGCGATCGAACACCACAGGGTTCACGTTGGGGCCTCGATAAAGAACCGGGCCTTTTCCGATCTTGACCCGGCCAAACTGGTTCTCGTCAATTGTCGGACAGTCGGTCGCGTGAGTCACATCAACGACAATCCCCAATTGAGGATCGATCTGGAAGGCACTCGTCTGCACGCCACGCAGGCCGATTTCTTCCTGCACCGTTGATACGGCGAAGACGGCTGCGCGAGGATTCCCACGATGGACTCGCTCCAGAGCGGACATCACGGTCCAGGCTCCGACCTTGTTGTCCATACCAGGGGCTGCGGCCATCCCATTCCGCATCTCGCGGAATCCCAGTGTGACAGTAATCGGGTCTCCGATATTCACGACCGATCGGGCGTCGTCGCCGTCACGAGCAGCGATATCGACCCACAGGTTCTTGATCTCGGGCACGACCTTGCGGTCATCGGGTGACTGCAGGTGAATCGGTTTGCGAGCGATGACACCTGTGACGGGACCAAACTTGGTCCAGACCTGGACACTCTGTCCGATCAAGACCTGGGGGTCCCAGCCGCCAATCGCGTGTACCCATAGGAAACCCTTGTCATCAATATGCTTGACGAGCAGACCGATTTGGTCGCAATGACCTGCCAGCATGATCCGGGGCGAGCCCTGAGGATTGACGACGGCTGTGACATTGCCATGCCAGTCCGTACGAACGTCATCGGCGAATTCCTGTGCGTATCGACGCACGACATCCTGAACAGGTCGCTCATATCCCGAGGGACTCGGGGCTTCCAGTAGTTGCTTCAGAAACTGCAGTTGTGGTTCCAGCATGGACGATCCTTGGCTCAATCGACTGACCGATGATGCGGCAAAAACGGAGTGAATGCGGAAGATTTTCTTTGACGACTCGATTCGCTGAGTGTACTGTGCATGAGTGACTCGTACGGCACTGGCCGAACGCTTCTGTTCACGAACGGATTCCTGGACGATGGAGGTTAAATACGAGCCAGCCGAGATTATTGCAGGGATGCCCGCCTGATGAAACCTTAAACTCAAAGGGCTTTCGGAGGATCGGGTGTCCATGAATCCATCAAAGTTCGCCAATCCAATGCTTGCTGTTGGGCTTGTGGCAAGGTTTTGTCGGTTTTTCGCTCAGACATCGCAGAGACAGGATCGCATGCGAAGTCCGACCGCTCACTCTCAAGGAGGATGACAAATGAGCACAGCGGTACTAGATACCTTTCCCCAGTCACTGGCGGAAAAGATTGAACAGGCCGTTCAGGTACGCACCGGAGGCCGGATTCGCGGGCTGCAGGTCCGCGTCAGCAACAGCGCCATCGTAATCAGCGGTCAAGCCACAAGTTATTACAACAAACAACTTGTAACACACGCCGTAATGGATGCCTGCAACGATTTGCTGGTCACAAACGAGGTCGAAGTGGCGTAAGCAATCGCTTCGCAAGCACTCCGTGCAGGTAATCCTATTTGACTTGGGGCGGACGCTCGACGACAACGGTGTCTTCCTGCCCGTTGCGACTGAGATGCTGTCGGCTATTGCCGCTCTTCGTGACGAGCACGGACAAGCGCCGGCATGGGCTTGATCTCCGACTTCGACATTCCGCGCAACCCCTCCGACATCCTGGTCATCCGACAGCAATACGTCGCGATCCTGAACAGTTACGGCGAACGTCGAGGAAGTTCGCTTGTGTCGCGATTTGGCTTCGGTTGGGCCTGGAAATTACTCTGCTTGTACCGCGCGTGTTCAAAACAATTAACCGCCTTGGAAACTCATTGGCCAACAGTTGTACACGAGGTGACCGATACCGTGAATTTGCGGCGCAATGAGTTGAGTAACTGCTCGGCGGTGAAATTGGTGTCATGATGTGCTACGGCCTGCGCAGGATCTAACGGAGCTTTGGCAGGTGGCGGAGCGTCATTTGGCCAGCCGGTCTAGTCTTTGGCGTCCATGTTGGACGACTGCTTAATCGCCTGCCGCGGGGCATCGACGGGTAACACCACACGAAAACCGGTGTAGTCGTAACGGCGCGCTGGAAGGTCGTGGGTGCGACTCGACGAACGGGAGAAACATGGGGCGATCATCCAACGGCCGCCGCGAACCACCCGCGGCGAGTCGGAGGAAATAGGGGTCGAAGAGTCGATTGCGGCATCTTTGAGAAACTGCCGATAGAACGCCGGATCCCAGTCGTCCTGCACCCATTCCCACACGTTGCCATGCATGTCTGACAATCCGAACGGATTGGCTTTCAACTCGCCTACAACATGCGTCCGGAGCTCGGAGTTGCTGCGAGACCAGTCGGCCTGAATCAGATCCTGGTCCTCATCGCCGCACCAGTACCGCGTTGTGGTTCCGGCCCGGCAGGCGTACTCCCATTCCGCCTCCGTTGGCAGTCGGTATCCAGTTCCTTCCAGTGCTGTGACCGATTCACCGGAACGGGAGTAGAACGGTTTCCGCTTCTCCTGCTGGCTCAGTTTCGCGCAGAACTCAGCCGCGTCGTACCAACTCACCATTTCCACCGGATGGTTGCCGGTCTCCAGGTTGGCGACCGCCTCTTTCCCTTCACCTGTGGCCGAGAAGTGTGATGGGTTGATCCCCATCACTTGCTCGTACTGCAACTGGGTCACCTCCGTCACGCCGACGTAGTTCGGCTTTGTAAGGACCACTCTGTGCCGTGGACCTTCACTCTCGATTTCTTCTCGCATCCACGTCACTCCCAACCCGGTGGCCACCTTCAGCTCCGCTTCGATCTCTTCGGGCGTAATCCCCATCAGGAACTCGCCCGGTGGAACAAGGCGGAACTTCATGCCGATCGAGTTCTCGTACTCGACCGGCACTCCGAGGTGCATCGCCCACTTCTCTTGATGGGCCCTGGCCTGCGCTTCGTCAAACGGAGCGACGGCGGGCGGCGGGGCATTCGCCTTCGTCTTGCGCAGCAGTTCCTTCACGGCGTCAGCAACCAACACCACACGAAAACCGATGTGGGGTTTACGGGTCGACGGTTCGTCGGCGTAGCGAGACGACGACCGGCAGTGGGACGGGAGGATGTTCCAGCGGCCGCCCCGGATCACGCGCTGGGGACCGGCGGAATATGGACTGCTTGGGTTGATCGCGGGTTTCTTCTGGAATTGACCATAAAACGTCGTATCCCAGCTGTCCTGCACCCATTCCCAGATATTGCCGTGAATGTCGGACAGGCCGAATGGATTCGCGTCAAACTCGCCTGCCGGGTGTGTCGTACTCAAGGATTGCCCTCCGAACCTGCCCGCCCTTACCAGGTCTGCATACTGATCTCCAGTCCACCACTTCGTGGCCGTCCCGGCGCGGCAAGCAAACTCCCATTCCGCCTCGCTGGGGAGGCGGTATCCGGTCCCGTCCAGCGGCGTGATGGTTTCACCCGCCCGGAAGTAGAATGGTTTCAACTCTTCCTGCTTGCTCAGCTTGGCGCAGAATTCGGCCGCGTCATACCAACTCACCATTTCCACCGGATGGCTGGTGGTTTCCCTCCCGATGACGGCCCCTTTCCCGACCCCCATTGGAGCGAAGTAGGAGGGATTCAGGCCCATGACCTTTTCATATTCCGCCTGAGTGACTTCGTTGACGCCCAGGTAGATCGGCTGCGTCAGGATCACTTTGTGCTGCGGAGCTTCGCTCTTGATGCATGCCTGCCAGTACTTGTCTTTACTCACCAACGTGGCGGCTTCTTCAATCTCCGCCGCAGTGCTGCCCATCGTGAACTCGCCGGGCGGGATGAGGCGGAACTTCATGCCGAGGGAGTTGGTGTACTCGACCGGCACGCCGAGGTACTTGGCCCACAAATCTTGATGGTGTTGGGCTTGCTTGGTATTGAACGGTGCAATTGCCGGAGCCGGTGCATCGGCGGGCCAACCGTGCCAGGAGCGTGCCTCGACTGGGGCAGGCGCTGCGGGCTGCTTTTCCCGCGACTCCTTGACTGTATCTACAACCAACGACACCCGAAAACCGAGGTTGAGGTTACGGTTCGTCGGGACGTTGGCGAGGCGATTCGACGACCGGCAGTTGGACGCGGTGTCCCCCCAATGGCCGCCCCGGAGCACACGCTGGGAACAGGCGTGAAATGGGATGTTTGGGTTGATCGCGGGGTTGTCTTGGAATTGTCCATCAAATGTCGCATCCCAACCGTCCTGCACCCATTCCCACACATTCCCGTGAATGTCAGCCAGCCCGAACGGATTCGCCTTCAACTCGCCCGCCGCGTGCGTTCGACCTCCGGAGTTCCCTTTGAACCAGCGGGCTCGCAGCAGGTCTTCATTCTTGTCGCCAATCCAGTACTTTGTCGCTGTCCCGGCACGGCACGCGAATTCCCATTCTGCCTCGCTGGCGAGCCGGTAACCGGTCCCGTCCAACGGTGTGATCGTCTCACCCGCCCGGGAGTCGAACGGCTCCAAGTTCTCCTGTTTGCTTAACTTGGCGCAGAACTCGGCCGCGTCATTCCAACTCACCATTTCCACCGGGTGCTCAGTCGTTTTCAGCCCGGCGACCGCTTCTTTGCCCATGCCCATCGGCGCGAAATGCGAGGGATTCACTCCCATCACTTTTTCGTATTCGGCCTGCGTGACTTCATTGACGCCCAGATAGATCGGCTGTGTCAGGATCACCATGTCATCTGGAGAGACATCCTTGACGGCCGCTGCAATCTCCTCCGCCGTGCTGCCCATCGTGAACTCACCGGGCGGGATCAGGCGGAACTTCATGCCGAGGGAGTTGGTGTACTCGACCGGCACGCCGAGGTACTTGGCCCACGCAGCCTGATGCTGTTGGGCTTGCTCAGCATTGAAGGGAGCAATCGCTCGTGGAGGAGCCTTTGCTGCGTCATGCGAGACGCCCTCTGGCTGAGGTCTCTCCGAAGGATTCGTCGCCGTGATGTCCAGGTCTGTTGGCCTCGGATCGCGGCCTAGGCTGAAGACAACGGCCAACACGACGCCCGCCAACAACGCGACCGCGATGAGCGTGCGATTCAACGTGGCCGTCATTGGTCCGCGTGACGAGCCTTGCGGCGCGATGCTCGAAACGCGCAACAGCACCGTCGTCTGAGAGTTTTCCAACGACGATGTATCGTGGGGCGAGCTCTGAACAATGGGAAGGGTGTGGGCCGTCGTTGGCCCGTCACGTCTTTCGTGACTTGGGGCCTGACATCGCGTCAGCAGGTCGGCCACTTCTTTCGCTGATTGAATGCGATCTTCCGGCTGCTTGGCCATGAGCTTCGCGATGACCTCGCACAACCAATCGGGGATCGTCGGATTTACGGCTCGAATCGGTTCGGGTTCGTGATCTGTCACTCGCCGCAGCACGGCGATCGCGCTCTCCGCATGAAACGCCGCCTGACCAGTACACAGCGAATACAGCACGCTCCCCAAACTGAAGAGATCGCTGCGGTGGTCGAGCGGCTTTCCATTGGCCTGCTCCGGTGACATGTATTGCGGTGTCCCTGCAATCAACCCCGACCGAGTAATCGCCGACTCCGACATCACGCGAGCCAACCCGAAGTCGGTAATCTTGACTCTCACCTCGTCAGGCTTACCTGATTCGTTGTGACTTTCCAGCAGAATATTTGCCGGCTTGATATCACGATGAATCAGCCCGCGGCGGTGAGCGGCATCCAAGCCTAATGCGATTTGAATTCCGAACTGCACGATCGCGTCCACCGGGAGCGGCCCGCGTTTCAACCGGTCTTGCAGTGACTCTCCGTTGATCAACTCCATCACGAGAAACGGAATTCCGTTGGCTTCATCGACCGCATGAATCGTGACAACGTTGTCGTGCCGCACTGCTGCCGCAGATTGAGCCTCTCGCAAGAACCGCTGCACTGCCTCGGCGTCCGCGGCCAAATGCGGAGCCAACACCTTGATCGCGACATTCCGCTTGAGCTTCTTGTCGTGAGCCCTCAGAACGACCCCCATCCCGCCGTGACCGATTTCTTCGATCAGTCGAAAGTTGCCGATCTCCGGTGGGACGCTAACACGTGTTGACGTGCTCACGTTGCCCGGAAACTCTGTCGTTGCCTCGCGAGCAAACTCCCCGGCGATGATCCTCTCCTGTTCCGGAAATCGCGGGATGTACTCGCCTCGCTGTGGCGTATCACCCTGCTCCGAGCGGTATTCGTTTTCCATAGCCAGCAGCTCTGCCAGCAGTCCGTCGCGAGCCGCCTCCGGTACCTCGACCAGAAAGGCCTCAATGCGCGGACCATCCCCTTTCACCAACGCCTGATCGAAACGGTCACAAAGAGCGTCGATCTCGGAGAGTTGCTGATCATTCAGTGAGAGGTAGGCCGGATTCCTGATCGAAGGGTCATTCATAGGATTTACATCGAAATAGAGTGATCGTAATCCTGAATGGTCAAACGGTGGCACCCAACGCGGGTAACGATTTTAGACTTTGAGCTGTTTGAATCGCTGTCG
>JBAWWJ010000227.1:0-12900 GCA_037146815.1 Planctomycetota bacterium
CAGCCAGACAGACCGCTCCGTATCCCGCAGCCGAAACGGACATCCCGACCAGCAATGCTGCCGCCGATGCCACAGCCCATGGCTTCTTGCGACGGACTTTGCGTTCGATCGCGATTTCGGGCGGCAACAGTGTCGTATGGATGTCAGTCAGCTTGAGCGTCTGCAATGCCAGCCCGTACGGGACGCAGAACGTCAGCAGGTTGTCCTGGAACAGCGGCGCGTTCAACACGTGATCGCCTGCCAGCCCCTTGAACGTGTCGACTCGCTCGACCTCATATTGCAGGTTCTGCTGCAGGAATTTCTGCAAACCCGCCAACCGGAATCCGTTGCCGACACCGATCAGTCGCCCGATCTTGGCACTGCGGTTAACGCTCGAGAAGAATCCGATCGAACGCTGGATTTCAGCCACATAGTCATTAAAGACCGGTCGCAAAGCCTGGAAGACGGCCCGCGGGTCGGGAGACTTGGTGGCATTGCACTTCAGATGTTCGGCTTTGGCGAACGTCAGCTTCATTTCTTTGGTCAGGGCCCGGGTGAAATGGTTCCCCCCGACCGGCATGTTTCGAATCCAGATCTTCTTGCCGTTGGTCACCATCAACGTGGTGTTGTCGCAACCCATATCAACCACGACCGAATAATCTTCTTCGTCGTTGCGAGGAGCCCCCAGGCGAACTCCCATTCGGTCGTAACAGAGGAAGTTGTAGAGCGCCAGCGGAGCGATCTGCACGACTTCGATCTCTACCTTTTTGGCAAGGAATGGCGCCATGTGATGCTGCACCTGCTCGCGTTTCATCGCAAACAGACCCACTTCACCATCGAGCACAAATCCGCTTTCTTCGACTCCGCCACCCAGAGTCTGGTAGTCCCAGATCACTTCTTCCAACGCAAACGGGATCTGCTGCCGGGCTTCGTACTTAACGATTTCCTTGACGCGGCTGGCCTCAACCGGCGGCAATTGAATGAACTTCGCCAAGGCTGTTTGACCAGGCAGGCTGATCGAAACCAGATCCCCGGCAACAGGGTTGCGAGCCAGGAACGTGTCCAGAGCCTGGCGGATCAGTTCGTCAGGTACCGCATCTGGCTGACTGAGCAGTTTGGGATGGGGAACATAGTCAAATGCAACAGCCACGACCTGCTGAGCCGCTTCGGCGTATCGCAGCTTAATGGCTTTCAGACCCGCTTGACCGATCTCAATGCCCCATGCCGATTGAGCGTCTGCCATGATCGTGAACCCCTGATAACCCGGTGGAAACAGTCACCAAATTTGCCGCAACCGGAAATACTAAAATCACTTCTGCCGCAGAAACCTGCGGGAAGTGCCTCACATTTGATTGATCAGTCTGAAATTCCGCGAAGTGAACTGCCGCGGCAAGAATTCGCTCGACTTTTTGAAGTGATTCATGCGTCTCTCGAACCGGCGAACCGCAGCCCCGAACCAGCACTCCATTTCGTAACACCAAGCTATACTAGCGGTTTAACGCAATGTCAACTGGCCACAGGTCGTACTCTCCGAACTTCTCTGATTCCTGGCCCGCCGTCAGTACGACGTAGCGTTACAGGGAAAGTTCCAAAAATCTGACAAATGTTCAAAATTCTCTTTCACCAGCCGCTAATATTTGCCGGATTTGCGAGTCTGAAAATCCGAACCGGACGCTGGTTCGTTCCGGCTGATGTCGATCGCAAATTCAGGTTTCCACTCAACCTTGCTTTCATGCTTCCGGCGTTATCATCGTTGCCAGACCCGCCGCTCCACTACATGATTGCGGATTCCAGCGAACAATTTCCCCCTCCCACGAGGTAACCTGACATCCGTACCGCCGGGGCGGACTGGTACACTATCGAATCCCTGCCCGCCGACTTGCGTTGATCGCTTTCTCTCCCGAAGAATCCATAGATCCTATGAGCCTGCAAGACATCGTCATCCTGATTCCCAGTCATAGCCTGGAAGATTTTCCGACCGAACAAACGGATCTCCCCGCGGCCAGCCTGCTCAATTCGTTTTCCGTCGCCTGGCATCCGGCACTGCTTGCCGCCGCCGAAACCCTGCCGCGCTGGCGTCGCGCCGACGAACCGACTGCCGCCAATTCCACGCAACTGATCTTCGTCCCAACCGTCTGCGACGACTGGTTACCCCACAATTGGGTCGAAGAAACGCGTACGACCGGCGCCACCGTTATTTCCGGATTTCATGACCGGACCGAGATGGAAACGGCAGCATTGATGGTCCTGCCGGAACCCTGTCCCGTCGCACCGGGACTGGTCGCCGACTTCTATTCCCTCGGTTTCTGCTGGATCCAGGTCGAATTGCTGTCAAGGCACATGCGCAACTTCAGCAACGTCGACGAGGGACGCCTGCACCAGAAGGCCATTGCCGCAGCACGTGCCGCTGTGGCGGACGACATCGAAACCGCCGAGACCCATTTACGCGGCTGCTTCGAATTGCTCCTTGAAGCCCGCGAACGATTTTATCCCGTCGAATGCTATCTCATCGACCTCTGTCTGACCTTTAACGATCTACCAGCAGAACGGTTGATCGAGGAGCTTGCCCGCGAAGTTCCGATGAGTCTGCTCGCGACGGCCGCTGACATGCAGACCTTATGCGATAAAACTCCCGCGATCCGCGAAGCGCTCGCCGCAGCCTGTGATGCACAGCGGGCGTGTATCGTCGGCGGTGAAGAGCGCGAAACGCCGTTGCCGTTGCTCCCGCTGGAATCCGTGATCTATCAATTTCAGGCGGGGTGCCAGCATTGGCGAGATCTGGTCGGAGAATCTCCCGCTGTCTGGGGACGCCGCAAATATGGCCTGAGCACGTTGATGCCGCAAATCCTTCTGAAGCTCGGTATCAAGGCGGCACTGCATGTCGTGCTTGATGATGGGATTTACCCGGATCACGAGTACACCAAGTTGAGGTGGCGCGGCTGTGATGAATCGATTGTCGATGCCCTCAGTCGAATTCCGCTCGCTGCCGACAGTGGCTCCAGCTATTTGCGTTTTCCTGTGCGGATGTCCGAATCCATGGATCACGATCAGGTGGCGGGGCTGATTTTCGCCCGCTGGCCTGATGTCTCTGCACCCTGGTACGAAGACCTGCGTCGTTCGCAGAAATATGCCCCAGTTCTGGGACGGTTTGTGACCCTGCAACGCTTCTTCGAATCGACCGAACAGCCGGGGCACTTCTGTACATACAAATCGCACGAGTACTTCCCCCCTTATTTGATCCAATACGTCGCACGCCGCGATGCGAACCCGATCAGCCGGTTCGTTGATCACTCCCTGCGCTGCCGTCGCTTTGAAGCGTCGCTCTGGTGCCGAAATCTGTCGCGAGCGATGCTCAATCAGTCGATTGAGGTCCCTGAAACTCAGCTGGTCAGGCAAGGGCTTGAGGCGGCTGCTCCCGATGCCGAATCTGCGATGATCACTCAGGCTGACGCGGAACTAGGGGAAATTGAAAAGACTTGGCCACGGGAATTGTCGCGGCTGGTCATGCATGGTGCCGGACAGCAAAAGGGCTATCTGGTTATCAATTCGCTCTCATTCACACGCCGGGTCTGTGTTTCACTTCCCGGGCTCAAGTCGCATCCTGTTGTCGCCGGCCCCATCAAAGCGGCTCACGTCGACATGGCGCATCCAGAAAATACCGTTGTCGTCGTGGAACTTCCTGCCGCAGGTTTCGTCTGGATTCCCGAAGATGGTCGTGCTGTCGCCCCAACAGTCCCGCGCATGCCAATCGTTGAAGCGGGCGTGTTGCGGACGGAGTGGTTTGAAGTCGTGATCAATCAGCAAACTGGTGGAATCGGACACATCCGCCTGCACGACCAGCGTGCCAAGCGACTGAGTCAGCAGCTTTCATTTCGCTTTCCGCGTGAACGGACCATCGGAACGGGAGACGATGCTTACAAGTCTCAATACGCCGAGGTGCGGTGTACAGGCTTTGAGATCACTGCCCGAACACCCGTTCGAGGTGAGGTTACGACCCAGGGGCAGATCATCGATCAACTCAACGGAGAAAAACTGGCGACGTTTCGTCAAACCATCCGAGTCTGGCGAGCCCGGCCGATTGTGGAAATCGAACTGGAATTGAGCGAAATGAAGGTTCCGGACGGTGATCCGTGGAATAACTACTTCGCCTCGCGGTTTGCCTGGAGCGACAGTACCGCGGCCGTCACGCGGAGTATTTTTCACACGGCTCAAGGATTTGGCAGTGAGCGGTTTGAAACATCCGACTATATCGAATCAGCGAGTGACACCGAGCGACTGACGATTGTTCCGCACGGACTTCCGTTTCATCGCAAGACGGGGCCGCACATGGTCGATTCGCTGCTCGTCGTGGCGGGCGAAACACGCCGCCGCTTTAAATTCACGATCGCGGTGGATGCGGCATTTCCGCTGGAAGCCGCCTGGAATGCGATGACACCGCCCGCCGTGATCCCGACCGAATCCGGCCCGCCACGAACCGGAACAAGTGGCTGGTTCTTTCATCTCGACAGCCGCAACGTTCAGTTGACTCGCGTGCTGGACAAGATTGATGCCGCGAATGATTCACTGGCAACAGGCGATTGTGACACCGTGCCGATACCCGCAGGTGCGGGTTTCGCTGTTCGTCTGCTGGAGACAGAAGGGCAATCCAAACAAGTTCGGCTGCAGGCATATCGTCAGCCGATTTATGCACGAAAGCGTGACTTCCAGGGGAAGACGCTGTCAGAATTGACGCTTGAGGGAGATGCCGTCCTGATCGACTTTGCTCCGTTTGAAATCGCCGATGTGGAGCTCCGATTCGGAGAATAGCAGGTCACTCAAAAACTTTTTCGTAAGTGGCTTGGTCGAACCCGACGATCATGGTCTTGCCAATTTTCAGAGTGGGAGCTCGCAGCTTTCCGCTCGGACCAATCAGCAGGCTGAGCAGTGATTCATCGTCAGGTCGCTCGGACTTCAGATCGATGTGAATCACCTTCGTGCCGCGAGTCACATACAGGTCATTGACCTGATCGACCAGTTTCAGGGCGTCCGCTTCCGCCAGCGGAACCTTGCGAGCGTCCTCCTGCTTCGCGACGTCGATTTGATGGTCCGTCAAAAACGCGGCCGTTTTACCGCAGGTCTTGCAACCGTTGCGGTGATAGCTCCAGTCAACTTGCTTCATTTGGACAACAGACTTCCCTGAAAATTGAAAACAGCGACAACAGTCGAAAATGAGCCGACATCACGCATTTCCCTCCCAAATTCGTTCCTTCAGGAAGCGAACAACGTGAGCGGCTTCACCCTTCCGAGCGTTAGCTCGAACCAAAAAACTCGAACTAAAAAGTGAGGGAGATGACGTGGTTGCTGAGGCGTTCGTAGCCGCCGTCGGTAATCAGATAATTGTGTTCGATGCGAATGCCGCCGATTCCATCGACGTACAGCCCGGGTTCGAGCGTCACGACATCGCCTGCCATCAAGACGTCGTCGCTCTGCGGAACCAGGATCGGAGCTTCAGGATGGGCCAGACCGATGCCATGACCGGCATGATGTGCGAACTTATCTGCGAGTCCCGCTTCCAGAATCGGCTGGTTCACGGCGTGGAAGACATCGCGGGCTTTTGTCCCCGCTTTCAGGGCCGCTTCACCACCGCGCTGAGCCGCAGAAACAAGATCGTACAGGCGCTGTTGATCTGCGTTCGGTGCACCGACTGTCAGGCAATTGGTGAAATCGGATCGATAACCTTCCAGAACGACGGAGTAGTCGAGGGTAAACATTTCGCCGAGTTCCAGAGCATGATTGGTCGGCAGTCCGCCCACCTTGGGGCGTGATGCGCTGGCCGCTCGGAAATCTCCGTAGATAAAGGCTGGCCGACCAGCCGCCGCCAGTGCGGCATCCTGAACTGCGCGGAAGATCTCGAATTCGGTGATCCCGGGGCGAATGATTTCACGCAGCCGAATCATCCCCGCTTCACCAGCTCGCATACATTCATTCAGGACTGCGATTTCATCCGGGTGCTTCTGGCGACGCAGAGAACGGAGCGTTGTCCCCAGATCGATCGATCCTGGCTGCCCCAGATCCGCAGCTTCACGACGAACGGAATGACGTTCATGGTCCAACCCCAACAGTTCGAAGGCACCGACGGGAAGCCATTCGGCTTCGACGGCACCACTGCGACCGTAGAGACGACTTGAAATCATCTCGGCGGCTTTCAGCAGTGCATGATCACGGTTGATGACCGAATGCTGATGGTCGTACCACTTCACCATCACTTCGTCGTCGATGAATGGGTCGGCCGCACGCGATCGCAACGAGAAGTTGTCGCCCAGTAACGTCGCCTTACCGTCACGTTCGAGGAGCAGCCATGCGCGTTCCCCCGCGGAGAACGTCTGGGGATGAATCCAGAAGTTTGAGAGGTACAGGACATGGCGCGGATCAGCAATCAGCAACCATTCACAGTCGGCTGGAACAGAGTTCCACAGTCGTAATCGCCTGGCAAGGCAGCCTTCTTGACTCAACATGGTGCGTGAACGATCTCTTCAAAAAGTGAGGACAGGTTGTCCACCTGGCCAGAATGGATTGTCAGGGAATCGACAGGTGGAAAACCTATCATGGGACGCTCGTGTGATAATCAATGGACGCCTTGCACTGCCAGCCAGCGTTCCGCATCCAGCGCAGCCATGCAACCTGTCCCAGAGGATGTGATCGCCTGACGGTAATAGCTGTCAGCCACATCTCCCGCTGCAAACACCCCGTCAACGCTGGTATCCGTCCGGAACTGCTTGGAATAGACGATGTATCCCTTTTCGTCCGTTTTGAGCTGCCCCTTCAGGAAGTCCGTGTTGGGGGTATGGCCGATCGCACAGAACATCCCTGCAGCGGGTAGTTCTTCGACGGCGCCCGTCTGGAGATTTTTCAAACGGACACCTGTAACACCTTGCTTATCATCCCCAAGAACTTCTTCAACGGCGGAAAACCATTTGACGTTGATCTTGGAATTTTCGATGACACGCTGTGCCATGATCTTGCTGGCGCGGAATTCGCCGCGGCGGTGAATCAGGTACACGGTTGAAGCAAACTTTGTCAAATAGCTGGCCTCTTCCATCGCACTGTCGCCACCGCCGACGACAACCAGTGGCTTGTTTCGAAACCGCGGTAGTGCGCCATCGCAAACAGCACAGGCCGACACGCCGAAGTTCTTGTATTTATCTTCCGAGGGAAGACCGAGGTAATTCGCGCGAGCACCTGTGGCGATGATCAGCGAGTGAGCGTCAACCACTTCACCCTCAAGCGATTTCAACTTGAAGGGGCGCGACGACAGATCGACTTCCACGACATCGTCCGTAATGACACGCGTCCCGAAGTTTTTGGCCTGTTGACGCATCAGGTGCATCAACCGTGGTCCCGTCAGGGCCGGATCGTCAAACTCGGGAACCGCCGCCAGGCTCTCTTCCGGCAAGGCGCTGGCCAGAAAACCTGTCAGGTCACCGTGCGGAAATCCGGGATAATTCTCGACTTCCGTTGTAAGGTTCAATTGACCGAGAGGTAATGTTCCCTGAGCGTGATTCTCAGAGGTCAAGGCCCCTTCGAACACGAGGGGCTGCAGATTGGCTCGTGCGGCGTAAATGGCGGCGGCCCATCCGGCGGGGCCTGAACCGATAATGACAACTCGCTCCGTCACGCGACTGCTCCTCAAAACGATCAAAGTCTATGGTATTTGGTGACACGAACTTACGAAATCCGATGTCGGACTGCGATTTCCCGAAACGGGACAGGCTGGGAAAATGCCCTGCACCGATTCCCGTTACAGAATACTCGTGTCATCATAGTCAATCCGATGGGGAACGATAACGGCGTAAGCCCTTGCGGGCAACTGTTGGTGGATGGTGTTTTGAATTGATCGGTTGTTACGTTCGGGTGAAAAACGAAGAGGAGACCTTCGGTCTGGGGGTTCGGCGGGGTCGGGAGACCCACGCCGATCGCACGTCTCATTTTCAATGTAAGCCAGAAGGTCGGCAGAACGATGAGGGGCAGAACGATGGGAGAGAACCGATGCGTGATTCTTCATTGTTCTGCCCCTCATCGTTCTGCCCTGCTGAATTTGAAGTGACAAACGGTACGATGCGTTGTGAATGAATGAACTGAACTGTTGCACTGCGACGAAAAGATCGAAAACAGCAAATGGATGGAATCGACTCCAGAACCAACATCGTCGGATTGACACGACAGGAACTGGCTGCCAGGTTTGCCGAGTGTGGACTGGAAGCGTCGCTGATCAAGCCCGTCTGGAATTGGGTCTACGTGCGCGGGGCGACCGAGTTTTCAGGGTTGAGTTCGCTGTCAAAAGCACGCCGCGCTGTTCTGGAAAAGCATTTCTTCATCAGTCGGCCTCAGGTCATTCGCGACCTGAAGTCGCTCGATAACACCCATAAATGGCTGCTGCAGTTTCACGATGGTCAACGGATCGAAACAGTCCTGATTCCTGAGCGGGATCGGGGGGCCCTATGTGTTTCGTCACAGGTGGGCTGCACCTTGTCTTGCTCATTCTGCCACACAGGCACGATGCCGCTGGTCCGCAACCTGACTGCGAGCGAAATTGTGTCGCAGGCGCTGGTGGCTCGGGATCGGCTCTCCGAATGGAATCAGCCGCGGCAGGCTTGCCTGGTCACAAATCTGGTGCTGATGGGGATGGGAGAGCCCCTTTTCAACTATGAGAATGTTGCCAAAGCATTGGCCATTTTGATGGATGGCGAAGGATTTGCCATCTCGCGCCGTCGAATCATGCTTTCGACGGCGGGGGTCGTTCCGATGGTTCATCGGGTCGGTCGCGAATTGGGAGTCAATCTGGCGATCAGCCTGCACGCGGTTCGCGACGATTTGCGAGACGAACTGGTGCCGCTGAACAAGAAATACCCGATCCAGGAATTGCTCCAGGCCTGCCGCGAGTACCCTGCTGCGAGTAATGCGCGTCGCATCACGTTCGAATATGTGATGCTCGACGGCATCAATGATTCCGATGCGGATGCACGTGAACTGACGCGACTGCTCGATGGGATCCACGCCAAGGTCAACCTGATCCCTTGGAATCCATGGCCGGGGGCCGGGTACCAGTCATCGCCGATCGAACGAATCCGATCATTCAGCCGGATCGTCAACGCCGCTGGATTTTCCGCGGTCATCCGGGCAACTCGCGGCGAAGACATCATGGCCGCCTGCGGTCAGTTGAAATCGGATTCGGAACGGAATCGGGCTCGGATTCCTCGATGATTTTCGCGACTTCGAATCCAAGGGCGACGTCACGATCGTTGTGGTCGTAATCCCCTCCAAAAGTCGGATGAATCAAAAAAACATGGCTCAGGTTTTCCCTGAGCCATGTCGTGATCTTGCGTTTTCAGCCGATTTCAGGGCTGTTACTTGATGAACAGCATTTCCTGATAGGTCGGCAACGGCCAGTGATCATCAGCGACGATTCCTTCGAGTTCGTCGACGATTTCTCGCACTGCCACCATCGCTGGCTTAATCTCTTTCGCACACCGTTCAGCGGCCTGCTGAGGATTGGCGACTCCGTGTCCGCCATGTCCACCGGCGTTGTTCAGATGCTCAAGCTTGTCAACGGTCTGGGTCAGCGAGGTGATCAGTCCGCTGAGCTTGTTCAGCAAGCCTACGTCGAAACCAATCCCCGCAGCCTTGCAGTTCGCAGCCGTCGCGGCCAGTTCACTCAGATATCGAGAAGCAGCCGGGTAAATGACCGTCTTCGCGATTTCCTGAGTCAACTTGGCTTCGACATTCAGTGTCAGAACGTACTGTTCGAAGTAGATTTCGCGTCGGCTTTCGACTTCGCGTGGGGTCAAGACCTTGTACTTGTCGAACATCGAAACAACCGCTGGATCCGTGATCGCGGGAAGAGCGTCGATGGTCTGCTTGTTGTTTGGCAGCCCACGCTTGGCGGCTTCCTGATGCCACTCTTCCGAATAGCCGTCGCCATTGAAGATTACCGCGCCGTGATCCTTCATGATCGACTTCAGCAGCGTCTGAACCGCACCACTCAACTTGGCTGGATCGCCACCGGTGGCGTTTTCCAGTTCGGTTGCGATGTAGTCGAGCGATTCGGTCATGATCGTATTGAGGGCAACCAGCGGACCTGACAGCGACTGGCTCGATCCCACAGCGCGGAATTCGAACTTGTTGCCGGTGAACGCGAACGGGCTGGTTCGGTTACGGTCGCCAGCATCCTTTGGCAATGGTGGCAGCGTGTCGACGCCAACCGTCATCACGCCAGGCTGCTTGCTGGTCGCGGCAGCTCCGCTCGCCTTGATCTGTTCGAACACGTCGGCCAGTTGCTCGCCGAGGAAGATCGAAATGATTGCTGGAGGAGCTTCGTTGGCACCCAGGCGATGATCGTTGCCTGCGTGAGCCACCACAGCGCGAAGCAGAGTGGCATGCTTGTGCACAGCACGAATGACGGCTGCACAGAAGACCAGGAACTGCATGTTCTCGTGCGGGGTCTTGCCGGGTTCCAACAGGTTCCCCTGCCCACTGTTCCCCAGCGACCAGTTACAGTGCTTGCCGGAACCATTCACGCCAGCAAATGGCTTTTCATGCAGCAGGCATTCTAGGCCATACTTGGCGGCAACGCGTTTCAGAGTGAGCATCAGCAGTTGCTGATGGTCCGCTGCGACGTTCGCATTTTCGTAAATCGGAGCGATTTCGTATTGGCTCGGGGCCACTTCGTTGTGACGAGTCTTAACTGGGACGCCGAGCTTGTACAGCTCACGTTCGCTATCGAGCATGCAGGCCAGAACGCGGTCAGGAATCGCACCGAAGTACTGGTCGCAGAATTCCTGTCCCTTCGGGGGCGGAGCACCGAACAGGGTTCGGCCCGCATTGATCAGGTCAGGACGAGCGAAGAAGAAGTTGCGGTCGATCAGGAAGTATTCCTGTTCTGGACCGCAGGTGGCAGTTACCAGGCCGGGATTCTTGTGACCGAACAGCTTCAGGATTCGCTGAGCCTGAGTATTCAGGCACTTCATCGAGCGAAGCAGTGGGGTCTTCTTGTCGAGAGCTTCACCGGTCCAGGAAAAGAACGCCGTTGGAATACAGAGCGTTGTTCCATTGGGGTTGTCGAGAATGTAGGCAGGGCTGGTCACGTCCCACGCGGTGTATCCACGAGCTTCGAACGTGGCGCGAATTCCACCTGATGGGAAGCTGGAGGCATCCGGCTCACCCTGGATCAGTGCGGTTCCGCTGAATTCGGCAACAGCTCCACCACTTCCATCGGGTGCCAGGAAGCTGTCGTGCTTTTCAGCAGTCAAACCGGTCAGTGGGTAGAAGACGTGTGCGTAGTGCGTTGCCCCCTTTTCGATGGCCCAGTCTTTCATCGCGGCAGCAACGGTGTCGGCAACCGAAGCGTCCAGCGGCTCGCCAGCTTCAATCGTCTTGAGCACGGACTTAAAGACACTCTTGGGAAGCCGATCCTTCATCACCTTCAAGCTGAAGACATTTGTCCCAAACAAATCGCCAGCCGAGGTTTCTGAAAAATTCAAAGGCGCGGAAATGGGCTGATAATTCGTTACAGCCTGAATTGCACTAAGACGAGACGCACTGCCACTCATTGATGTCACTTTCGAAAAAAACAGGGGTTGAGCGCGATAGGGCCACTGCCTGGAGAACTCATGCGTGCAACGATTATGCCGGACGAATCCGGCTCTCCTCGCACGCTCAAAACTTTATCAGGAAATCATGAAAACTGCACGAAATCAACAATTCAAACTAAATTCAACTGCGCAATTAACGGGCGTTCGACGCCTGGTTTATGAGCACTTTCATTTCGTGAACGGCTTCACGAAAACCAACCATGACCGCTCGGGCAACGATGCTGTGCCCGATATTCAGCTCACACGCACCCGGAATTGTGGCGACCGGAATCACATTTCGGTAGGTCAAGCCGTGACCGAAGTGCAAAATCAGGCCCGAATCGCGGGTAAATTGGCCTGCTTCTTGAAGTTTCTTGAGTTCCGCCTGCTGGGCTGAACCAATTTCAGCGTCGGCATAGGCTCCGGTATGCAATTCCACGGCGGCAACCTTCAGTTGACGTGCCGCTTCAATCTGCCGTGGATCAGGGTCAATGAACAAGCTGACTTCAATCCCCGCCCCGTGCAATCGGTCGACGCAAGCTTTAACGCGATTCAGGTTTCCAATAACGTCTAGCCCCCCTTCGGTCGTCACTTCTTCGCGCCGTTCAGGAACCAGAGTCGCCTGATGTGGCAGGATTTCGAGAGCAATGTCCGTAATGGAGGGTTCCGCAGCCATTTCCAGATTCAGTTTGACCTGAACCGTCTGCCGCAGGACTCGAACATCCCGGTCCTGGATATGTCGTCGATCTTCGCGGAGGTGCACGGTAATGACGTCAGCCCCGCCGAGTTCCGCAAGTGCCGCGGCCCAGACAGGATCAGGTTCGACCGTTCGCCGGGCCTGACGAATGGTTGCGACGTGGTCGATGTTGACGCCGAGAGTAGCCATGGCATTGACTTTGGAAGGAGAAATTGAGTTTCCAGCGGTAGTTTTACGGCAGATTCGATGACGATTCCAGCAATCGGCCATTCAGAATCACCTTCAGCAATCCGATTCTGGCGGACCACGTCGCAGTCCGTCAAATTCGGCCGGAAACCTGGCAAAAGCAGAACACAAATGAATGCTTCAACAGCCTGACCGTCAAACCCCTCCCATTCGGTTCGGGACCGAGAATCCTGAGTCTGGAAAAATAACAGAACCAGAGTAACTTGACGCATGAAAAGCTGGTGTTAAAATTCCCTCGCACTCACAGCAAACATCTTTCCTGAGCGGTGTCGTCGTCTCATCGACGAAGTCATCAAACAGGAAACGGGGTGGTAGCTCAATTGGTTAGAGTACCGGACTGTCGATCCGGTGGTTGCGGGTTCGAGCCCCGTC
>JBAWWJ010000228.1:0-12780 GCA_037146815.1 Planctomycetota bacterium
TCCTCGAAGTGCGCGAAGATCGATTCTCGAGTTCGGGGTGTGAACGGTTACCGCGCGGAGTGATGGATTGCAAAGCTAGTGACAAGGATGACGAAACAGTTGATCCACGCTTCGGCAAGGTTGGCAAGCAGATCATTAAGGACACCGGACCTTTGACTCGGAAGCGGATGGAGACCATCGACGACGACATTGCGGATCGCTCGGTCGACTTCATTAAGCGGCAAGCGAAGGCTGGCAAGCCGTTCTTCGCATGGGTCAACTTTACTCACATGCACTTTCGCTCACACGTCAAGGCCGAGAGCAGGGGGCAGTCTGGCCGCTGGCAAAGCGAGTACCACGACGTGATGATCGATCACGACAAAAACGTCGGCACGGTCCTGAAAGCGATTGACGACGCAGGGATCGCAGATAATACGTTTGTCATGTACAGCACCGACAACGGCCCGCATATGAATTCGTGGCCTGACGGAGCGATGACCCCGTTCCGTAGCGAGAAAAACACCAACTGGGAAGGGGCCTATCGCGTCCCTTGCATGGTCCGTTGGCCAGGCAAGATTAAACCCGGCAGCGTGTCGAACCAGATGGCGGGGCACCACGACTGGTTGCCAACTATTCTTGCAATGGCAGGTGATGGCGAAGTGAAAGAAAAGCTGCTCAAGGGCTACAAGGTGGGTGATACGTCTTACAAGGTTCATCTCGACGGTTACAACCTCGTCCCCTATCTGACCGGGCAAGTTGAGAAAAGCCCGCGCGAATCGTTTTTGTATTGCAATGACGATCAGCAACTGACCGCCCTGCGCTATGACAACTGGAAGATTGTGTTCATGGAACAGCGAGTTCAAGGAACGCTACGGATCTGGGCCGAACCGTTCGTGAGTCTGCGAGTTCCAAAAATCTTCAATCTGCGCACGGATCCCTATGATCGTGCCGACGTGACCTCGAATACCTATTACGACTGGCTGATCGATCATGTGTTTCTGCTCGTTCCAGCACAGGACTATGTGGGCCAGTTCCTGATGACATTCCGGGACTATCCGCAACGACAAAAAGCGGCCAGCTTCAATCTCGATGAAGTGATGGAAACGCTGAAGCAACCACATTCGAAGTAGCGCACGATGGAGTAAAGCGCCGGCCCGGACCATTCTCGGCCGGCGTTTTTGCTGACAGTTCCCACCGTTTTGAAATTCCCACAGTTTTGAAAACTGAAATATCTCGATGTCCAGGCGAGATTTTAGCAGGTGCCAAATGACTCTACGGATTCCATCGTCCCTCACGGCCGCGATCTTCGTCGCGGTCACTTTACTGACTTCCACCTCCCGTGCCGCTGATCCACTGCCATCATGGAACGACGGTCCCGCAAAGAAATCGATCGTTGCTTTTGTTGAAAAAGTGACGAAAGAAGGGTCGCCGGACTTTGTGCCGGCTTGGGAACGTATTGCAACCTTTGATAACGACGGCACGCTCTGGTGTGAGAAGCCGGTTCCCGTGCAACTCTACTTCGCCCTCGACCGCGTGAAAGCTCTCGCACCCCAGCATCCGGAGTGGGCACACAAGGAACCGTTTGCCGCGTTACTCAAGGGTGATTTGAAAACCGCCGCTGCAGGTGGCGAGCGTGCGATCATGGAACTGTTCATGGCCACGCACACGGGAATGACCACAGTCGAGTTTGAGTCAATCGTAAAGGACTGGATCGTCACCGCCAGGCATCCGACAACCGGCAAGCGGTTCCTCGATATGACCTATCAGCCGATGCTCGAAGTGCTGGCCTACCTGAAAGCCAGCGGCTTTAAGAATTACATTGTCTCTGGAGGCGGTATCGAATTCATGCGACCGTGGGCGTTTGCGGCCTATGGCATCCCCCCGGAGCAGGTCATCGGCAGTAGCGTGAAGACAAAGTTCGAACTGCGCGACGGCCAACCAGTGATCGTCCGTCTGCCGGAATTGAACTTCAACGACGATAAGGGAGGCAAACCCGTAGGTATTAATCTGCACATCGGCCGACAGCCAATCGCTGCCTTTGGCAATTCTGATGGCGATCTTCAAATGTTGCAATACACCAGCGCCGGAAGCGGCACTCGGTTTTGCCTCTACGTTCACCACGACGATGCGGAACGAGAATTTGCCTACGACCGAACAGACCATCTCGCAAAGCTCGACCAGGGGCTTGATGAAGCCGCCGCGAAGGGCTGGACTGTTGTCAGCATGAAAAGCGATTGGAAGACTGTCTTTCCCGCAGCGGCGCCCGAGATCACCGCCATCGATATCCTGCTCCTGCCAGACACCAGGATGCTCCAACGTTGCCAGGCCAACAATGCCCGACTGCGCGGCGTATTCCCAAATGGGTTCGCCCTGGATGCGACACACCAACCACACATTACGATGCTTCAGTGCTTTGTCCGCACGGCGGACTTGGGCAAAGTCTATGCGGCCGAAGAAAAGGTCCTCGCTGCCGCAGACGTGAATGCGATGACGCTGGAAGCCTTCAAATATTACTATGCACCAGCAGGGACAATGGGCGTTGCAGGTATCTGCGCAACGCCGACTCCGAAGATTCTCAAGCTGCAAAAAGACATCATTGCCGCTGCAAAACCGTTCATGGTGAAAGCGGCTTCCATCAGTGCATTTACCGCTCCACATGATGACCCTGTCTTCGATGCGGCAATCATCAACTACGTTTCAACTTTCGAATCAAAAATGTCTGGTGAGAATTTCAATCCTCACGTCAGCACTGGGGTCGCACCGAAAACATACCTCGATATGATGCTCGTCGAGCCGTTTGAGAAGTTTACATTTTCACCCGCCGGCGCCGCTGTATATCAACTCGGCCCGTTCGGTACGGCCGCCAGGAAACTCAAAGCCTGGGAATTGAAACCTTGAGAGAATCGCTAACCCATACCACCAGAGGCGCCGGACGATAAACCTCATAGAATTGGCCGCTACCGCCAGGCCTCGCGCAGTGTATGTGCGGATGATCGGTGGTGCCCGACGACCGTTTGATCGATTGGCAGTCACGTGAATGCGATTCCTTTTCGACAGCAACCACGCAGATGCTTGAAGATTCCGTCATTCGCTGGACAGCCCGATTGGCCGTCGTCTGCTACGTAGGGCGGTTGTGCTGCGATGCGAGGGGGAGACGTGATGACGTGCAACGGGCGGGATGCTGGATGTGGACACTCGGATTCGGTTTCTACCTGCTGCATGTCACGGCAGCATTCCAGTTTCTGCACGAATGGAGTCATGCGGCGGCATACGAACATGTCCGCCTTCGATCACTGAACGACATTGGCTGGGACTCAGGCTTCGGCATTTATGTCAATTACGGATTCACTCTGCTTTGGGCGATGGACGTATTCCTGTGGTGGCGACGACCCGACAGGCCTCAAAGCTCGCTTCACTACTGGATCATCCAGTTCGCATTCGGATTCATGATGTTCCAAGCCACCATCGTGTTTGGCCCCCGATTCTGGTTACCCGTTTGCGGTGCGGTGATCTTGTTACTTGTGAGAATCCGTCGGAACCGCTTCGCGACGGATTTCGCAGGCAGGAATGCTCGTGATGCGTTGTATGGCGATGATTGACGCTGCGGATCTGTAGCTCTGTGAGAATTCCCGGATCAGGGATTCCAGAGATTCTTCACAGACACAACGGCTCCGTTCTGAGCCTTGCTATCTTCAGCAGCCTGCATCACCGCAAAGATCTCCAGTGTTTCGGCAGGTGTGACGGGAACAGGCCCCCCTTTGAAAAACTTGGCGATTTCAGTCGCCAGGCCTTCGTACCCCACGTACTTGTCATTCGTCGGGACGATTCCTTTGACGGGAACACCGTGGCCATAGATCCCTGCGGTTGAGACTCCTTTGTCACCAAAGACCGTCGCACTGTATTTGACGGCTCCTTCCTTGATCCCACGGTAAGTGCCAACCCGACCGTCTTTCCAGACCGCCGTGATACATTCCGCGGTAGGAGTCGAGGCACATGTCACAGAGACAACCCCTGGGCCACCCATGATTGCGTAGAGCGTTTCGATGCTATGGAGCGGCCGAGTGAATTTGTCGGCTTCGGGAGCGTTGACGGTCCAGCCTCCGTAGACATCGCAGCCGATCACGCGACCGACTTCGGGATGATCACGCATCCCACTGAAGCCGCCACTGAAGCGATGCTGCGAACTGCTCCAGCAGGGGGTCTTCGTCTCTTCAGCCAGTTTCAAAATGGCCACTGCATCGGCAGGCGATGCGGCAAGCGGCCGGCTGATGAAAAGGCGTTTGCCCGCCCGCAGGACCGATTCCGCCTGTTTCAGATGAAGACGCCCATCCATACTGAAGATCATGATGCCATCGCACTTTTTCAGTAGCTCGTCGACGGAATTCACCATCTCGATCGGCGGTACTGCGTCCTTCGGATCTTTGGGACTTTGATACATCTTCAGCAACTGATCTTTCCAACTGGCAACAAGTTTGTCGCTGTCAGGGTAGTCCGGACTGCCAATCGGATAGGCCGCAACAACACGGACCCCTTCGAAGACTCCTTCAGCGTGAGGTCGATTGAGAAACTCTGTGTAAGCGACAGAACCAAAGTTATCGATCCCCAGGATCCCGAGTTTCACAGGCTCAGCGGCATGAATGCCCTGAGCAGCGCCACATACCAGGAGGGTCAAAACGGTGAACATGGTCAACAGACGGCTTTGCATGGAATTCCTTTTGTGGGAGTTCAGAAATACAGCCTTCAGCGCTTTTGAACGACGATAGCGGATCATGCGATCAACTTCGATGAATCCCTCGGCGTTCCGCGGGAAATTCTGACAGACACCCGAATTGCCTTCAGACCTATTTGGACATCAAGCCAACGGTATTCACCGCGATAATGCGGTACTGATGTACCTTGCCTTCTTCGGCTTTGGTGTCAACGTATTTGAACTCAGCGAGCGGTTGACTGGGGGTGTCGCTGTACGAAAGGTTCTGAAAGATCGGACGACCAAACGGGTTCTTTCCTTGCTCAGGAACCCTGGCAAGGACCTGGCCATCGCGTTCAATAATGAAGCTGGCAAGGCCACTTTCGAGATCCGCTTCAGCGGACCATGTCAGCACATGACCGTCAACTCGCAGATTCGTCGGGGCAGGGGGTGGGGTTGCGTCAGTGACGGCCGAGTCCTTCGTGTACTGAGTCCAGGCGACAGCAATCGACTCATTCGGCAACCAGACCGATTTCTCGATGGTCCCCGAAAACATCGCTGCGGGGACGGGTGCGACGATTTCTGCTTCGCCCGTGTTTAGAGGGGCGATCCAGCCATCTTTATTTGACATTGGTTTCAGTGGATCATCTTGCTTTGCCGGAAGGCGTGCGGTCAGACAGGCATCGAACCATGGCATCGCGAGGTATCGCTGGTTGCCACAGTCATGACTCGCCAAAGGGTCGATCGACACACCAATCAGCCCCCCTTTGGCACGCACCGCAAGAAAGAATTTTTCATTGCCGGGCCAGACACCAGCGAAGCGACTGGCCTTGTCCGTGACACCTTCCTTCGTCCCGAGATTACACATGATTGGCACCTGGCAAGCGGCGTCAGAAATCTCATACGGGGCTGGCTTCCCTTCGACAGCCTCGATCGGGGGGACTCCGGAACGTAACCATGCCGCAGCGACTCGATCCGGGTGCAGCAGGGTCATTCCACCGGCCCAATGTCCGCCACCGCTGTGGCCCCACAGAGCCCAGGGTATCGTGGACAATTCCGGATGACCTGATTTTGCTCCCAAGTCTTTCAAGGACTTCTGGAATGCCGCGTCTGAACCCTTGTGGGGATCACACCAGAGCTGGCAGTCTGCTTTCTCTGGTTGCTCATAAACGGGGCTAAGCAGGGCGCAATCGTGCCTTTTGGCCAGAGCCTGCCAATGCAGGTCGAATGCTCCCGTCTGCCCGGACTTGCATGATCCCTCGCCGCACCCATGCTGATGAACGACCACCCCACGCAGCGTCTTGACTTGCCGTGGAATCCAGATCGTATAACTGGCAGGGTACACAAGTTCGCCAGCCTGCGACGAACCTTCGTAACGAACACGATAGTACGGTGGGTCGGCAGGCAACTTCATCTCATACGGTGGTTCCTGCGCCGAAAGTGAAGTGATCGAACCAGTAACAACAACAACCGACAGAACAAGCAGACGCATGGTACTACCCTGCACAAGAGCCTTTAATTTCTCTGTTGCGAGGCAATCTCTCAACAGCATCATGAATCTAGGGGAACTTGATAGCGGATTCAATCGGTACCTGATGAAGTCACACGCCGATTCTCGACAGCAATCCTTTTGCAAAACATGCACATAGCTTCAAGCCGCCTAAACGTGCCATCTCAAATTGAAAAGCGGGGATTGCCAAGCCCCGACTCGTTAGTGTCGCTTTTTGGACTTTCTTCGCGATAGGATGTCTGCCACGTTACCGGAACATGTGGGTGTCTCGTCCGAAAGAATGAACAGCGATGGCCGATTTGAATTGGAATAGCCGACAACTGACGCACGGGTGGCAGCGGGGAGTCACCGCGTTTTTCTATGGGCTCGGCATGACCGAAGCGGATTTTGACAAGCCGCAGGTCGGGATCGGGATTCCGCTTCTGGAAGGAAATCTGTGCAACGTTCACGCGTATGACCTCGGACGACTGGTGGCCGAGGGATGCCGGAACGCGGGAATGCTGGGCTTTCCGTTCGGGACACCCGGGGTCAGCGACAATCTGACACAGGGGCTGGAAGGGGGGAGCGCCAGCTTGGTCTCGCGCAACCTGATCGCAAATTCTGCAGAATGTGTGGTGACCGCTCATTGTTATGACGCGATGATCGGTCTGCACCATTGTGACAAGAACGGCCCCGGATTCGCCATGGCTCTGGCCCGGATGAACTACCCCGGCTTGATTCTTTCGGGTGGCAGCATTCATCCTGGCTGTTATCAGGGGCGAGATATCTCGATTCTGGATGTTTACGACGCTCAAGCCGCCGCGTCGGTCGGAGCGATTCCGCAATCGGAAGCGGACGACATCCGGCGACTGGCGTGTCCCGGCCCCGGCGGCTGTGGCATCGCAGCTTCGTTCAACACCTGGGGAATGTGCCTGGAATCGATCGGCCTGATGCCCCCTCAAAGCAGTTCGACGCCAGCGATTGATCCCGCAAAAAGGGAAGAATGCCTGTCCGCAGGAGCACTTGTGCGCAACCTGCTGCAACTGGAAATCCGACCTCGCGACATCCTGACTCGCAAGGCCTTCATCAACGCGGCCACGGTGATATCGGCGGTCGGCGGTTCGACGAACGGTGTGATCCATCTGCTGGCGCTGGCTCGTGAAGCACAAGTCGATTTCGGCCTGAAAGATTTCCAGGAGATCTTCCGGCGCACGCCTGTGATGTGCAACTTCGCACCCCGCGGAACGAAGACGATGGTCGACTTGCACAAACTTGGCGGGACATCGGTCCTGCTGAAACATCTGGTGCGAGCAGGCTTGATCGATGGGAGTTGCCTGACGGTTACCGGTCGTTCGATTGCCGAGAATGTGGCGAACGCGGCCGATCCTCCGGCCGGCCAGGACCTGATCGCTCGCATTGATGCACCATTCAAGCCGTTCGCAGATATGCAGGTCTGTTTTGGCAATCTTGCTCCGGACGGCATCGTGTTTAAAGTGTCGAGTCTTGCTGAACCCCGTTTTCGTGGTCCAGCCATCTGCTTCGAAAGTGGCCGCGCGGTCTCGGAAGCAGTAGAACAGCGCCGCATCCTGCCCGGCAGTGTGATCGTCTTGAGAAACCTGGGTCCGGTGGCGCTGGGAATGCCAGAAGTTGTCCTGGCCGCATCGGCGCTGTCGGTCCCGGAACTGAACGGAAAAGTGGCATTGATTTCTGACACTCGAATCTCGGGAATCTCGCACGGTGCGATCGGAGTCCATTGCGCACCGGAAGCCGCCGTCGGAGGTCCCATCGGGCTGGTACTCGATGGCGACGCGATCAGCTTTGATTTGCCAACGGGGGCGGTGACACTGCACGTGGCGGAAGAAGAGCTTGCCCGCCGCAAGTCAAATTGGAAACCGCAGGCACGTACATATACTCGAGGCTACCTGGCAGACTTTGCAGCGACGGTCTCACAAGCCAATCATGGTTGTGTCAGCACGGCACTCTACAAGCAACTTTGAGTAGATCAATGTCGAGTCTTTGATGTCGGACAAATTCGCAAATCTGCAGCCATTACGGCCGGGGTCAGCATCGTTTGTGACGACTCGCTGGAGTGTCGTCGTCGCGGCGTCGCAAGACAATTCCGAGGAATCGGACCAGGCGCTCGAAACACTTTGTACCGCTTACTGGGTCCCCGTTTACGCCTACGTGTGCCGAGTGACAAACGGCGAAGAGGCCCGCGATCTGACTCAGGGGTTCTTTGCTCACCTGCTGGAAAAAAAGGCAATTGGCAAGGCGAGTCCTGATCGCGGACGGTTTCGAGCGTTCTTATTGACTGCGTTAAAAAACTTCCTTGCCAATGAACGAGACAAACAGAAAGCCCTGAAGCGAGGTGGCGGCAGGATCTTATCTCTCGATTTTGAATTGGCCGATTGGCAGTCGAGGCTCGAGCCATCCAGTGAATTAACCCCCGAAAAGTTGTTTGAACGACGCTGGGTGATGACGCTGATCAATCTGGTGCTGGAAACATTAAAGGACGAGCTTGCCACCGCTGGGAAGGAAAGGCACTTTGAAGCACTGAAGCAATCGTTAACAGGAGAGATGTCGAACGCTGAATTTGAGCTCGCTGCGGAAGCACTGCAGATCACACCTGCAGCAGTTCGACAGGCAGGGTACCGGCTGCGAAACCGATATCGCGAACTCTTTCGACAGGAAGTCGCCCGGACCATTGATGACGTGACACCGGTTGATGAAGAAATTCACCGCTTATTGGACGCATTCAACGACTGATGTCAGAATTCCGTAGAAATCGTGTTACCGAACGGTCTCGATCCTGTATTGATGGGTAGACACGCTTTCATCGTCTGGAATCTGCCCTCATGACTGAACCTCGCCAATGTCCCGGATGCGGTTTTCTGCTGGCTCCTGACGCGCCAGCAGGACTCTGCCCAAAGTGCCTGTTGCGGGAAGGTTTACAGGAACCTGAGCCAACCGTGATCGGGTCGTTCCAGCCCCCATCGCTGGAAGCGATGCGGCAAAAGTTCCCGCAGTTGGAAATCCTGGGTTTGCTGGGACGCGGCGGAATGGGAGCCGTTTACAAGGCCCGGCAAATTTGTCTGGATCGCCTGGTTGCCATCAAAATTCTGCCCCCGGAGTTTGGCCGCGACCCGCAATTTGTCGAGCGATTCACGCGTGAGGCCAAGGCTCTTGCCAAGCTCACACACCCCCAGATTGTGACTGTATACGACTTCGGCCAGACCGATGACCTGTTGTACATCATGATGGAGTATGTGAATGGAACGACTCTGCGGCACCTGATGCAGGCACGCAAGCTTTCCCCCGCTGAAGCTCTGGTCATTGTTCCTCAACTGTGTGATGCACTGCAGTATGCACACAACGAAGGAGTCGTCCACCGGGATATCAAGCCGGAAAATATTCTGCTTGATCAGAAAGGGATGGTGAAGATTGCTGATTTCGGCCTGGCCAAGATGGCGGTCGGCGATGGGAATGTTGACGAGACCAACCTGACACAATCCCGCCAGATCCTGGGAACACCTCGCTACATGGCACCCGAGCAGTTACAGGGCGGCCAAGCCGTCGATCATCGGTCGGACATTTACGCCCTCGGCGTCGTCTTTTACGAAATGCTGACCGGAGAGGTTCCCGTCGGCCGATTCGAACCACCATCAGAGCGTATCCAGATCGATATCCGGATCGATGATATCGTCTTGCGGGCGTTGGAACGAAATGTGGATCGTCGTTACCAGCGAGCGTCGCAGATGAAAACTGATGTCGAAGTGGTTGTGGCAACATCAGACGCATCTCGACAGAACCCCACCAGACCATTGGGAATCACGCCCGTTGGTAATGCGGCACAGACAGACGACGATGAAATCCACGATAAACAGGCGGATTCAGCGGCAACGGCTGGAAACCATGGAAGACGTTGGAGACGTGTCTACTTTGTGTTGTTGGTGCTTTTACTGGGATGCGGTCTCTGGCAAGGCCCCAAATATGGGCGATCACGGCTGATGCTGGCTTCCCAACGGGGGGACATGACGAGCGTCGGATTCTGGCTGAACCTGGGGTTCAGCACAGAGACGATTGACGAATCCGGCATGACCCCGTTGATGTGGGCTGCCTGGAATGGGGACACCGCGATTGTACGGATGCTGTTATCTCGAGGAGCAAATTTGGAACGAACGGGAAGCAAGGGGGAAACAGCGCTGATGAAAGCAGCATATCACGGTCATTCAGACATCGTGCAACTGCTGCGAGGCCACGGAGTGCGCCTGGATCGTGCCGACGACGATGGCCAGACCGCGTTGATTCGCGCTGCCGGGTTGCAGCATCAGGCCACTGTCGAAGTATTGATTCAGCCCGGAAGCACTCCCTCGGCGGCACTGGATCTGGTCGATGTCAACGGATTCACGGCGCTGACGTTTGCGACAATCGCAGGTCACGACGCGATCGTTAAAGCGCTGCTCAAGCAGGGAGCAGACCCCAGAACGCAGTCGAAACGCGGTTTGACTCCGTTGATGCTGGCGGCGCTCAATCGCCGGGCGAATGTGGTGCGGACTTTGTTGCCAGTCAGCGACGTGAACGCGAAGGGAAATCGAGGTGAAACGGCGCTCCATTTCGCAGTTGAAGTGGGTGACGAATCGCTCGTCGAACTGTTACTGGGCGCTGGTGCCGCGGAGAGCGGCCCTGTCTGGTTATGGCGTGGTTATCGCATGGGGCTGAAGAAACAATTCGCGGCCGCCATTCCGATGCTCAAGAACGCGGTCGCGGCATCACGCGACGAAGGTAGACCATGGCACTTTGGCGCCAATGAATGGAAATACGATGCCCCATCGCCGGAATTATTGGCATTGCTGTTACTGGCCGAATGTTATCAGCGGGTGGGATCGACCGAGGATGCGAGTGCAACTTTACAACCAGCCCTGAAATCATTTCCGAAGAGCCTGCTCGTTTATCGCAAGACGCAATCAGGTAACGGACGCACGCGCGTTGTTGAGTACACATTGGCATCGGATGTGATTGAAAACCGCCTGAAGCATCCCTTAACAGGCTGGTCCATCGAGCGCAGGGAAGAAAGCTCTGATGTGACAGGTCGTTCTTCCGGGAGCTGGGGGCCGCAGACTTTTGACAGTCTGTTCCAATGAGTAGACAATATTCCAGCGGCATATAGCGGTGAAAGCACATTCTAGCGCGGCTCGCGGCCGTACGATTCAAGAGGAAGAAATGATGGCCAGTTGGATGATCGATGCTCAGGACCCGGCGCGGTTCGAAATCGTCAAACGAGCTCAGGCATTGGGAATCACAGGGAATCCCGACAAGGCGGCTCATCCGCTGGGGCCGATCACGCTCGCCGATGGGCGGACTGTCCATGCACATGTGGTCCATGCCGTTGATCCGATCATCAGCGATGGTGTCGAAATTGTCATGATTAACCGGAAGCATGACCCAGGCTTGGGAAAGCCCGCGCTCCCCGGTGGGTTTCTCGATCCGACGCGAGGGGGCGTCGAAACCGCAGTTCAGGCCGCGATTCGTGAAGCGATGGAAGAGGTCGGGATTGAGTTGGGTGACGGTGAACTGTTGGGACGACGGAACTTCAATCGACCGTTCGATGTGAGAGTCGCGAAAAGTGAACTCCCTCAATATGGCATCGCTGAAGGGGACGTTTTCATGGTCTCAACCCAGGCCGTTCGGTTTGATGTTCCAGACCTTGCCAGAACGGCGCTGGTTGCAGGGGACGACGCGGAACCGGGTTCCGCTCGTCGCGTTAAGATCGATTCGCTGACGAAAGAGTCCGTCGGGGTTGCGGACCATTACGATATGGTCGCGGCGGCATTTCCCGGTCGTTTGCCAGCTTGATCCGCCGTACATTGGTTTGGACCATCAGTCGCTGGGCGCGCATTCCGGCTGATGGATCGAACCCAAAAAGTAAGTCATAACAACGCACGACGTCACCAGGTCCCGAAAATTGAAAAACCGGTCGCATTGCAAAGTGCGGTTGTAACTTCTTCAGTGGTCTCGGCGTCAAAAGTGTCAGAGATGTCATGCTGAGCGGCACCTTCTGCCGAACCAGGGGCAAAAACGGGGGTTGTGAATTCATTTTCGCGATTCCCCGTGTGGCTCAACGAATTTGGCACCAACATTGCTTTCATCCTTCCTCCGTCACCGGGCTCAACGTGACAGACAACCTGAAGGATGAATGCCCGGTGACTTGAATGGATTCACGAACACAGCAACTCGGAAAGGACTGATTCAAATGTTGGTACTCACTCGCAAGCGGACCGAAATGATCAAGATTGGCGAAGACATTGTGATCACTGTCGTACACACCTCGAAGGGCTCCGTGAAACTCGGAATCCAGGCTCCTTCCAATGTCCGGGTCCTCCGCGCGGAACTCGATCAACATTCGGCTTCGTCCGTAGCGTGCCACGACAGTGAACCGAATGCTGTCGAAGGCCATCTGTTCCCTGCCGATCAGTTCCGTCAGGCCTTCAACGTCGATTATGTCGCGGATCTGGAAGATCAGGTTCTGGTTTGCCTGGCGAAGTGATTCTGGAACGCATGCGGGATGATGAGTTTACGGGGCGATGAATATCTGGGGGCAGGGGAGGGCGATGCAGGACTGTCAATT
>JBAWWJ010000229.1:0-12559 GCA_037146815.1 Planctomycetota bacterium
AACAGTAGAGAACATAGGCGTCGCCGTCGCCGCTCCACTCATGGAAATCCCAATTCTAGCCTGCAAGAATGCTTCACAGCGTCGGCCCTTCAGGCCTCATGAGATCATTAGATGACCCGTTCCAGAGCCGAAGAGCCCTGGCTGGGTGAGCTGCTGGCCCTTTTGGGCCGGAAGTTGGAAGAGAATTCTTCTTGTTCAAAATACTCTTCAGTCCAGTGAATTGCGGGTAAGTACAATCGCTCCAACACCGGCCAGCCAAGATCACCCCAAAAACGAAGATCTGACCGGGTACTCATCGGCCACTTGGGCGATCTCTGCCGCTTACGTAATCTCTGCGACGGAGCTGAACGGATTGAGCGGAGTATTGAGAATCACTTGTGCCGAATGATCCTGTGCGATGCGAACATTCGCGGTCCGATTGGGGGCGTCAACTGGTCGATCCATCTGGATAATGCACAGGCTGTCATCGTCAGAAGTCAGCAGTTCAGGGATCAGATTTGGAAATCGACCAACGGAGCAGGCGAGTCGAAAAGTGTCCTCGCGACTCATTCCAAACAGGCCCAGAAACGGTTTCTGAATCGTCGCCAGTTCCCGAATTCGAACGATGTAGCCAAATGTGGTTCCGGTCATTCGGCATTCTTTTCCATCCGTCATCCACCGTGTCGCTTCGGCCAGTGAATCCTGGCGTTTGTGATACAGCCCATATGCTACGTTCTTGAGCCACAGTTGATTCGCGGCCAGTGGGACGTCATTGCTCAGTGAGACTCGTTCCCGACAGAGCCAGTCGAAGACTTTCCGCAGCGACTGATTGATTGCCCGCTCGATCACATGGTTGCTCTGGTACTTCGGCTTTCGGTTCTGGCCTCGCGAATCGTCCAGACAGGGGCGGGTCGTCTGGACGATCAAACTGACATCGTCGAAATGAAAATCTGACAGGTCCCCGATCGGGGAGAGCATGGACATGTCGCCCTGCCGCATATCGGGAGGGAACACGATACTTTCCCCGAACACATAGCCTGCCTTTGCCAGATGAGGACTGAGCATCAGTGCGGCGTGAACATCGCGGCACTGTGATGGCTGCGGCTCGGGGTCTCTGCGATTTTTCACTTCACGCAGATAGAAAACAGCGGCGGCTGTCTGCAGTTGATGTCTTGCCGGGGAACGAGGGGCGCAATCTGTTCGGGCAGGCATGACGGCATCCTCTTAAGGGTTTTCCGTGGTCCACTCCACCAGTCTGGCATGTAAAGCTGGCCATTCGCGACACAATTCAACATACGGCACATGGCGCTCGCCGAACGTCCGGGCTTCTCGCTTGGCTCGCAGCGAGACCTTAGCTTCCGGTGATTTTGAGGCGAACGCCTTGCGGGTATTGGCTTCGCCGACGATGGCTCGCGAGAGTTGAGGCTCCATCGGATTGTTGATTCCGAAGTAGTCGTAACGCGTTCCCGGACCGAGTTGAAGAGAGGCAAAATGATCCAGGAATCGCGAACGCTTGAACTCGAAGCCGACGGCCACAACTCGAGTAATTCGAGTACGAATGGCGGCAAAGGCCGCCGCAATTCCGAAGAGAACGTTTTCCATCGAATCACGAGCATACTCTTCCAGCACAATGCGATTGATCTGCGATCGATCGCTGATCAGGCCCAGCTTCTGAGCGGCCAGCAGATAACTTTCGGCTTCTGAGCGCTTTGTTCCGGGTCGCGTGAATCCTCCGGTAAAGATCAGACGTCCTTCGGGGTTCGTTTCCAACCAGGTGAGTCCGACGCGTAAGTGTCCGGCGAAACAACGGATGTGGTGTCCACCATCCTGCTGGAACGGTTCCAGAATCCAATCCTTTTCATCCAGAGGATTTTCACCGCGCAGGCAGGCGTGGCCGGGGACCAGACAGATTTCAGTCATGTTGTGTTCCTCTTCGTTCGGGAATAAGACCATACGAACGAAAGAGATTTTCGCAAATGTCGATTACGGCAGATTTTCGCTGGCGAAATTTTCCCATTCCGGAAACACCAACACCCGCGAAGAAACTCTTCGCGGGTGTTGTAAAGATTCAATAATCTGTGAACGGTCAATTCACAGAAATATGGATCCAGCCATCGATCAGCTTGATTGCCGAGACGTTAGTGACGGCGGTTGCCTTGGGGCCCTTGATTTCGACCTTGGCATCGACTTCACGGTCTGGGAGTGCAGACTGGATTTTCTTGCGAACAACACCGTTGATCGCGATCCCGCCACCTTCACCGCCAGCGGCAACAACACGGACCGCTCCACGGGTGACCAGGATCTTATTGTCCTTGATTTCGAACGTGATCGGTACAGTGATTTCGCGGGTGGGAATATCGTCTTTCCCTTCCTGCTTGAATCCGGCACGAATGACCAGCGTCAATTCGCCATTTTCAAATTGGACTCGGATCGGATCGGCAGCGGCGAACACGATGATCCCTGGACCCTTGTCTTCGTCTTCGTCTTTTGCTTCCCCTTCAGCCTTGGCGACCTTCGGTGGTGGAGAGAGCTTGACTTCCTTGTTCAGCGCCTTGCTGAAAAAGGCTTCGAGCTTTTCACGCAATTGGGGTTCGGTCACGGTCTGTCCCGCCAGACCCATGCGGTCAATCGCGTTGTTGACGGCTGTTTCGTGCATCAACAGAGTCGCACCGCGATCGGTTGGTGCTGTGGTGACAGGAAGATCCGCACCCAGTTCCGTATCCTTCATCAGGCGTGAATCAAGATGCAGTGTGCTTTCGGTGGACTGGTAGACAAACGCATCAGGATACAACCCGGTCTCTTTCAGCCCCTTGAAGACTTCTTTTTCCAGGCGGCCACCCGCTTCGGCGAAGTTCTTGTCGACTTCCGCATTGAACTTTGGCAGCACGTTTTCTCGAACGCGGCTGGCCGCAATTGCTTCCGCTTGACCGCGTCGGGCTTCGACTTCTTGAGTCGCGATATTCTGGGCGATTCCACCAAACAAACCGCCACTCATTGCTGTAGCAATGCCTGTGGTTGTGTTGTGTGGATTGACACTGATCGTCCCTGGGCCTGTGACGAATTTCAGTCCGTCAAATGTCACTTCCTTCTTGGCCACGAAGGTGTGATTCCCCTGAGTGTAAACCGTGGCTTCACTGGTGACACCGACGGTACTCGATTGAATTGTACCATTCAGAGTCAGGTCAAATCGGGCATTACGATTGCTGGGGCGCAGGTCAAACGTTACGCGGGTCGCGGTGGTCTGGTTTCCGCTGACGTTCGCTCCCAGTACGAAATCGGTGACGGGGCCTTTTTCCGTCCGTGCTTCGGACATCAGCCGATTCAGGAATTCTTCTGTAGCAACGATTCGGACGTTGTAATTGAAGATGTGACGTTGCAGGACTGCAGAGAGTCGGTCCCCACCATCGGCCGCGAGTTTACCAATTGCAGAGAATGCCACACGCGCTTTCCCAGCATCTTCGCTGGAACGTGTCACAGCATAACTGTCGGCCGCGTCGAGTAATGCCTTCAATTGAGTCCGCAATTCCGCGTCGTTCGGCTTTGGTGCCTGCCAGGTGACTGCTGTCAGATAGTCATCCAGCGCCTTTTCGTACTTGACGAACGCGGCACGGCTGAGGAACTCTTTCTGCGTCGCATCTGACAAACCAACTCGTCCTGCAATGCGATCCTTGGCTTCGCGAACCGTCGTGATCGTTGCTTCGCTGGCGGGATCAGCGTCCAATCCTTTTTGGACCGCGTCTGCTTTAACATAAGGAATCCACAACTGTCCGTTGGGGATGCCCGACACGTAGGCCTTCAGGTCGTTGATCGATGCTGTCACCGACTTGCCATTTTCGGCGAGTTTGGCACCTCGAACCTTTTGGGGATCAAGTTCGAGTGTGTCGAGTGCACCTTCAGCAAAATCGACACGTTGAGACAACCGGGATCGCAACAATGTCAGCGGAGCCAGCAACGACTTGTAGCGTGGATCATCGATCGCGCGTTGCATGACATCGAGTTTTGACTTCAGAACGCCCAACGCTTCTCGTTGACCGGCCGCGTCAGCCGATTCCAGCTTCGCATAGAATTGCGAGACGGCTTCGGCAGCTCCCTTGGACCACTCGGCCCAGTTGCCATCGAGTCGTGCGAATTCTTCGGCACTCAATTCCGGTGGTGCAGCATTCGGGAAAATTCCTCGCAGGCCAATACTGGCGAGTTTTGCGGTTTCTTCGACAGCCCAGGTACCGGTGGCAACACCTGCCAGCACACCCAGAACTGCGGCACCGCGTGCCAGGTTACTTCGACGCCAGAACTTCAAACGTCCGGTAGACGTGTCCTGCTGAGTTTGTTTCGTCATGTCGTCACTCCGTTGAAAGATTCTGGTCCGTCGAGGATTTCTGGACGGCAATCGAGTTGGTGGATCCAGGCTGAATCGTCCCTGACTTGCTAATGGCCCCTGTCGTTATCGTCCACCAGCCTCATGTGGGCGCATACCGTCACCTGAGGACCTTGTCAGTCCCCGCGCGAATCACTGGCCCACGTGCATTTTCAGATCGGCCGATTCAATCGTTTTAATCGGCACAATCCACCGCAGCTTCCCAGTCTACCTCTTTGGGCCATTCTAGGCAATCTAGGACTTGGAAACCCCCCAATTGCCATCGATGCGAGTTTGGCAGCATTGTGTTCGGCGCGGCTCTCCCAACCCCGCCGAAATGCCTGACATCAAGTCTCCATTTGAACGATGGGAGGGCAGAACGATAAAGGAACTCAAATTCGTGATTCTTCATCGTTCTGTCCCCCATCGTTCTGTCCACCGAAACAAATAATTCGACTCCTGACACCGACGAATCGTCCCTCTGCAGGTCTCCGGCATTTGCCAAATGACCTTCGGTCAAAATAAATAAAAATAATATTGACTTTCATTTTATTAAAAATAGAATGTCTTTCGAAATCAATTTTGTTGAGGTTTCGCAATGTCAGCCGAGTTCCAGCGAACGCCGTGGGTGGATCGACTCAGCGACGAGGACAAGAGCTTTCTCAAGCGGTTTGTCCTCGCCTCCGGGTCCCTCAAGGCGGTCGCTGAAGAATATGGAATCAGTTACCCCACAGTCCGATTACGACTCGATCGACTGATTGAGAAGATCAAGATTTTCGACAGCGAGCAGGTCGTCAGTGAGTTTGAACGTCAACTTCGAGCTCAGCACATCGATGGCAGAATCGACCATGCCACGATGAAGCAACTGCTGGACGCTCACCGCGCGGAACAGGCCCGCCTCAGGCAAGAACTGTCAGGTGACGGAACCCGTACGTGACCAATGCCGGTCGCAAAAAGACTGGTCCAGACCAAGGTCGGGCTTTGCTGATGAAGGTACGCCCGTTCGTTCATCAAATCGTTTCGTTCTTTCTGCGAAGACTATCCAAATGAGACGTTGCGTCAACCAAGTCATGACCGGTGCATTGCTGGGGTTCAGCGTTCTTATCGCCAAGCCGTCATTCGCCGAAGTTTCCATTCCCGTGGCAACGGTCCAATGGGACAAATTGAAGTCCGAACAAAAGCTGACGTCGGGCGAGGTCATTTCCGGTAAAGAGGGCCAATCGAGCTGGCTGAAAATCGTGAACACCAATGCTGGTATGCGATCCATCCCTTTGTGCGTGATTGATGCTCCGGCCATCACGACCCCCAGCTATGCCGTCCGGGGCCGAATCCGTTACGAAAATGTCGCTGGTGTCGGATTTCTGGAGATGTGGAGCCATTTCGGTGCTGGTGAGCAGTACTTCAGTCGCACCATGGGAACAGAGGGACCCATGCAAATGGTGACCGGCACTTCTGGCGAACGGGAATTCGAATTGCCGTTTCATACCGGGGGCCAGGCACCAGCCCCGAAAAAGCTCGTTCTTAATCTGGTGCTCAATGGACCAGGCACTGTTGAAATTGGACCACTGGAACTGGTCTCCATCGAACCGCTGGCAGGAATGTCGGGGACTTCAGAGTGGTGGAGCGGTCAGACCGCCGGATTGCTCGGTGGTCTCGGAGGGGCAATGATCGGAATCATCGGGGGAGCGATCGGAATCCTGGCCGGGATGGGGCGTGGGAAGAAACTCATTCTGGTGTTATCCGCACTGATCACGGTCGTTGGAGTGATCGCGCTGACGTCGGGAATCTATGCAGTGATCAACCAGCAGCCATATTCAGTGTACTACGTCCTGCTGTTACTCGGCGGCCAGATGACACTCGGTGGAATTGCGTGCCTGGTCCTCATCCCATATCAATTCAGGGTGCGCGAACTACGGCGCATGCAGGCCTTGGATACTTGATCCATAGGGTCGAGTATATCTGTTGCAAAAGCCTTGGCAGCAACTCCATCTGCCAATCGCCTCAACCGGCGCAGGGCATGAAGTGCCAAGGCGCAAGAGAATTGCTCGATTCATCTCTTCCCTCGCGTAGCTGTCCCTTGGCGTCGTTGCGTTTCCTTCCTTTACGAATTCAGCACGGCTGCAATCTGTGATTTCGTGACCGGCTGAATGACTCCCTTTTCTGTGATCAGTGCCGTGATGTTGCCTGCGGGTGCGACATCAAAAGCCGGATTGTAAGTATCACAACCCTCGGGGGCGGTCTGGCGACCGAACGCATTTGTGATTTCGCTGGATGCACGCTGCTCGATCGGGATCTGGTCACCGTTGTCGATCGTCAGGTCAAACGTATTCGACGGAGCCGCAACGTAAAACGGAATATTGTGTGCCTTTGCGAGAACAGACAGGGAATACGTTCCGATCTTGTTGGCCGAGTCACCGTTGGCGGCGATGCGGTCGGCTCCGACGATGACGGCCTGAACCCGCTGTTCTTTCATGACCCAACCTGCCATCGAGTCGCAGATCAATTTGACGGGAACCTGGCGCTGCATCAATTCCCAGGCAGTTAAGCGGGCTCCCTGCAGCAGGGGACGCGTTTCATCGGCGTAAACCTGCAGAGTCGGATTCAATCGGGCAGCGGCAAAGATCACGGCCAACGCAGTTCCATCCCCGGCTGTGGCCAGTCCCCCCGTATTACAGTGCGTCAGAACTCCTGAGCAGTCGCGTAACAGTGGCAGTCCATGACGACCGATCGCCGCGCACATTTCGCGGTCTTCCCGTTCGATCGCGCGGGCTTCTTCGAGTAAACGAGTCAGCAAGTCTGTTGGCGACAATTCCGCCGCGGCAGTTGCCGTTCTGCGCATCCGGTCCAATGCCCAGAACAGATTGACAGCGGTTGGACGACTTGTCGCGAGGTAATCAAGAACATGATTCAATCGAGCCACGAATTCGCTGCTCGTGCCCCGCACTGCCGACTGTGCTCCGACAACTACGCCATAGGCCGCAGCGACCCCAATTGCAGGCGCCCCGCGAACTCGCAGCGACTTGATCGCCTCCCAGACCGTCTCGACCTGAGTCAGATTCAGTTCTCGATATTCGACTGGCAGGACCGTCTGGTCGATCAATTTCAAGTTGCCAGTCGCGGCGTCACCTATCCAGGCGACTGCAGGTTGAGCGGTCATGGGGATCTTTCGAAGAGTTGAGCAGGGCGGCTTATTTCAAACAGTGTGGGTCAGACAGAGGGCGGTAAATCCTGGTGTCCAGGCGTAGCACGACGTTCGATGGCCCCAGAATGTCACGAATTCGACCCAAGGGGCCAGCAATTCATCCAGCCAGGGTCGAAGGCCCTGGTATCGATTCCATCAATCATATTCTGAGGCCTGAAGGGCCGGCCTTTCAGGCCTCAGATTGCATTTGAAACCTTTTCAGGGCCTTCGACCCTGGCCGGGTGAACTACTGGCCCTGTTGGGCCGGTTACCGGAAGAGCATTCACCAGACGACAATTCTCACTTCATCGGGGAATAGTCGGTCGGTACCAGGAATTGCGATTCGAGTTTCGAGACGATCTTGCCATCTTTCTCGGAGGCATCGCGAGCAGCGGTCCATTCGGGATCTTTGCCGAACGCGGCAAACGACGCGCGGGCCGCTTCCTGACTCTTGTGAGCCAGCAGATAGACCAGCTTATTGGCAACCGGCTTTCCGTCCTTATCGATTTCTGTGCAGTAAATGACATTCTTCATGCCGTGCTTTTCGAACAACTTCACGGTGTGGTTCTTGAAGCGATCATTCAGCGCTGGCAACTTGCCGTCGTGCGTGTAATACGTGCGCAGTTCGTAGACCAAGTTGGCAGCGTCCTTGGAATCCGCACGCAGGGAGGCTGTTGTCCATCCCAGAATCATTCCCAGTGTCAGCGCAGCAGCAACGGTCAGGTTTCGTTTGCAGAACATCAGTCGTTTCCCCAGGTGAACATTCGGTATCGCGTTACGCCCGTTTCGGGGCACCGATGCGAATGATATCCGCCCCTTCGCAGGAGTTCAGCCGAAACGGAGAGATTCTGGTCCGTGCGGCTTTGCGAGGCGGAAGGTAAACCGTTGTCGATTGACCGAGATCCGCTACTGAGCGTCGTGGTTATGGAATTCTTCCCACCGCTGCCATGCGTAATCCCATTCCATCCACATGCGCATCACCGACCACATCAGGCGCATCTTGGAAAGATGTTCCTGAGGAATCCGGGTCTGCTGAGTCACGGATTCCTTCGCGGCATTGGCCAGTCCCCAGCGGATGCCCAACTGGCGGCAGATGCCATCCGCCGACAAGTCCGGGTCCGCGTCATCCTTCGTGTATCCGGCTCCATTGGCAGTGACAAACAACTCAAACAACTGACCCCGATAAGGATCAACTTCCAAGGGCTTCGTCGATCGCTCAGCGTCAAGGATCAATGCTTCGATGCGGTCCAGAATGCGGTCAGCCAAGGTCAACGTCTCATCAAGGGAAGAAGTCATGCGAGAATCCTGTGTGACGGAATCTTACTCGCCGACAAGAATACCAGTCATCGGCACCCAGCGAAAGCAGACGGCACAGGCTGGCCGAAGCGTCGAATCAGACGATCGATCGCATTTCGATGTGGTGGCCACTCGATCCGGCTGATAGGCATCAATTGCAGTCGTTGTCATTCGTCATTACAGATGCAGTGCCGACATTGCAGTCTCGTGAACGTCTGTGACACAGTAAAGCGCAGTCGCGACAACGGCGATTGCGGCAATCCAGGCCAGGCGTGTCATCCACTTTCCCATCCGTGTTGCCGGCAGCATGGCTGAATCTGGAACGATTTCCTCGACCTGTTCCAGGGCCGCGAGCACACCTGCTCGTTTGACTTCCTGTCGAGTCACCCGGACTACGTAAGTCAGTTCCCCAACTTTGAGCTGTCCCAGTTTGTCGCCTTCCGTCGGCAACTGCTCGGGAACCATCACCCCGAATCCCGACAGCGAAACTTCCTGGACATGACACGGAATACTGCGACTTCCAATAACCAGCACGCCTGCGGATTTTTCCTGAGGCAGCGGGCAGCGAGCATACTGTCGTTTGTTCCAGACCATAATCGATCGACTTTCAGAATGAGATCATCTCACCGATGAACGGAATTCAATTTGCCCCTGGCCGATGGCGATCGCGAGGGGACGGGTTCTTTCATTTCGATCGGCAGGATGCGCAACAGTTCTACTTCGCCGTCGACCATGCGAAAGAAAATCTCTGCATCGTCACTGCGGATTGATCGAACCTGCGGCAGACCGTCAACGTGGGGCGTCGAAGAATTTGGGATCGAGCGGATTGTCTGCGTGAGACTGTTAACGGCATCGGTTGCGGCTGAGGTCGTCAGTGCGGTCAAACAGGCTGAAAACGTTCGCAGGTCATCTTCGGCAGATCGAGTCATCCGGCAACCAGGAATTCCAGTTGTCGTTTGAGCGGATGTCGGAAACAACCACGGGACCGTTTCGGAAGTCAATGGTCGTGAACGATGCGAATTGGCCAGTACAATGGCAGTCTGGACCAGTGCACGTCGATCTGTCACCACAGGGGCTCGCTGGTCGGCTTCGAACTCACTTGCGTCAATATTTCCATCCAGAGTGAGCGACGAAACAGGCATTGCCGCTGGGAGATCGTCCGAGTCATCGAGCGAGACCGAAATCATCGGCAACGGATGCTGTTCGTCTAACAGGGGTTTCGTGACCGTCGGTGATGGTGGCGTCCAGGAATCCAGCCAGTAGCTGACCATTGAGTCCAGTGTAACCGGATGAGCTGTTGTGTGCGAAGTTCCACCGGGTGCGAATCCGACACAATAGCCGATCGCCAGAATCACGCCGATGGCACAACATCGAGAGGCCAGGTTGACCCACGATTGTGATGCGGACGGACGTTTGGGTACCAATTCCTCAATCCGCTGCAGGACAACCTGAAAGCCGTCGTATCGAGCTTCTTGATGGAGAATACGAACTTTGAATGTCGTGGCATTGGTGACCAGGCGGGCAATTGGTTCACCCGTCCAGACGGTAGCGCGCGGAACGACGACGGTAAATCCACCGACAGCGATTTCGATCAGACGACAGTTCAGTCGTTCCTCACCCAGGATCAGGGTGGCGGCTGATTGGTCTGTACTCGGCGGATCAACAAATTCATTACGATCAGCGGGGGAACTAAATAACATACCAAGCCTTCGAACCAGTCCCCAGTCGGGGCGCATCGATACGAGTGAGTTGTCCACTCTCAGTTTGGGCCAAGGCAAAAACGCCTCAGGTAATGACTCTCACCCCCTTCGGGCTGGGGACGATGGAAGCAGGCTTCTGCACGACCGTCACCGAATCACGGGTATGGGTGCACAGGCCTGGCGCCATCGTCCCCAGCCCAAAGGGGGCCGAAAGAGTTTGCCTTGGTCAAACCTAGCTCATCCCAGGCGCGATGCGTTGTTTTTTTTCAACAACGGAAAACTTTGAGCGTTCCCACTTTCAAAGGTTTCATTCCGTCACCGACCGTACCTGGCAGCACGGGACTGTCGTGTCCGATTCAAACGGTTATGGCCATGCAAAGCGTGCAATAGAAATTCAGTGAGGCTCGCCATAAGCCCTTCTGAAGAATCTCCTTGAAGCAATTCGGGCTCCATCGTTTTCGCCAATTGCTCGACTTGTGTGCGAAAGCCTTTGATGGCATCGACACGCCGAACAACCTCATTCGCCGTCAGAGAATCGTCCAGATCCAGTGTCTTGCCGCTTTCGAAAAACTCGACGACGTTTCGAAATTGCTTCGGGTTCAAGTCGTGCAGGTCAAAGACATTTTTAACCGCTTCATCAATCAAACGTTCAATCAGTTGATCCTCCTGACCCGGCTCGTCACTCATCGTCAGTTCCAGCTTGCCTCGAGAACTCGCTTCGAGTTGCCACAGATCAGCAGGTCGAGCAACCGCGAGCGATTCAGAGGCAATTGCGCCACGCCGTTCGGCCGACGAAATGAGGTTTTCGTAGTTGGCAATCGACATTCGCACACTGACGCCCGAGGCTTGATTCACGTGAGGACTATTGCGAGCGAGTCGGGACGTTTCTTCGACAATCTCCTGCATGAAATTGGGAACGACGACTGTGATGCCACCATTGCGACTGGTCCACGCGTTTTCGGCGGTGATCTGCATGCCGAGTTCTCGAGTCACCGGATAATGCGTCCGGATAACTGATCCAATACGATCCTTGAGTGGTGTCACGATCCGGCCGCGATTGGTGTAGTCTTCGGGGTTGGCACTGAAGACCATGCAGACATCCAGATTCAACCGAATCGGAAATCCACGGATCTGGATATCGCGTTCTTCGAGCACGTTGAACAATCCGACCTGAATCTTGGGACTCAGATCCGGCAATTCGTTCATGCAGAAGATCCCGCGATGGCTGCGTGGAATCAGTCCAAAGTGCAGGACATCTTCGCTCGACAGATGTCGGCCTTCTGCATGCTTCACCAGGTCCACTTCCCCAATCAAGTCGGCGATGGTGACATCGGGTGTAGCGAGCTTTTCCTGATACCGCTCGTCGCGACCGATCCAGGCGATGGGAGTTTCATCACCGTGAATGGCAATCTGATCACGAGCGTATTTTGAGAGGGGGCAAAAGGGATCATCGTGAATCTCAGACCCGGCAACAATCGGCATCACATCATCCAGAAGCGAAGTCAGCATCCGCAACAGTCGCGTTTTCCCCTGCCCACGCAGACCAAGAAACAGGATGTCATGCTGAGACAGGATCGCGTTTTCGATCTGGGGGATGACAGTATCTTCGTAGCCAAGGATTCCCGGAAACAGCGGTTCTCGCCGCCGCAGTTTTCCCAGGAGATTCCGCCGCATCTCATGCTTGACGGATGTTGAGCGGTATCCTGATTCGCGCAGTTCGCGCAATGTTCGTGGTCGATCTGACATATGGCGGAAGCTCCAGTCGATAATGAATTCGAATGCGACGGAGGCAACATCCGCCCGTTGCATTCCGAACCTGACGACTGATCTTACACGCCAGCATCGTCAATCGCGATGAAAATGGCAGAACAATCAACAAGAAGATTTCACCACAGAGGGCACGGAGGAACACAGAGGATGAGGTCCGTCACGTCGAGATTGTCGTCGTACCCGCAAAGGCGGGGTGAACCCTATGGTGAATGTACGACTATCAGCCGGTACGCGCTAGCGTCCGGTTCTGGCTTTTGAATGTAACGAGTTGTCCATCGG
>JBAWWJ010000230.1:0-12419 GCA_037146815.1 Planctomycetota bacterium
CCACCCATGCCACCCATGCCCATGCCTCCCATGCCTCCCATCCCTCCCATGCCTCCGCCGTCGTGATGGTCGTCGTGGTGGTGATCGTCTTCTTTCGGCTTTGGAGCTTCGACAACGATGCAGTCCGTGGTCAGCAGCAGGCAGGCAACGCTCACGGCGTTCTGCAATGCGGAACGAACCACCTTAGCTGGGTCGACAACACCAAACTCGAACATGTCGCCGTAACGTTCGTTCAATGCGTCGTAGCCGTGGGACTTGTCCTTCGACTTGCGAACATTGTTCGCAACAACAGCACCGTCCAACCCGGCATTTTCGGCGATCGTGCGGATTGGCATTTCGAGCACGCTCTTAATCAGCGCCACACCGTACTGTTCATCTCCGGTCAGTTTGAGTTTATCGAGAGCGCCGGAGCATCGCAGCAATGCGACTCCACCGCCGGGAACAACACCTTCTTCGATTGCGGCTCGCGTTGCGGCGAGGGCGTCGTCGAGCAGGTCCTTGCGTTCCTTCATTTCGGTTTCGGTATGAGCACCGACGCTGATCTGAGCAACACCACCGGCGAGCTTCGCGAGCCGTTCCTGGAGCTTTTCGCGATCGTATTCGCTGTCGGTCTTGGTGATCTCATGGCGAATCAAGGCGGCGCGGCCTTCGATTTCAGCCTTCTTACCAGCACCCTGAACGACTGTTGTGTTCTCGGCGTCGACGCGAATCTTCTTCGCGACACCCAGATCACTCAGTTCAACAGCTTCCAGCTTCAGGCCGAGGTCCTTGAAGATTGCCTTGCCACCGGTCAGGACAGCGAGGTCTTCCAGCATCGCCTTGCGACGATCGCCGTAGCCTGGAGCCTTGACGGCGCAAATCTTCAGGATGCCACGCAGTTTGTTCACCACGAGGGTCGCCAAAGCTTCGCCTTCGATGTCTTCGGCGATGATCAGCAACTGCAGGCCAGCCTTGGAAATCTTTTCCAGCAGTGGAACCAGCGACTTGGCGCTGCTGATCTTCTCTTCGCAGAGCAGAATCCGGCAGTTGTCCATCTCAACAACCTGGTTGTCTGCGTCGGTAACGAAGTGCGGCGACAGGTAACCCCGTTCGAACTGCATCCCTTCGACGAGTTCAACTTCGGTGTTGATCTGGCGACCTTCTTCAACGGTGATCACACCATCTTTGCCAACCTTCAACAGGGCATCCGCCAGGATCTGGCCGATTTCCTTGTCGTTGTTACCGGCGATAGCAGCAACCGTTTCGATAGCCTTGCGATCGTCAGCCTTAATCGGCTTGGCGAATTTCTTCAGCTCTTCGACAACGGCGTCGACAGCCTTCTGGGCACCGCGGCTGATGGCCATTGGATCGTAGCCACTGGCGATATAGCGAAGACCGTTGCGGAAAATCGCTTCGGCCAGCACGGTTGCGGTGGTCGTCCCGTCCCCGGCTACGTCACTCGTCTTGGAAGCAGCTTCCTTGACGAGTTGCACGCCCATGTTTTCGAATTTGTCCTCCAGATCGATGTCCTGAGCGACGGTCACGCCGTCCTTAGTCACCTTGGGAGAACCCCACCCCTTGTCAAGCACCGCGTTCCGGCCACGTGGGCCCAGGGTACTCTTGACTGCACGGGACAACTTCGACACGCCTTCGAGCAGGCTCTTGCGTGCCTCTTCGTCATAACTAATCAACTTGGCCACAGCGACTCCTCAACCAGCAAAACAGGCTTGGTAGGACAACAGTGTTCGCTTTGCAGAGCGGAAACTCGTTGCAAACCTTCAGTGCTCGCAACAATCAGCCACCACGACAGACTACAACGTCTGCCACCCCGGCGGATTCCGCCACGGTTCCAGCACTTAAGCAACCGACGTGCCGACGAATGCGAGTTGTCGTAAGTCTTTGTGCCGTAAAGGTGATTCAGGAATGGCCTGTGGCGAAAAAACGAGTTCGCCGCCAAAATGACAGGGAACACCTGCTTCCTGTTGGGCTTTTGTCAGGCAGAGAAGGGCGGTTGGACTGAAGGTTTCCGAATGACGCCTCGAGGTTTCTCGAAGACGCTCCAACCCGGGCCCCCGGCCGCTTATCATCATCTCTAAAATGAAGACCTGACAGCAAACGAGGTAGAACGGGGCCGGACGTCGCAACTCCGCAGGCTACTTCCGCGATCCCGTCACCTTGGTGCTGCCCGTGGAACGCCCTGCGCTATCCCGAAAACTGGTTTGAGACCCCGATGGGGTCGCGGTACCTGAGGTGCGCCCCTCTCCATCGCGGAATGTTGTCTGACCGCCACTGGTCGTTGAAGTCCCCACCTGTCGGCCCGCACTATCGCGAAATGTTGTGGAAGTGCCGGATTTCGTCGCGGTTCCGGTGACTCGACCAGCACTATCGCGAAACGTCGTCGAAATTCCCGATGTTGTTGAGGTCCCCGTCATTCGACCACTGCCATCGCGAAACGTCGACGTATTTCCAGACGTTGAAACTGACCCGGTGGTTCTACCGGAGCTGTCGGTCAGTGAGCCACGATCGCCGCTTTTTCCAGAAACCCCAAGCTGCTTCGTCGGGTTATCGCTCCCTGGTGGCCGGGGTTTGGCCTTGGTCTCAGCCATCAAAACGGCTGAATTCGCGATGACAGCGACAATGAACACGGCAGTGACCATTCGTCCACGCATCATGTGCCCCTTGCTCAGGCAACCCGTGAAGACGGGTTCGTGCACCTAACTTGCGCTGCGGAATCGCCAGCTTCCGGCGGCGAAGAACGCTACAGCGAATGCAATAAGCATTGCGCAGCAGGTCGCGACAGTCAAGACATCAACCGTCGACTGCATCAAAACGGCATCAAATGCCTTCAATGCCCACCCATGAGGAATAAACAGACTTGCCCGTTTCATGGTCTGCGGAAACATGTCACGCGGAAAGAAGCAACCGCTCATACTGCTGAGCAACAGAATCAGCGTAGTTCCGTAGGACGAAACCTGTTGATCCGTATGCACGGCTGTCGCCAGCAAGAGCCCGAGCGATGTGGCGGCTAGCGAAGTACACAAAATTACCGGAATCAGATAAATCGGTTCGGGGCCCCAGGACATGCCAAACAGCAGGCGACCGCACAAAAACAGTAACGAACATTGAATGACAGAGGTCACGTAGAATGGGATTGTTTTCCCCGCCAGCACGGATGTTCGACTGATCGGCGCCAGTAACAACCTTCTGAGAGTCCCGTTTTCCCGTTCGGCGATAAATGATCGGGCCATCACACTGATCACAAAGAAGGCAAACATCACCGTAAACCCAGGGACAATCCACGAGTAGACGGCTGTCGCCTTCGGAATATTCTTTTCAACGGACGAGACCATCAACGGAGCATCCGCTGCCAATTCTTCATTTTCAGCTTTACGAATCCAGGTCCGCGTGACGGCATTTTTTTCCGCTGCTACAGGAGCAATCACCTTGATGACCTCCGTAAAGATCACACCTTCCAGCAGCCGTCCAATTCCGATCGCGGCCGGTCGAGTTTCCAGTCGCAGATCGAGTGCCTCGGGTCCACCGGCAAGTGGACCGGAATCCGAATTGAAGATTTCAGAGATTCGCAGTTCATCCGCCCGACTTTCGAATTCGGCGCCGATGGTTAGCCACATGGATGCGTCGCCACGCGACAAAGTTTCATCTGCTTCTTCAGCCGATTCGACGACACGAACCAGAAATTCCTTCTGTCGCTGGAGCGCAGTAATCAGTTTCGCGGATAATTCGCTGGCGCTGCGATCGACAACCAGAATCCGAAACCGCTGCGCATCGTCGTCCTTGGTAAGGAACTGGCCGGTCGACATTCCCACGATCGAAATGAACAACAGTGGCAAGACAAGCAGCAAAACGACAGCTCGCTTATCTTTCAACAGCAGCATCAGATCTTTACGCGTAATCTGCCAGGCAGACATATTCAGTTCGCTTTTTGATTTTGGGATTCTACGTTTGTCGGAATTCTCGTTCGGTTTTCATCGCGTGATGCGTCGTAAGACTGAATCCATCTCTTAGCATGCCACTGCGAGAATTCGGGTTGAGGCCATCAGCCGCTGGGGACTGGCCCACGGTTAGATCCGGATGCTCGCGCGTTCAGGCTGATTGATCGAACCCGAAAAACTCTTCGTCAAGGAACTAGTCACGCAGCCCGTACCCCGTCAATTGCAGGAACAATCGTTCCAGGTTGGTTTGTTGAGTCTCAATTCGTACAACGTTGACGCGTGCGGCCATCAGGTGATGCAGGATCGATCTCAATCGCTCGCCAAGCTCGCCACAGGTGCCGGAAAGGACGATGACATTGTTCCCGTCGCCCCCCATTTCAATTCTCGCCAACCCCGCCAGCCGACCGCGAACATCCCCTTCGCCATCGACATAGATGAGCAGGTCACTGGCAAGCCCCTCTAACAGCTTGGGAATAGCATCGCAGGCCAGGACTTTGCCATGATCGACAATCGCAACCCGTTCACAGATCGTCTGGACTTCTTCCATGTAATGACTGGCGTAGATAATCCCAACCCCCGACCGCGCCTGATCTCGAACGCAATCTAATAGATGCGAACGCGATTGAGGGTCGACCCCGACAGTTGGTTCATCGAGAATCAGGATCGATGGCTCATGCATCAGAGCGATGCCGAAATTCAGGCGGCGTTTCATTCCTCCCGAATAGTTGCCGGAAGCCCGAAAAGCACTGTCTGTCAGGCCGATTCGCTCGAGGATGTCGTCGGCCCGGCGCTTCAGTTCCGTGCCTCTCAGTCCGTAGAGTCGTCCGAAGAACTGCAGATTTTCGAAGGCATTCAGGTCGGGATAAATCGCCAGATCCTGTGGAACCACCCCCAGCTTTCGCTTGGTTTCGGCATCACGCCCGTCGTACGGACGACCATCGATCAGGATTTCGCCAGCATCGGGCTTCAGCAGGCCCGAGATCATCATCATCGACGTGCTTTTACCAGCACCGTTAGGGCCGAGCAGTCCCAAAACCTCGCCCGGTTGCAGCGTCAGGCTGACATCAACAACAGCATGATGCTTGCCGAACTTTTTAGACAGATGCCGAACGTCCAGCAACGTGGCGCGACTGACGACAGTGGGTACTCGAGTCGTTTCCATGCGTGTTCGGCGAGTTCGTACCAGCATCACCAGCCCAGTATGTACGTGTGCATCAGCAGGCCCGTCAAGGCGGAAGTCACCCCGACTCGAAAATTGTCATGTGATCGAATTGGCAGAGATTCCACGAAAGCTCCCGCCATTGCGGCAACCGACGCAATACTCAACGCGACCCCATATGACACCACAGGTTTTGCATCGATCCAGTAGTTGAACGATGCCACCAGCGTCCCCATCGTGACAAAGCAAAATAACCCTGCCCATGTCTTACGTCGGTTCCAGGGGAGTCGATACCCACCAATCATCTTTCCCCCCAGTGCGGCGGAACCGTCTCCAAACGCCAATATTCCCAGCGTCATCAGTCCGATTTCGCTGCGTCCGGGAAGAAGCAGAAGGAGTGCGACCACCGGGATGGTGTATCCCATGACTGAGTGATGCCACTGACTCTCGTTCGGCCGGGCGAAATCACTTTCGCGTCGGATCGCAAAAGCCACGATCGCAATCGACATTGCGACAACAATCCCGATCAGGAGAGGCCCCCAGGGGTCCTGATGAGGAATGACGAGAAGCCAAGCTGGCATCAGTCCTGGCAGCATATGCAGCAGCCGCCGTCGACACTCGCAGGGCCCCAACTTGTTGACAATGTTGCGGACGCCCCAGATCCGCTGCGAAACCGGTGGTAAGGTTGCCGTCGAAGTACGGCCCAGGGAGTGATTCTGGAGATCATTAATCGAAGCACGGCTCATGTGCAGGCATCCAGTTCGACAGGCTACGACTTTGTTGAGTCCGATTCTGTGCCGGATTGTCCCCAGTCAGCTCACGTCAACGGACCGTGTGCAACGACGATCCTCCCTGGTCATCGATTAAGGAGATATTAGAATTCGGTGAATCTCCCTGAGATGATCGGCGGAATCTTCCGGCAACCTGATCTGTGAAATGCCGGGCGCATCAGTCTCACCGAGTGATCCAACAGCCATGTTCGTTAGAGTTGATCTGGCCGTTACAGATCGCCAGCGAGTTCCTACGCGCTCTTGTAAAACCGAAGACGACCTGCGGGAAGTAATGTCATTCCCACGAGAGCGAGTAGTGCGACTCCCGCAAGGATGACAGGGGAGCTTGCAGTCATCGAAACGCCGTAATCCGAGGCACGCTGTGCCAATACAGTCCCAAACCAGCACGTCGCAACAACGATGGCCCCGGTCAGACTGGCCAGCATTCGCGTACGCTCGTCACGTTGGTAGGCCTGCAATCCAAGCACAAGAAGATTCCAGAACAACACCGCCAGACCGCTCATCTCATTGAGGCTACCGCCCCAATAAATTCCGGTGCGACCATGGTTCCAGAGACAGCCAGTCATCACGCCGATTGCTGTCATTGTCAGTGAGGCGATTGCCGCAGCACGAATCGTCCGGCCGAGAATTTCAGTTTCGACATGAGACCAACCTGAAAACGCTCGTGACAGGATCGACCACGTTGTGATAGCACTGACCGCAAACACGGCGCTGTAACCCAGCGTGATCGCCAGCACATGCACCGCCAGCAGTAGTTCGGTCTTTCCTGACGAGACTCGCGAAGCAAGTAACGCCATCAACAGAATGGCCATCAGACCATAGACTCCGAGGACAGTTTTGGCGGGAAGCCAGTGCCAAACGCAACACTTCGACAACTTGAGATACTCAGCAGCCAGAGCATCAGGACTGCCTAGTTGCGAACATGCTGTAGTCCATGCATCGCGTGACGACATCCCCGCTTGAACATTGGCCTGAACGGCGTCCCGCAAATGCGACTCTAACTCGGCAATGGAATCGCGGTGCAAAGGCAGGCGAGCCAGCATCGAACGGTGCCAGTGGCGGATTTCATTCTCCAGGTTGAACATGCTACGTCCCCCAAAGTTGTCCGAGAGCCAGATTCACGACTCGCCATTGTTCGCGTTGAACCGCCAGAGCCTGATGCCCTTCGGGCTTCAGGACGTAATACTTTCGGCGTCGCCCGTTCTCCGCCGTCCGCCAGTGTGACTCAATCAGTTTCTGCTCCGCGAGGCGATGAAGAACTGGGTAGAGCATTCCATCGGTCCATTCGATCTCACCTTTTGACAACTCATGCACCCGTTGAATCAACGCATACCCGTAACTTTCCCCTTCTTTCAGAATGGAAAGTATCAATGGGGCGGCAGACGCTCCAATCAGATCTTTGGTGAGTTCCATAGAAGTACAATACATTGCAGTTCAATGTATGTCAACCCACCAATGTCGCTCAAGCCGTTTTGATTGTTTTCCAGAATTGAAGTTGGTTCGATTCTCGTAGAATCGTACGGCACTGCAGGAGTCGGCCTGAACCTGCCACGCCGCCTCCGCCGATTGGACGAACTCACAAATATGTAGTGAAGACTACACCCCGAAATCGCACGTAAGTCCTTATTTGATCGTCCCAACAGCGTAACTTGGGCTAACCTGCCGTTCGCCAGTGCGACTCGGTCAAACCCTGATCAGCGAGTCGATGAAGGACGGGGAAGAGCATTTCCTCGCCCCTTTCCGCGTTGTCCGATTCGAACGCGAAGTGACTCAGGTCATTCGGCGTTTCGAGCCCAAGTCCGTTTGAGGTTGAATCCTGCTCCGTTACTCATCGTCTTCGTCGACATACATTTCGTCGTCGTCTTCCAATTCGTCCTCGAACAGGTCGTTCGGATCATTTACATGCATGACGTAATGGAAGTTGCCAACACCGCAGGTCCGATTGAGTGTATCCATCACGGCCTGGCATCGCGCAGGGCTGTCATGGGGACCCGAGATAAATCGGGGTTTCCCTTCACAGCCGAATTCGAATTTGTCTTCACACTTTGAAGCGTCGATATCGCCGAACAACTTGATTGCCGCCGCACAATCGCGATGCGGAGCCAGTCCCAGGTTCAGGGCATAGCCGATCGAGCCTTCGACCAGCTTTCGCACGTATTCCGGCGATACCTTAAGCCATCGAATCCCATTGTCGGACATTTGTGACAGCCGGGACGAGACGTCGATTTCCGGGCCAAAATGCGCGATGGCGTCCTTGACTCCCAGGCAAAACACATCCAGCAGGAACATACTCATTGCAGCGGTACCACCCGGCCCTCGTCGGACAAGAACCGCGTACCCCATCCCCTGGTCCCAGAGGGTATCGGAAATTCGAGACTCTGTGATCGGCCAGCGACTTCCTGCCAGCATACGCTCAGCAACGCCGGTCGACTTCAATCGAGCAACGGCCTTCGATTGTTCTTTGCGCTTCGTTCGCTTTGCTTCCAACTTCTTCTGCCGCCGCTGATCGTTGCGAGCCATCTTTCCACCTCCGTGTGATGAATGTATATCAACCGCTACCATCGGGACGCGTCCTCGAGCGTTAATCCGCCGCCCAGATCTGGCCATATCTAACGGACACTCAGTAAAGTGTAATCTCCGGCGGGCAACCGAAGCAATTCTTACGCAGTGGGTGGTCGAGAACGCCGTTGCTAATACAACTCTCGACCAGCCGCCGAGCATCGATCCGTGAACGATCCGGTAGTCGCGTTGGGGTTAGTAGCTCAACCGGCCGTGTCGAAGCACTTGGGGGGCCTGCGCGAAGTTGGGGTCGTCTCGGTTCAACAGGATAGCCGGCGCCATCTCTTTTCGCTGAACGCGTCGGCGTCGGTCAATTTGAAAAACTGGTCGCACCAGATCGACTGAATCAAGTAGCGAGCCGAATGGAATGCCGCGGAAGTTGCGTTGAGTTTACTCCCAACTCCTCAAATCGCCACGTCATTTTCAGTGACGTAACTCTTTTTGGGCACAGCATTAAACGTAACGAGAAAGCAGACGTGGCCCGCTCAAGCCAATTTCGCAGACTACCGGGAATGGTCACAGTTCCGGCAACGCAGGTGTCGTGCGGCCTCTTCAGAAGTCAATCAGCGACGAAGTGCACTCGAACGGTTCTCCGTGTCAAACTTCATCTTCGCGCCGTTTCGCCAGCGTGCTAAGTTCCCGGTCTTTGCAGGTTCATCGAATCGCCTCGGGATTGTTTTTGGGGGCGGCGGATTCGATGACGGGTGTCCCCGACCATGGAAGGTCCCACGATGCCGTATGTTGTTTTTCGTTCCGCAGTGCTGCTGGCATTGCTGGTTTTTACGCTTCCAGGATGCAGTTATTTTCAATCCGCAGAATCCGACGCCGATGATGAAACGGCAGAATTCGACGGGGATGAATCGCCCGATGACAAAGACGATGGCGAAAAAATCGCCGATGATTCCAAGCCGATGGAAGGCGAATTAGAGCTGAAATTGAAGGTCGGCGACCGGTTTCCGCTCGTCAAAAAGATCGATCAGCGGTTACAGCAGGGAGACGGGCAGGGGGGGATGCTCACCAACCGCTCCATGCTGGAAATGTTGCTGTCATTGGTTGTTGAAGAGGTCCGCGACGGTAACAAGCGGCTTTCGGTCCGCTATCACAAGGTCAAATATGGCCACAACATTGCTGGCCGCGTCGTCGAATACAATTCCGAAAGCCGCAATCCTGTTCCGACAGAAGCACTTGTCTACGCAGGGCTTAAGGATAACGGATTCTCATTCTGGATTGGGCCGGACAACCGTGTGACCGAGTTGATCGGATTCCAGGAATTCCTGCAGCGCTGTCTGCGCGATGTTCCTCCCGCCTACCGTGATCAGGTCATGCGGCAGCTTGAGGGGACTCAGAGCGAAGATGGATTGGCGAATTTCGTAGATGACGGAATCGGCCTGCTACCATACAGCGATAATCCGCGTCATCCCGCTGTGGCGGTGAAACAAGGGTCGGTCTGGGAATTGAAAAATCGTCGTTCCGAAGGTCCGATTCCGATGAGCGTATCGACGCGCTGCGTCTTGAAGAATCTGACGGATAAATCTGCAGAAATCAGCCTGATCGGCAAGATCGCCGGGTCAACGACTCCGGTCAGCTATAACGACGGGGTGCGCAACATGCAAATCACGTTGAAGGACGGACATTGCGCAGGTCAATGTACAATCGACCGTCGAACGGGCCTGCCAACGCATTCGGAAGTCAGCCGCTACCTGGAGATGACAGTCAAGCTGCCAAGCGGTGCCGAGATTCCACAGCGCAAGGAAGTCCTGACGTCAATCACCTCATTCCTGGATCAGGGGGGAATTAAGGATTCCACAGCAGGAATCGGCGGCGATGCCAAGTCTGGCCAGATCGCACAAGCGTCCGCCAGTGAGGATTCACGTCGAGTCACGAAGGCCAGTGGCCGCAGCAGCCAGCGATCGACTCGGCGAAGCGAAGACTGACCTTAACGGTTTCAAGGCTGATCTCTGACGCCATCGAGTGTTACTTCACGGGTAAAGTACGTCGTCGAACTTCGCCCTTTCCGCCCCCTTCGAGCTTGTCTCGATGGAGGCGGGCTTCTGCACTACGCCGCCTTCCAGACCAATCGCGTCGTGGAAACAGTACTCCACCGGGCTTGACCGGGTGGTAAACTTCACGTCGCGTTGCCACCCTGCATCTGATCGCTACTTATCAACGAATCGAGCCAGCACCGCGCCCGAAATCGTCCAGCCGAGAACGTGGTACAGTCCCTGCCACAGTTTCCAGGGAAGCGGCATCTGCCACCAGACGGCATCGCCGATCAATATCATCACGGTGGCAATCACCCCGGAGAGTGCTGCAAACAGGACGTGACTGCTATAGGTCGGCAGTGTTGACCGAACCTGACGCATGTGAACGGTGATTAACGACAGCCCGACAAGACTCAAAAGATATCCCTGGATCATGATGCGGGGATCTTCGACCGGACGACCTTGCGGCGTCAGCAAGAAAACGAACGCCAGGGGCCCCTTGCGGAACTTCTCATCCGTGACTTTCGGATCGGAATCAAACGAAGGGCAGAAATACGTCCCTCGCTCAGGAAAATGTCTTCGTAGTGCTTCCATCGCACCTGGCTCGTCGGTCGGCTTGCTTCACGATTGATACGGAAGCGGATTTAGCCCCCAAAACAGAAAGCCAAAAAAGAACATCGCCAGACTCGCCAAAAAACACCCAGAATGGATCGCATTGGAATTTCGCCGTTCCAAAGGTCAGGATCGTGTGTGGCAGGGTAGCCTTGCTTGCTCAAAGGCGGGGCCGAAGGATTAGTGTGACTCGTGCATCGAGGCTCCGATTGAATTTTCTTGTGTTGCGCACCCAGCTTGAAGCAGGCAGGGCCACTTGGCGATCACGCGAAGACAAAGCCAAATTCATTAGGCCAACCACTGTGGACCTTCGGTATCCAGCGAGACAAAGTCCTCAATTTGTGATGCACCGGATTCTTGCACAGCGTTCCAAAAGTATTGGAGAGCGTCTGCGAGCGCGTCGTCGGGGCTGTCACCAAGTCCGGCATATCCATTGGGATGGCCATCCGATCCTCGAACTGCGATATCCAGATGCGCGTGGAATGAGCCATTTTTTTCTAGCACTTTGACGGTGAATCTTGCAAATGGCAATGGATCAGGGAGTGGGGGCCCTACTTGGAAAACCGCAGCAACGCGACTAATAACCGTGAAACCCTGGAACTCCAACGTCCGCCAATTCGCCATTTGTCATCCTAAATTTTAGACTGCCTAACGAAAGCGGAAACGGGGCCGCAGCAGGAAAACCAAGATTTTTGAAACCGGTGTCATCGGCGGTTCCAATTCACTGTTACGCCCAACATGGGCTTGAAGTCATGGGGTGCAAGCCCCCCTCTACGAAAGCGAAAATCATTGGGGTGTTAGTATGCCAAATCTGCTACCCCGGCGTCATCATCGGGAAGTATTCTTCTGGCACCGTCATAACGTTGGCGACCGGAGCGTCGAACGATGTAATGGCATACTAATCGTTTCAAAGTGACTTTGCCACGACAAAACGCGCGCTTCCAATCTGCACATTGGTACTTTGAACCGTCAGCCACTGCAGTTCACGTTGATCGCCGCGTTCAGTGATTGTTGGAAAACGCAATTCGCTATTGAAACGTTGGGAACTGAGGAGGTTCACCCGATGCTTCCTGTCCACGCGGAAAGAACGCGACATTGTTCGACGCGTCACCCGGAAGTACCTGATTCAGTTTATCGAACTCGGCAGCAAAGCCTTCATGGACGATACACTCCAACGTATGGGGCGTGACGCGCGTCGTCCGTACGGAGAGCGGTTGAGCCAAGGCGATGCAAACACCTCCAACAAAAACGGAAGCGATAAATGGCCAAGTCAAATTGGTGGCCATGAATGACCATCCGCCTGCCACGAGGACTCCCAGGCACAACAAGATTAGTCCTTAAACAAGCGAGTTCCGTTGCGGATTTGTAGCGATTATTGGCGCGC